>JARLIJ010000140.1 GCA_031291795.1 Acetobacteraceae bacterium | reverse complement strand
CCACCGCGGGCGTCACGCCCCTCCCCCGGGTCTCCCTCACCAAGTTATACGAAACCACGGGGGGGCGGCGGCCCCCCACCCCGCCAGGGGCCTGGCCCCTGGACCCATCTCGATGAGCACCCATGGATCGGTTCCAAGGGCCGTCGCCCTTGGCGGGGTTTGGGGCAGCGCCCCAACCTTTGCTTGCTGCCGCCCCTGTCAGAGCCCCAGCCGCTCCGCGATCCCATACCCCTGGGCGAGGTCGCGCAGCTTGTTCCACGTTGCGTCCTCGATCGGCACGCCGTTCTTGCGGCGGTCCTGCTCTTTGCGGAATTCAATCTCGCCGGGATAGAACACCTCGGTGAAGCCCTCGGCGGGCGGCGTTGCCTTCAGGTATTGCGCGAACTCCGTCACTTCCTGCTTGAACGTGTCGAGCTTGCGGAAGGCGGCGACGTTGAACACCGCGATGAAGCAGCCGTCGTTGTGGCGCCCGGTCGGCTCCACGCCGAAACCCAGGCCGGTGAGCAGGCCGGACAGGATCTCCACGATGGCGGCGAGGCCGGTGCCCTTGTAGCCCTCGGTGCCGCCCAGCGGCAGCAGGGCGCCGCCCTGGCGCAGGACGCGCGGATCGTTGCTGGGCTTGCCCTCGGCATCGATCAGCCAGCCATTTGGCACCTGGTCGCCGCGGGCGGTGGCGACATTGATCTTGCCGGCCGCCGCTGCCGAGGTTGCCATGTCGAACACCAACGGCCCGTCGAGGTTGGACGGGATGGCGAAGCAGATCGGATTGGTGCCAAGCCGCGCCTTTGCGCCGCCGAAGGGGGCCACGTGCTTCGGGCTGCGGCCGGAATCGGCGGTGATCATCGCGATCATGCCGTCCGCCGACGCAAGCAGCGGATAGGAGGCGAGCCGCCCGATATGGCTCTGCCGAAACACCGTTGCGGCGGCGACGTTCTGCGTCTTTGCCTTCTCGATCGTGTAACGCATGGCCCGGTCGGTGACCGCGTAGCCGAACCCCCAGTTGCCGTCGATCACGGTGGTGGTCGGTGATTCCTCGACGATCGTCCACGGCGCCTGCGGCACGATATGGCCGGCCTTGATGCGCTCGATATATTGGGGGATCAGGATGATGCCGTGGGAGTCGTGGCCGACGAGGTTGGCGCCGATGTTGTAGCGCGCGATGACCTCGGCTTCCGCCGCCGACGCGCCTGCCGAAACCAGCAGCCCCTTGGCGATCTCCGTCAGTTGTTCCGCTGACACGTTGGGCATGGCGTTCTCCCCTCCTGGTTCCCGTCTGAAGGCTACGCCCGCGGTGATCCGTGGCCAAGGGGCGCGCCATGCGGTGCTTGGCCACCGGGCGGGTTCGAGCGTAGCGTGATTGCGGGAATGGAGGAGCGGACAATGGCAAATCAAACGAACATCTATGCGGGTGTCGCCGGCTATGTCGGGCGCGCCGACCAGAAGGGCAGTGTTGGTGTGTTCCGTCGTGCGGCTGAAGGCGGTGCGTGGGAGCATGTACTGACGCATCTGGAAACGCACACCGTCAGCGTGCACCCGAAGGATCCGGCGATCGTGTTTGCCGGCACGTCGGACGGCGTGTGGCGCAGCACCGATCGCGGCGCGACGTTCAAGCGCACAAATTTCCCCGACCAGGGCAAGCAGATCTGGTCCTTCCTGGTGGACGCCGGTGATGCAAACCTGGTCTACGCCGGAGGCTCGCCGGTCGATGTTTATCGCAGCGAGGATTGCGGCGAGACCTGGCGCAAACTGCCGAATCCCGGCGTGAAGGATCGCGCGACGGCGCCATTCGCGGTGCGCGTGATGCGGATGGCGCAGCATCCGACCAACCCGAACGAGATCTTCGCAGCACTCGAAGTCAACGGCGTCATCCACACGAAGGATGCAGGCGAAACCTGGGAAGATTGCAGCGCGGACCTGATCCGCCTGTCGCAGCTGCCGCATCTGAAGAGCAAGATCGTCAGCGACACCTTTGCCGAGGGCATGCTGGACGGCCACGCGATCGCCATCAGTCCGGCCGATCCGGACACCGTCGTCCTCGCCGTCCGCATGGGCCTGTTCAGCAGCAAGGATCAAGGCAAGAGCTGGCAAGACCTGGAAGTCGGCCGGTTCTCGCCGGTAACCTACGGGCGCGATATCCGGGTCTCGCCGTCCAACCCGAACACGTACTACGCGGCGCTGAGCGTGGCAGCGGCAAGTCATGACGGCGCGCTGTATCGCAGCACGGATGCCGGCAAGACCTGGCACCGTTTCGACAAGGTACAGGTCCACGGTACGGTCATGTCCGTCGGGCTGCATCCGCGCGACCCGCACCAGGTCTATATCGGGGCGCGCTACAACGGCGAGATCTTCGGCACACAGGATGGCGGCGAGACGTGGCAGGCGATGTCCCTGCCGCAGGGCGTGAAGGACATCTATTCCGTCGCCTGCGGCTGACCCCGGATCGGCCGGAGGCATCGTCGCAACGATGCCTCCGTACGACCCCACCATGCCAGACGGCCGGACTTCGCTGATATGATCGACGAAATCCGGTCGGCCGCCCCGCTCCCGCAGCGTTGCGTTACGGTGCCTGGTTGCTGAAGATGATCGTGCCCGACGCGGCAAACATGCCGCCCACGCCATGGCAGACGGAAATCTTCGCCCTCGGCACCTGCGCCGGCGCGACACCGCGCATCTGGCGCACGCTCTCCTGCAGCGCGTACATGCCGTACATGCCCGAATGCATGTAGGACAGGCCGCCGCCATTGGTGTTCATCGGCAGCTTGCCGCCGGGTGCGGTGTTCCGGCCGGCAATGAACGACGCCGCCTCACCCCGCGGCAGGAAGCCCAGATCCTCCAACCCGTAGATCGGCAGATGCGCAAAGGCGTCGTAGATCATCAGGTGGTCGACGTCCTTGTGCGTGATGCCGGCCTCCTTGAAGGCGGTCGGACCGGCCACGCGGAACGCACGCGAGCTGGTGAAATCCTCCATCTGGCTCACCATCGGCGTCTCGACGCTCTCGCCCGTGCCCAGGATATAGACCGGCCTGGTGGGGAAGTCCCTGGCGCGTTCGGCCGAGGTCAGGATCAACGCGCCGCCGCCATCGGTCACCAGGCAGCACATCAGCAACCGGAACGGCCAGGCGATCATCCGGCTGTTCAGCACGTCCTCGGTGGTGATCAGGTTGCGGAACGTGGCACGCGGGTTCTTCGACGCCCACTCGCGCTGCACGACGGCGACCTGGGCGATCTGCTCCTCGGTCACGCCGTAGGTTTTCATGTACCGCAGCACCGGAATGGTGAACAGGCTGGGCGGTCCCATCGGACCGAACGGCTGTTCGAACTGGCCGTTCAGCGACGCGGGATGCACGCTACGCGGCGGGTTGCCGACGCGCGAGCGGCCGCTTTCGCCGTGCGTGATCAGGATGGTCTTCGCCAGCCCCGCTTCGATCGCCGCCGCCGCGTGGCGGACGTGGATCATGAAGGAGCACCCGCCGACCGACGTCCCGTCGACCCAGGTCGGCGTCAGGCCGAGATAATGGGCAAGCTGCACCGGGGTTTCGACAGCCGTGGCGATCCCGTCGATGTCCTTGGGCTTCAGGCCGCATTCGGCCATGGCATTGAGCGCAGCATCGGCGTGCAACTGGATCTGCGACATGTCCGGAACGACCCCGAGTTTGGTGGTCTCCGCGGCGCCGACGACGGCGACTGTGTTATGCGGCATCGGGTCAGCCTTTCGCGGGACGGAACAGGGGCAGCGTGATCGTGTCGTTCTGCGGGGCGAACACGACCTCGACCGGCATGTCGAGCTGCAGCGCCTCGGGCGTCTGCGGGCATTCGACGATGTTGGTCATCATGCGCGGCCCTTCCTCCAGCTCCACCACCGCGATCGCATAGGGCGGCGTGAAGCCGGGCACCGGGCGATGGTGGATCACGTAGCTGTAGAGCCGGGCCTTGCCGCTGGCCTTGAAGACACTGACCGTGCGCGAGGCGCAGGCAGGACAGAATGGGCGCGGTGGAAAATAGACCTTTGCGCAGGCATCGCAGCGCTGGAGCCGAAGCTCCCCGGCCTGCGTGCCGTCCCAGAAGTGCTGCGTTTCCGGTGTCGGTTGCGGCAGAGCGCGCCCTGGCTCAGACATGTGGGGTTTCCTTTTTGCATCGTTGATGGGGGATGGTTTCCCGGGGGTGCTGCCCGCAACGGGACGCGCTTTGCGCCGGTGCCCGCAGCCGGGGCGAACCCGTCGCCGATCATGGCTGTGCATTGTCCTGCCGGGCGCTGCCAGTGGGGCGAGGCGCATGGCGTCGATTTATCCGCCGTATCGGGAATCGCTTGCGGAGGATGAATTTTCCGTGTTGGTTCACGTGTCCTCACGGAGCCGGTTGATCAAGGTCAATTTGCTACGCTATGACCATCTGTGAACGTCTGGCATCTGGCTGACGCGACCGATGACGAGCGGCGGTTGAAGCACATTCATGACGGATATGAGCCCAATGTCGACGGTGCCGTCGCGCCAAACGCGGCCTGAACCCGGTATCCTGCGGGATGTGCCGATATTCCGCGACCTGGATGAAGGCGTCCTCCGCCGGTTGTCGGACATTGGTGAACTCATCGCGTCAACCGATGGCACGCTGCTGTGCCGGCAGGGAGAGCTCGCCGACCGGTTGCATGTCCTGATCGAGGGCCAGGTCGCGCTCTCGAACATGGCCCCGAACGGCGTGTCCGCTGTGGTCGACGTCGTTCGACCCGGCGGTCATTTCGTGCTGGCGACGGTGCTCGCACGGCTGCCTTACATCCTGAACGCGCAGGCCGTGGCGCAGTCCCGCCTGGTGGTTTTTGCGGCTGCCGACCTGCTGGCGCTCCTGCAGGATGCGCCGTCCCTTGCAGCTGCGCTGATGCGCGCGGAGGCTCAGGATTTCCGGGCGCTGGTTCGCCAGGTATGCGACCTCAAGCTGCGCACGACGGCGCAGCGACTCGGTTGCTATCTGCTTTCGCTGTCGAAGGATCCGGCGGGAAACAGCGCGAGCCTTCGGCTTCCCTTCGATAAGCGCCTGCTGGCCGCCCGGCTTGGATGCCGCCAGGAGAACCTGTCGCGTGCCTTCGCCGCATTGCGTGGCGTCGGCGTCGAGACGCACGGGGCACGCGTGGTCCTGCACGATATCGCGCGGCTAAAGGATTACGCAGAGCCGGACGATTTCAGCGAGGCAGAGTTCGCCTGAGGCTGGTCCGCCGCCGCTCCGGCTTGCCGGCAACCTGTTGCCGCCGGTGAGTGTGGCCGCGCAGGTCGAGGCCACTCATTTCGGGTCGCCGCATCGATGACTCAATGCCGAGACAAGTGTCCCCCTGGGAGGATTTCGGTCCGTCGCAGTCTGATGGGGTGTCGCTAGCTAATCAATCTGTCCGGTTTTCGTAGCTCATGATCTGTCCGCTTCGTTCTTGTTCTGATCTGGGGCAT
>JARLIJ010000139.1 GCA_031291795.1 Acetobacteraceae bacterium | reverse complement strand
GGTCTCCAGCGAGGGGATCGCGGCCGACATCAGCTGCACGATGATGCTGGCGCTGATGTAGGGCATGATGTTCAGCGCGAACACGGTCATCCGCCGCAGCGCGCCCCCGGTGAACATGTCGAACATGCCCAGGATGCCGTTACTGTGCTGCTGCAGCATCTCGCCCATGACCGAGGCGTCAACGCCCGGCACCGGGATGTAGGTGCCGATGCGATAGACGATCAACGCACCCAGGGTGAACCAGATGCGTTTTTTAAGTTCGGTGGCCTTCGAGAAGACGCCGAGATTGAGGTTTGCCGCGAGCTGTTCGGCAGCCGACGCCATGGTGTGTTCCTCGCTGGTCGCGCCCTATTGTCCGCCGCGAGCATACGCGGCGCAAGGCGAAGAAAGAACCTGTTCAGACATGTAGCCGTAGCGACATTAGTCCAGAGACGGCATCTGCTCGGAATCGGCATTCCGGTCTGGCATGCCTTGGGCCGGTTCATTGCGGTACCGGCATGCCCCGATCCCGAAATACCCCACACCGGCCCGCCCCAGACGCACATGAGGGCACGAAGCGGTGGTGGCCGCCCTCGTGCCCTCGCGTTCGTCCGATCCGATAGACCTTACGCGGCCGCTTCGGCCTTGACCTTCGGCGCCACAGTGGTCGTGACCGATCCGCCAGCCTGCTCGACCGCGGCCTTGGCCGCTGCCGAGGCACCGGAGACGGTGATCGTCACGGCCCGCTTGATCTCGCCCTCAGCCAGCAACCGCACGCCGGCCAGGTTGGCGTCGCCAAGGCCAGCAGCAATTAACATGGCCTCGGTGATCGGCTGGCTGCCGTCGAGCTTGCCGGCCTCGATCGCGGCTTCCAGCGTGCCGAGGTTGACCGGGGCATATTCCTTGCGGAAATGGTTGAAGAAGCCCCGCTTCGGCAGTCGGCGATAGATTGGCAGCTGGCCGCCTTCGAAGCCGTTCAGTGCCACGCCTTCGCGTGCCTTCTGGCCCTTGACGCCCTTGCCGGATGTCTTGCCTTTGCCCGACCCGATGCCACGCCCGAGCCGCTTGGACTTCAGGCGGGAGCCGGGGTTGTCGCGCAGTTCGTTGAGTTCCATGTCAGCCCACCTCCTCCACCTTGATCAGGTGGGCCACCTTGCGAATCATGCCCCGCACCGATGGCGTGTCTTCCAGCTCACGCGAGCGGCGGATCCGGTTCAATCCGAGGCCCGTCAGCGTCTCCTTCTGACCGGGCTTGCGGCCGGCCGGCGAGGCGATCTGGGTCACCCGAACCTTCGTCTTCGGCGCATCAGACATTGGGTTGCGCCTCCGCCGCCGGCGCGGCATCGCGCCGACCGAACAGCTCCGCCACCTTCTTGCCGCGGCGGTTGGCCACGGAGCGCGGGCTGGCGCATTTCTGCAGCGCGGCAAACGTCGCCTTGACCATGTTGTGCGGATTGCGGCTGCCGAGGCTTTTGGCCACGACGTCACCGATGCCCAGCGTCTCGAACACCGCACGCAGCGGACCGCCGGCGATAATGCCGGTGCCCGCCGTGGCGGAGCGCAGGATGACTGAACCGGCGCCGAACTGCCCGTCCACATCGTGGTGGAGCGTGCGGCCTTCCTTCATCGGCACCCGAATCATGGCCCGCTTGGCCCGTTCGGTGGCCTTGCGGATCGCCTCCGGCACCTCACGGGCCTTGCCGGCGCCGTAGCCGACGCGGCCCTTCTGGTCACCCACCACCACCAAGGCTGCAAAGGCGAAGCGACGGCCGCCCTTTACCACCTTGGCCACGCGGTTGATCGTGACCAGCTTGTCGATAACGCCATCGTCGCCGTCGCGATCGCGCTCCCGTTCGCGGCCCCGGCCGCCTTCCCTGGGTTCACGTGCCATGCGCTATATATCCTTCAGAAGTCCAGCCCGCCTTCGCGGGCGGCTTCGGCCAGCGCCTTGACGCGGCCGTGGTACAGGTAAGAGCCGCGGTCGAACACGACTTGCTTGACACCGGCCGCCAGGGCCCGTTCGGCCACCAGCTTGCCGACCGCGGTCGCCGCCGCCTTGTCGCCGCCGGTCTTCAACGCCTCGCGCAAGGTCTTGTCGAGCGTGGATGCAGCCGCAAGCGTGCGGCCCTGCGCATCGTCGATGACCTGGGCGTAGATGTTCTGGCCAGACCGGAAGACCGACAACCGAGGCCGGCCATAGGCCTTCTGGCGAAGCTGGAACCGCAGACGCTCGCGCCGCCGGTCCCGCAGCAGATCCTGTTTGGCGCTCACTTCTTCTTACCTTCCTTGCGGCGGATGACCTCATCCGTGTACCGCGCGCCCTTGCCCTTATAAGGCTCCGGCGGACGGAACGCTCGGATTTCCGAGGCAACCTGCCCGACCAGCCGCTTGTCGATCCCCTCGACCTTGATCGAAGTAGGACGTTCGCAGGTGATCTTGATCCCCTCCGGCACCGGATAGACGACCGGATGGGAGAAGCCCAGGTTGATCTCCAGGTTCTTGCCCTGCACCGCGGCACGATAGCCGGTGCCGGTGATCTCCAGCGACTTGGTGTAGCCCTCGGAGACGCCTTTCACCATGCAGGCGATCAGCGCCCGCGTGGTGCCCCACATCATCCGCGCCTGCGCCTCGCCGGTCTTGGGCGCAACAGAGACCTTGCCGTCCTCGACCTTTGTCTCGACCAGGTCGGTGAGCTTCAGCTTCAGCTCGCCCAGCTTGCCCTTGGCCGACAGCACGCTCCCGGCGATCGCCACCTGGACGCCAGCCGGGACCGGGACCGGGTATTTTCCTACGCGCGACATGCCCCGCGCCTCCTCAGAACACGCGGCAGAGCACTTCGCCGCCAACATTGGCAGCGCGCGCTTCTGCATCGCTCATCACGCCCCGGGGCGTGGAGAGAATGGAAATGCCCAGGCCGGCGTAGACCCGCGGCAGTTCCTTGATCTTCGAGTAGACGCGCCGGCCCGGCTTGGAGACCCGGTGGATCTCCTTGATGACCGGCTCGCCCTCGTTGTACTTCAGCTCGATGCGCAGTTGCGCAACACCGGGCCGCAGTTCCTCGGCCATGTAGCCACGGATGAAGCCTTCGCGCTTCAGCACGCCCAGCACATTGGCCCGCAGCTTCGATGCCGGCGCCACGCAAACCGAATGCCGCGCGCGTTGCGCGTTCCGGATGCGTGTCAGCATGTCGCCCAGGGGATCGGATAGTGACATTGGCCTGTCCCCTTACCAGCTCGCCTTGACCATGCCGGGGATCTGTCCCGAACTGGCCAGGTCGCGCAGCGCGATGCGGCAGAGCTTGAACTTACGGTAGTTGCCGCGTGAGCGGCCGGTCAGCTCGCAGCGCAGGCGCACCCGCACCTTGGCACCGTTGCGCGGCAACTGCGCCAGCTTGAGCGTCGCGTTAAAGCGGTCCTCCACCGGCAGGGTGCGGTCCATCACCACATCCTTCAGCGTCTGGCGCTTCGACTTGTCACGCTTCGCCATGCGTTCCCGCGCCTTGTTGCGGTTGACCTGTGAAAGCTTGGCCATCCTGTCTTCTTCCTCCGGAACCGGCCGGGATACCCCGGGGGTCTTCCAAAAATCAGTTGGCGAACGGTAGATCGAACGCCTTCAGCAAGGCCTTCGCTTCG
>JARLIJ010000138.1 GCA_031291795.1 Acetobacteraceae bacterium | reverse complement strand
TCGCCGATTTCAAGGCAGCCGTGGATGGCTTCTTCGACAATCTCGGCCGCTATCGCGCCGAAATCGAGACGCTGATCACAGACAGGTTCCATTTCATCGGCGCACAGAACCCCCAGGCTCCCTGAGGCACTGGGTATATAAGACCGCACGCGGGCCAATGACGTTGCGCCCGCAATATGTCCGACCGAACAGCCGCGAACCGTTGCACCCGCCGGCACCGCTGCCGATCGCGCTGTCGGCGTGCCACGCCGTCACCGCATCAAAGAGCAACGGCCGGCGGCTCCGGGATGGGGAACGGATCCGGATGCGGACGCGGCTCGATTGGCGGGGGCGGGGCAGGATGAGGATCGGGCTTCGGACGGCCAGACAGACCCGGGGACGGCGCGCCGACCGGCCTGGTCGCGCGTCCTTCGCCGGTTTCCAGCCATCGATCGCGCACATCGGTCCAACGGTCGCGCATGGCTCATAGTCCCATCTCGGGTTCCAACGAACGGTCTTTGCGGGGTTCGGGGATCTCCGTCATGGTCGCCTCGGTCAGCAACAGCACACTCGCAACGGAGACGGCGTTCTCCAGAGCTATCCGCACCACCTTGGTCGGATCGATGATACCGGCCTCCACGAGGTCGACATACTCCTTTCGCGCGGCATCGAAGCCATAGGCCCCTTGGCCCTCCAGCATCCGGGCAACCACCACGCCCCCATCGACAGCGGAATTTTCCGCGATTTGACGGGTCGGGGCCTCAAGCGCACGCCGCAGTATCTGCACCCCGGTCCGCTCATCGCCCTCGCACTTCGCCTCTTCCCGCGCGACGGCAGCAACACAACGGATCAATGCCAGGCCCCCGCCAGGCACGATGCCCTCGGCCACCGCGGCCTTGGTCGCGCTGATGGCATCATCGAGCGCCTCCTTGCGCGATTTCATTTCCGCTTCGGACGGTGCGCCGACGCGGATCACCGCGACACCGCCGGCAAGCTTTGCCAGCCGCTCCTGCAGCTTTTCACGGTCATAGTCGGACGTCGTCTCCTCGATCTGACGCCGCATCTGGCTGCACCGGGAGTCGATATCGGCCCTCTGGCCGGCACCGCCGACAATTGTCGTGCTCTCATTGTCGATCACTGTCCGCTTGGCGGATCCCAGCATCGCGATCGTCACATTCTCGAGTTTGACGCCGATATCCTCGCTGATCATCTGGCCGCCGGTCAGCACGGCAATGTCCTCGAGCATGGACTTGCGGCGATCGCCGAAACCGGGGGCCTTCGCGGCCGCGACCTTCAACCCGCCCCGCAACTTGTTGACCACAAGCGTTGCCAACGCCTCGCCTTCCACATCCTCCGCAATGATCAGCAGAGGCCGGCCCGTGCGGACGACCGCCTCGAGGAGCGGCACCAGCGCCTGCAGGCCCGACAGCTTCTTCTCGTAGATCAGGATGTAAGGATCATCGAGTTCGGCGATCATCTTCTCGCCATTGGTGATGAAGTAGGGCGAGATATACCCCCGGTCGAACTGCATGCCCTCGACCACTTCCAAGGCGGTTTCGGTGGTCTTCGATTCCTCGACCGTGATCACCCCATCGCCGCCGACCTTTTCCATCGCGTCGGCAACGAGTTCGCCGATCGCCGCGTCGTTGTGCGCCGAGATGGTGGCAGCCTGGGCCTTCTCCTTGCGGGTCTTGACCTCGCGGGACATTTCTCGCAGGGCATCGATGGCCACCCTGGCGGCTCGATCGAGGCCACGTTTCAGATCGATGGCACTGGCGCCTGCGGCGACGTTGCGCAACCCATCCGAGAAGATTGCGTGCGCCAGGATCGTCGATGTGCTGGTCCCGTCGCCGACATTGTCGCCGGTCTTCTCGGCGGCCTGCCGCAGCATCTGGGCCCCGAGGTTCTCCTCGGGGTCCTGCAGGTCGAATTCCTTGGCGATGGTCACGCCGTCATTGCAGACGATCGGCGTTCCGTAGCTCTTCTGCAGCAGGACGGATTTCGACTTCGGGCCCAGCGTGACCCGGACCGCATCGCACAGCAGCGTGGCGCCGCGAAGGATCTTTTCCCGGGCGGCTGCGCGGAACAGCACTTGCTTATGGGCCACGGAACTGTCTCCTGTTTTGCGCCGAAGCGCTGCTTCCGTATCCCCGGCGCGGACGCGCAAGACCGGCGTCGCTCCCGGCCAGCGCGTTACCCGGCCGGGGGCTAGTTCGAGGGTGCGGCCGCGATCGCCTGCTCCAGCACCTGCATCGCCTGCATCCGGTCGCCGGTGGCAAGCGTGTGCAACACGCGCTGAATGCGTTCGGCCATCGGATCCTGGATGGGGGTTGTGGTTTGGAACAGTGGCACCGAGCGGTCGAGCAGGCGGGTCTCGGCCCGCTCCAGCGCCTCTTGTGCCTCTCCGGTTCGCCCGGCGGCGAGCGCGTTGCGTGCGGCGATCAGGAAGTCCCGGGCCGCGGCATTGTCGTCAACCGCGGGCGTCGGAAGACGCGCGGCAAGGGCGGATCCGGTGTCCTGAGGGGTTATGTTGCCCGCCTTGTCGGACATCGGCAGCGACATGCCGGTACCGATCTCGTTGCCTGGTCGGGCCCCGGTTGCAGGATCGGCAGTCGGCGGCAACCATGACCAGAGCGTCATGGCTGACGCATGTGCAGACGCGGGAATTGCCAGGCTCGCGAGCATGACAAACAAGGCAACGAGACCAGAGCGCATCACGCAATCTCCCTTGTTGGAAGGCTTGGCCTGCACATCCGCCCCGTTGCACTGAACGTGTCTTCCAGTCTCGCCGCGGCTGGAATGCCACGGCGCCTGGTCAGTTCGCGGCCGGACGTCCGGCTGATCGAGCCGTCGGTCCGTATCGAAATCGCATCGGGACCACCTATTCCGCTGCGGCAGCCTGTTGCGTCTGCGCGGCATTGCCATTGGCCGATGCCGGCTGCATGCATTCCCGCATTTCCGCTTCGGCCTGCCTCCAATGGAGCAGGTCGCTACCGTGCGGTCGTCCCTGGTTCTCCCATAGCTCGTAGGCGCGTGCTGCAATCAGGTCACGAATGTCGGCTTCGCTCTTGCTGTCCACGGTTTCGCTCATGTCGGGATCCTCCTTCGATGACGTGCCGTCCTGGCGGCCTGCGCTCATTTGGTCGGTACTTCCTGTTCGCCGCATGTAAGAAACCGGTCAAGCAGCCGGCCCGGTCAGCGGCCGGTGACCTACCCCACCAGTTCCGAGGGATTGCTGAGTCGCTTGCAGATCGCCGCCATGAAGCGCCCGCCCTGCGCCCCGTCCACCACCCTGTGGTCGTAGACGAGACACAGCGGCAGGATCGGCCGCGCCAAGAACTTGCCGTCCAACTCGACCACCTTCCGGGCCGCGCGGGCAACACCCAGCACCGCGACCTCCGGCGCGTTGATCGTCGGCGTGAAGCCGGTACCGCCCAACTGTCCCAGGTTGGAGACCGAGAAGCAGCCGCCTTCCGCGTCGCTGAACGCCAGCCGTCCGCTACGGGCCTTGTCCGCCAGCGTGGCAATCGCGGCGGCGACCTCGAGCAGATCCTTCCGGTCCACATCGCGGACCACCGGCGCCAACAGCCCGGCCGGCGTCTCGGTGGCGAAACCGATGTGGCAGTATTTCTTCAGGATGAGGTTCTCGCCGCTGTCGTCGAGCGAGGCGTTGAATTCGGGATAGTCCTGCAGCGCCTTGGCGCAGGCACGCAGGACGAATGCAAGCAGGGTCAGCCTGATGCCCTGCGCCTCCGCTTTCGGCTTCAGGTCTGCACGCAGCATTTCGAGTGCTGTCAGATCGATCTCATCGAATTGCGCGACCTGCGGCACGTTGGCCCAGGCGGCATGCAGGCGGCGGCCGATGATCTTGCGGATATTGCTCAGCGGACGCAGTTCGACGGGTCCGAACAGGCTGTAGTCGTAGCTCTCCACGATCGGGAATTCGCGTGGCGGATGCGCCGTCATGTCCATCTCCCGTCATCATGCCGTTGCGAAGACAGCATCGCCGCTCTTGCCTTCAAGGCCGGGATGGCCATCGAAGCGAACGGCACCGACCGCGGCCTTGCCATCCACCGCAGCGACGATGCGTGCGACACCCGCATGGCCGAAACCGCCGCACAGTTCGATCGCGACAGTTCCATGCGCAACCAGATCGCGGGCGACTGCCTCTGCGGCTGAATAGTCGGGCACGCCGATGACGGTCAGGTCCACCTGCGGCGTGCGCAGCGTGCAACGATGGGTCGCCGGTTCTGCCCCGCCTGCCAGGAAGAGGAACGCCGCCTGCATTGCCATGGGTCAAACTTTCTCTTCGTCAAACTTTCTCTTCGGGCGTGAAGGCGGCGATGAAGGCGTCGATCTCTGCCTCGCTCGCCTCCCCCTCCACCACAACGCCGATCAGTGCGCCGACCGGCAGCATTTCGCCGATCGCGGCAACCTGGCACCGCAGCACGCCAGAGCACGGCGCGTCGTAGCTGGCCGTGATCTTCGACGTCTCGATATCGGCAACCGGCTCACCCGCCTTCACCGCACCCCCCAGGGGCACGTGCCACACCGCGACCGCACCCTCCTTCATCGTCAGGCCAAGCTTGGGAACAGTCAGGGCGTGGATCGTGGCCATCAGTTGTATTTCACCACCTCGGTGACCGTCGCCTGGATCCGCGCCGGGCCTGGGATGTAGAGGTCCTCAAGTTCCGCGGCGAACGGCACCGGCGTGTGGGGCGGCGTCACCATGCGGATCGGCGCCCGCAGCGAACGGAACGCCTTGTCCGCGACCAAAGCGGAAATATCGGCAGCCATCCCGCAGCGCGGACTGGCCTCATCGACCACCACCAGCCGTCCGGTCCGTTCGACGCTCCGCAGGATCGCGTTGGTATCGAGCGGCGACGTCGTCCGCGGATCGAGGATCGTGCACCGGATCCCGTCCTTGTCGAGCGCGGCGGCTGCCTGGCTGGCGAACTGCACCATCCGGCCGATCGCCACCACCGTCACGTCGGCGCCTTCCCGCACCACCCTGGCCTGGCCAAGCGGGATCGCATAGGGCTCGTCCGGCACTTCCTCCTGGTCGTCGTACATCGCCTTGTGCTCGAAGAAGATCACCGGGTCGTCGTCGCGGATCGACTGGATCATCAGGCCCTTGGCTTCATAGGGCGACGATGGGATCACCACCTTGAGTCCCGGCACATGGGTGAAGATCGGATAGAGGCACTGGCTGTGCTGGCTCGCCGCCCGCACGCCCGCGCCGAACAGCGTGCGGATCACCACCGGAGTCGTGGCCTTGCCGCCGAACATGTAGCGGAACTTCGCCATCTGGTTGATGATCTGATCGCCGCAGACGCCGAAGAAGTCGACGAACATGAGCTGTGCGATCGGCCGCAGGCCGGTCACCGCAGCCCCTGCGGCGGCCCCGATGAAGGCACTCTCGCTGATCGGGGTATCGTAGATGCGGCCCCGGCCGAACTCCGGCAACAGGCCCTTGCTGGCGCCCAGCACGTCGCCCCAGGCATCCTGTGCGCCCTTGGCCCCCATCCCGCCCGCGATGTCCTCGCCGAGGGCGATGACGGTGGGGTCGCGTTCCATTTCCTGGCGCATCGCTTCATTGAGCGCCTGGCGGAAAGATTTCCTGCTCATCGTGGCATCCCCCCTCAGTAGGCGCTGTAAACGTCGGTGGTGAGGTCCTCGGCGGCCGGCGGCGGTGCCGCACGCGCCTCGGCCACGGCCTGGTCGATCAGCTTCGCCACATCCTGGTCGATCGCGTCCAACTCGCTCGTTTCCAGCAGACCCGAACTGGCGACACGGCCGCGGAAGAATTTCAGGCAATCGAGGTATTTCCGCTCTTCCTGCACCTCGCCAGGCGGGCGATAGGTCATCGCATCGCCCTCGAAATGCCCGTAGTAGCGGGTGAACTCGATATGGATGAACTGCGGCCCCTCGCCGGCGCGCATCCGCTCGACCGCGCCCTTGGCCGCGCGATAGACGGCGAAGAAGTCGTGGCCATCGATCCGCTCGCCGGGGATGCCGAAGCCTTCCGCGCGGCGCACCGGGTGATGGCCGCCGATCGACCAGGAACTGGCCGTTGACTCGGCGTAGCCGTTGTCCTCCAGCACGAAATAGACCGGCAGTTTGTAGACCGATGCGAAGTTCATCGATTCCAGGGTGGTGCCCTGGTTGAACGCACCGTCCCCGAAGAAGGCGACCGCGACGCCACCGGTTTGCCGCACCTTGGCCGACAAGGCCGCGCCACAGGCCAGCGGCGGTCCGCCACCGACAATCCCGTTTGCGCCAAGCATGCCTTTGCTGATATCGGCGATGTGCATGGAGCCGCCCTTGCCCTTGCCCAGGCCGCCGCGGCGTCCATAGATCTCCTGCATCATGGCGAGCGGATCACAGCCTTTGGCAATGGAGTGGCCATGGCCGCGATGGGTGCTGCCGATGTAGTCGATGCCGTTCAACTGCATGCACACGCCGACCGCAGAGGCCTCCTCGCCCGCATACAGGTGGACGAAGCCCGGAATTTGGCCGGTCGCGAATTCCTTGTGGATGCGCTCCTCGAATGCACGGATCGTGCACATTTTTCGATAGGATGTGAGGAGATCGTCGCGGCTTATCTGCATGACGTATACTCCCGTGTGATCGGCGAGGTCAGCAGGCGCAGGCAATGGTGGAGAGTTGTCGCATCAGGCGGGTTACGCATTGATTTGAATCAACCATATCGATGTCCATTGCCAGACAGGTTTGCTGTAATAGCGGCAATCAACGAATCACACGAAACAGTGAATGAAATGTATAGGCCACACTTATTTCCCCAGAAATATGGAGCCAATCCAACAATGGTATACTGGATTGTCATCCAGGCATTCTTGATACGGAAATCTAATACTTGACCTGGATCAACGCAGCCTGATCCTGGAAGGCGCTATAAGTCCATTGGACACAGACGCCCTGGAACAGTCCAGCCCCAAAATCAGAGGAAGCAGTCACCATGGCAAACATTGAGACGAAGGTTCCCGCGAAGCTCGAACAAGGGCAACCGGCGCGGTCGGTGCTGCCGGAAATCTGGCGGCCGTTCGAGCGCCTGCGTCGTGAGATGGATCGTCTCGTCGAGGACTTCGACGCAGGATCGTGGCGCTCCTCCCCGCGCAGCCTGTTTGACATTGACGCGTTCTGGCGGAGAGAGGCGGCCGCGCCGGCGGTCGACATCGTCGAGCGGCCGAAGGGCTACGAGGTCACGGCCGAACTGCCCGGCATGACAGAGAAGGACATCGAGCTGAAGGTCGCGAACGACACGCTGACCATCCGCGGCGAAAAGAAGGAGGAGAAAGAAGAAAAGCAAGCAGGCTACTACCTGTCGGAACGCCGCTTTGGGGCATTCAGCCGCTCCTTCCAGCTGCCCGCCGGCGTCGATGAGTCGAAGATCGAAGCGAGCTTCAAGAAGGGCGTGCTCACGGTCACGCTGCCAAAGAAGCCCGAAGCCATCCACGCTGAGCGCACGATCCCGGTCAACGCCGCTTGAGCGGCGTAACGATGCGCCGAATACACGACCGTCGGGACTGAAGGCGTCCGGCAGGCAGGAGGAGCCCCTCCAGGCGTGAGGCGAGCCCGGGACAGCGCGCATCGTTGGAGGAAATGATGAGTACCACAGGCCTCGATGTATTCGACAAGACGCTGCAGACGACGAACATCTGGCTCGATGAGGTGATGGAAACAGTCGGGCCCGACAGAAAGGTCGCCTGGCATGTCCTGGGAGCTGTCCTGAGAACCCTGCGTGATCGCTTGCCGCTCGGCCTTGCCGCGCACCTGGGAGCGCAATTGCCGCTCCTGGTGCGCGGCGCGTACTACGATGAGTTCCATATTGGCGCCGATCCGGAACGGCTGAACACGGAGGACGAATTCCTCGCCCGTGTTGCCGCACATTTTCAGGACATTCGATCGGTCAATGCCCGCCTGGCAACACGCAGTGTCCTCGCCGCATTGGAACGGCACGTCGCGGCCGGGTTGACCGAAAACGTGAAAGCCGCCTTGCCCGTGCGCGTTCGAGCGCTGTGGCCCGCCGCGGGGGAGCCCATATAGGCCGGCAGCAAGCTGCATCGCATGCCCCCCTCTCAACGCCCACAGCGCCGGCGCTGCCCGCGCCGCGAAGCCGGTCATGGATGGCGCGTACGCCTCGTGGTGCTACGGCGCTGCCGTCTGGCGTCGCGTTCGTAGAACGCTCCCTTCACGCTTTCGACCAGCGCGAGATAGCCGACAACCGCAGCGGCCAGAAACGCGAAGAAGCCAACCGGCGGCGTGTGCGGATTGCGAAGATCACCAGCACCTGGGTGGCCAGCGACTCGATGAACCAACCGGTGTGGAACAGCGCTTCGTCTGCACCGAACAGTGCAATCATGACGTAGAACGTCACAAAGTCGAACAGGGAACTGATCGGCCCGAACACCAGCATGAAACGCTGGATCAACCCAATATCCCAACGGATCGGTCGTGCCGTCGCCTGCGGATCGACATAGTCGAGCGGGATGGCGGTCTGCGAGACGTCGTAGAGCAGGTTGTTCAGCAGCACCTGAATCGGCAGCATCGGCAGAAATGGCAGGAAGAGCGCGGCGGCGGCCATGGATGGCAAGCCGACGTGTCGCTTCGGCGGTGGTCAGGCCTCCCGGATCGGTGCGCAATCGGGTGAGCGGCGCATCGACCGGGTCCGTCCAGAATGGCCGCTTGTCCTGTTGGACATCGTCCAGGCTCCCACTTCCGACGTTCAGGTCTGTCGCGGCTGCAACCTTGGCGGTCGGGTCCATACCGGTTGCCCCATCAGAGGATTTCCAGAACCGGCCCCCATGGCGATGCCGGCCGTCGGCGAGGGTGGCTGTCTTGTCGGCAAGCAGCCTTGACCTGCATCAAGTCCCGGCGGCGGCCGTCCGGGTATGATGCATCAAAATCAGGGGGGCCGCGGTAACCTGCCGCGCATATGTGCCGATGCTTCAGCAGAGCCTGCTCCTGACCGACCTCTATGAACTCTCGATGCTGGAGGCGTACGCCGCGCACGGCATGGCGGAAACCGCCGTCTTCGAGCTGTTCGTCCGCAAGCTGCCGGCCACGCGCGGCTTCCTCATGGCAGCCGGCCTCGAACAGGCCACGCAGTTCCTGGAGTCGATGCGGTTCACGCCGGACGAACTGGCGTGGCTGCGGACGTCGGGCATGTTTTCCCCGGTTTTCCTGGACGGATTGGCGGATTTCCGTTTCACCGGCGACGTCGACGCAATGCCGGAGGGCACCGTGTTCTTCGCCGGGGAACCGGTGCTGCGTGTCACTGCGCCGCTGCCGCAGGCGCAGCTTGCGGAGAGCCGACTGATCAACCTGATGCATTTCCAGACGATCGTCGCCTCGAAGGCGGCCCGCATGGTGCTTGCCGCCCCTGGCAAGCAGTTGGTGGATTTCGGGCTGCGCCGGGCGCACGGCGCCGAAGCCGGCCTGCTGGCTGCGCGGGCAAGCTACCTGGCGGGATTTGCCGGCACCGCGACGTTGCTGGCGAACCGTGATTTCGGCATCCCGGCCGTCGGCACGATGGCGCACGCCTTCGTGCAGGCGCATGACGACGAGGCAACAGCCTTCGAACGTTTCGCCCGCGTGCGCCCGCAGGCGCTGACGTTGCTGATCGATACCTACGACACGGAGCGTGGGGCTGCCATCGTCGCGCGGCTCGCGCCACGGCTGGCAGCAGACGGCATCACAATCGGCGCGGTACGGCTCGACAGCGGCGACCTCGGCGCGCACGCGCGTGCGGTGCGTGGCATCCTCGATGCGGCAGGTCTGCCGGCGATCCGCATTTTCGCCAGCGGCGGACTGGACGAACAGCAGTTGCTGACGCTGTGCCGCAATGGCGCGCCGATCGACGGCTTTGGGATCGGCACCAGCCTGACCACCATCAGTGATGCGCCGGCACTGGATTGCGCCTACAAGCTACAGGAATACGCTGGCCGTCCGCGCCGCAAGCGCAGCGAGGGCAAGGCGACGTGGCCCGGGCGAAAGCAGGTGTACCGCCGCTACACGCAGGATGGGCGGATCGCCGGCGATACGATTGCGCTGATCGACGAACCCGTGGACGGCGAGCCCCTGTTGCGGCCGGCCATGCGCAACGGCCGGCGGGTGGACGGCCTTCCAACCCTCGCTGAGGCACGCACGCACGCCGCTGCCGCGCTGGCGCAACTGCCGGAGGCGCTGCGGCGCCTGGAACCAGGCGTCGTCCCAGTGGCGATCAGCCACGCGATTCGCCAGCTCACGACCGCGATGGACCGCGCTATGGCACCGGATGACGGACCATGATCGAACCGCCCACCGCTGACGTACAGGATGCGGTGATCGACTTCCTGTCGCGTCCCGCAAGCTATGGCCTTCGGGATGGCGAGGTGGCGCGGATCGAGACCCATTGTTCCGTTGTCTTCCTGGCCGCCGATCGCGCCTACAAGCTGAAGCGGTCGATCCGCTATGCGTCGCTCGACTACACGACGCGCGCGCTGCGCCATGCCGCCTGCCAGGCTGAACTGGTGCTGAACCGACGGACGGCGCCGTCGTTGTACCTCGGCGTACGGTCGATCAATCGCGATGCGAGCGGCATGCTGGCGTTTGACGGTCCCGGACAAGCGGTCGATCACGTGGTGGTGATGCGTCGGTTCGCCCAGTCCGATCTGTTCGACCACATGACCGAAAGCGGCAGGCTGACGCCACACTTGATGCATGCCCTCGGGGCGGCTGTTGCGCGTCTGCATCTATCGGCCGAAGTCACGCCGGCGTTCGGCGGCAGCGACGCGATACGACGGGTGATTGCCGACAATGACCGCGAGCTCGCCCTGGTTGCGGCTTCGCTGGACGGTGCCGCCGTCGGCACCCTGAGCAGCACTGCCCGAACCGTCCTCGGCCAGGTGGCGCCGCTGCTCGATCAACGGCGCGAACAGGGAAAGGTACGCCGCTGCCATGGCGACCTGCGACTTGCCAATGTCTGTCTCTATGCCGGCCAGCCTGCGCCGTTCGACTGCATCGAGTTCAGCGATGAGATCGGCTGCATCGACGTGCTGTTCGATCTTGCCTTCCTCCTGATGGACCTGCACCTGCGCGGCCGCACCGATCTCGGCAATGCGGTGTTCAACGCCTATCTGGACTGCGCGCCGGAGACGGAAGGTTTGCGCGCCCTGCCGTTGTTCCTGGCCGTGCGGGCCGCGACACGCAGCTATGCCTTGGCCGGCAACGCGCGCCGCCGTTCCGATCCCGCCGAGGCAGCGCGGGTGCTTGCGCTGGCGCGGCGGCATATCGATGCGGGCAGCGATTTTCTGGCGCCGCAGCCACCCTTGCTTCTGCTGGTTGGCGGCGATACGGGCCCCGCCAGGATCAAGTTCGCAGAAATGCTCGCCGGCGTGGCGCCGCCCGTGCCAGGCGCGCGGCTGTTGCGCCTCGATCCGTCCGGTACGGCGACGTGGTGCCAGGCTGCACGCATCCTGCAGGCCGGATGCTCAGTCCTGGTGGAGGGGGACTGTACGCGGGAACCGGAGCAGGCCGCGGTTGCACTGGCGTCACGACGGAATGTCCGGCTGCTGGGGTTCTCCTGCGGTGTTTTGCCACCCCACCGGAACGGATTGCCCTGGCACACGCTGGACGCCAGCCGAGGCATGCCTGCCGCCCTGGCAGGCGCCACATCTCTGGTGACCGCCGCCAGCCCACAACACAAGTCGGGTACTGGCCTGCCCGCTTGATTTCGATCAATGCACCCCCCCGACGGCGCGCATCCAATCGCCCCATAGAAGGGACCCTGGCCATGGCATCCACCGCATGCCGGACAGTCTCCGTGACCCTTCCACCGCATGGCGGAGAGGGTCTGTTCGGGCTGCCCGCGGCCCCGGCCCGCGGGATCGTGCTGTTCGCCCATGGCAGTGGCAGCAGTCGCTTCAGTCCCCGCAATGCCTTCGTGGCCAACGCGCTGCAACGTGCCGGCGTGGCCACCCTGTTGTTCGACCTGCTGACCGAGAACGAGGCGGGGAACCGAACGAATGTCTTCGACATCGCGCTGCTCGCGGAACGCCTGGGGCAGGCCGCAAACTGGCTCAGCTCCGTCTCTATCGGGCAAGGCCTGCCGCTCGGCTTCTTCGGCGCCAGTACGGGCGCGGCCGCGGCCCTCGTCGCAGCGGCCACGCGCGACGACGTGCGCGCCATCGTCAGCCGCGGCGGACGCCCCGACCTGGCGCGCAGCGCACTCGACAAAGTCGCCGCCCCGACATTGCTGATCGTCGGTGGCAACGATCCGGAGGTGCTGGCCCTCAATCAGGCAGCGTATGACCGCTTGCGCTGCGAACGTCGGTTGGAGGTGGTGCCCGGCGCGACCCATCTTTTCGAGGAGCCGGGAACACTGGAGGCAGTGGTTGCCCTGGCAACCAGTTGGTTCCTGCGGCACCTGGCAATCGACCTGGCGGAGGCTCCGCATGCGCTTCACCGATCGGCATGACGCCGGCAGGCAACTCGCCGAACGCTTGCTGCGGCTGAGGGACAAGAACCCGGTCGTGCTGGCATTGCCGCGCGGCGGGGTTCCCGTGGGCTTCGAGGTTGCGCGCGCATTGGCTGCCCCCCTCGACCTTATTCTGGTGCGCAAGATCGGTGCGCCATTTCAGCAGGAACTGGCGATCGGGGCGATCGCCGAGGGCGACACGCCGGAACTCGTCATTGATCCGCAGCTTGTGGCCCTTCTGGAGATTTCCCCCGAATACCTGGAAGAAGCGAAATCGGCGGCGTTGCAGGAGATCGAGCGGCGTCGTCATGCCTATCTCGGCGATCGCCAGCCCGTCGCGATTGCCGGGCGCGTCGCCATCATCGTGGACGACGGGATCGCGACAGGCGCCACCGTACGGGCCGCCGCGCGCGCCACGCGACGGCGCAAACCCGCACAGCTGATCCTCGCCGTCCCCGTCGCCCCGCCGCACACGCTGAAGGCGCTACGGCGGGAAGTCGACGAGACGGTGTGCCTGACCACCCCTGCGGATTTTTTCGCCGTCGGCCAGTTCTACCAGCAGTTCCCGCAACTACGGGACGAGGAGGTGATCGCGCTGCTCGAGCAGGCACGCGCCTTTGCCCCATCTGCCCAGACCTGACGGGAGACACCGATGAACAGCCACCCTCTGTCTTTCTTCGGCCTGCAAGGCAGCCACGACCTTGCCGAACGCGTCGCCGGGCGCCTCGATATTGCTCTCGCGCAACACGAGGAGCGCAACTTCGAAGACGGCGAGCACAAGACGCGACCGCTGCAGGATGTGCGGGGCCATGACGTGTTCGTGCTGCATTCGCTGCACGGCGATGCCAGCGCGAGCGGCAACGACAAATTGTGCCGGCTGCTGTTCTTCTGCGGCGCGTTGAAGGATGCCGGCGCGCAGCGGGTCACCGCGATCACGCCCTATCTCTGCTATGCGCGCAAGGATCGTCGCACCAAGCCGAACGACCCGATCATCACCCGCTACGTCGCAGCGATGTTCGAGGCCGTCGGGATCGACTGCGTGATCACGCTGGAAGTGCACAACGTGGCGGCCTTCGAGAATGCGTTCCGCTGCCCGACCTGGCACATCGAAAATGCACCGCTGCTGGCAGCACATTTCGCGCCCTTGCTGCGGGACCAGGCGGTGGTGGCCGTCTCGCCCGATGCCGGCGGAGCCAAACGGGCGGAGCAATTCCGCCAGGCGCTGGAGCACCTGACCCGCAAGGATGTCGGCAGCGGGTATATGGAGAAATACCGCAGCAGCGGTGTCGTCAGCGGCGAACTGCTGGCGGGCGATGTGCGAGGCAAGGCTGTGGTGATCGTCGACGACCTGATCAGCACAGGCGGCACCCTGGTGCGGGCCGCCAAGGCGTGCCGCGCCGCCGGCGCAGCGAAAGTGTTCGCGGCCGCGGCGCACGGGCTGTTCGTTGGCGGTGCCCCCGAGCTGTTCGCCACACTGGCCCTGGATGGGATTACGGTTGCCAACACTGTCCCGGCTTTCCGCGTACCCGCCAAAGTCGCGGCACGGCGGCTGACCGTGCTCGACGCCAGCGACGCCATCGCCCGCGCCATGACGGCGTGCCACGATGGAAGCTGACCGGCACCCCGATCGCCCCGAATCATCATCCGCAGCCCGTCGTCACGCGGTGCCGCGGAGGGAGCACCGGGCCCCGACACGGACATCCGCGCCGCTGTCGACGCGGCGGACGATGCCAACGCGCGCGCAAGGTGCGCGATGCCGGCGCCCGTCCTGTGCATCGCAGGGCGATCACGATTCCGGAATGGAGTTCTGTCATGCGAGATGAAGCCAGGAAGCCGGCGAGCGCCGCGGAAATCCGGCGCATGGTCGGTGACATCGATGACGCGGTCGTGAGCAGTATCATGGCCACGCAGGCGTCCGCCGCCGAAGTGCTGCAAGCGGTACAGTGGTTCCGCGGCGGCGGTGGACTGGAGGACGAGCCCGGCCATGAGCCGCATGGCGCCGTCCGAGCGGTCTACGATATCCTGCAGGCCGAGGAGCCATCGGACCCCTGATGACCGCGCGCCGGCAACCGCGATCTTATCCGATCCGTGCATGACGACGTTGCCGGCTTCTGGCAGGCGGGGCAGCAGGTGAGCGCGATCTGCAAGATGGATGGGATCGGATGGGATTTTGACTGGGCGAACCGAATGTCGGGTAGTGGCCAGCATCTGAAGTCATCCCGTCGTAGCCGTCATTTCGCTGAGGTGCACCTCCGGCGAAGCCAGGCGTGCGGCCTGAAGGGAGTCACCTCCGAGCAGGCTTTCGTATTGACATTGTAGATACGGGAGAGTACGTGCCCGCGCATGTCAAGAGGTCGCTCGTCATCTTCGGAACGCCTGCGAACTGCGGCCGTTACGGTTGCAGAGCGCCCTTCGGTTGCCGATACGAAGGGTAGCATCAACCTGCGCATTGGGGCGCATACCCGCCAGCTCATCGACGACGCAGCGGCGATCCTCGGCAAGACGCGCACCGAGTTCATGATCGAAAGCGCCCGGCGGCAGGCGATCGACGTGCTGCTCGACCAGCGGCTCTTCGTGCTCGATTCCGAGCGCTATGATGCTTTCATGCACGCGCTCGACACCCCCCCCGCGCCCGGACCGCAGCTACGATCTCTGCTGCGCCGAGTTCCGACATGGCAAAAGTAGAAGGTGAGACTGAACGTCCCGAACCTCGACTTTCGGCCCCCGTTCCCCTGACCGCCGACCACGATCTTTCGGCCTTCGATTGCGGCGAGCCGGCGCTGAACGACTGGTTGCGGCATCGCGCCCTGAAGAATAAAAGCCGGTTCTCGCGCACCTATGTCGCCTGTGAGGACAACCGGGTGGTTGCCTATTTCTGCATCTCCGCCGGGGCGGTGGAGCGTGCGGTCGCGCCCGGCAAGGTCCGGCGCAATGCCCCTGACACGATTCCGGTTTCGGTGATCGGGCGACTCGCGGTCAGCCGAGACCATGCGGGCAAAGGGCTCGGCGCAGACATTCTCTCGGACGCCCTGCGCCGTATCGCAGTCGCCTCGCAGAGCATCGGCATCGGGGCGGTGCTCGTCCACGCCAAGGACGATGCGGCGAAACGCTTCTACATGAAGTGCGCGGAGTTCATCGAATATCCAGCCGACAGCCGAACCTTGTTTCTCCCCATTGAAACCGTGGTCGCGGCCTTCAGCTAAATCTGGGGAAAGATGCGATGGGTGAAGCTAAGCGAAAAAGACAACAGCGGGACCAATCGGCCTGGCCGCGCGCGGATAGCTTCCGGGGCATGATAGATTTGCATGTCCTTCCGCCGGTCGCGGCAATCAACGGCGCACGCATTCGCGAGCTTACGGGCGATGATCGGATACCGGACACCGCCCCAATCTCCCTTCGGGCGTTTCGGGCCGAGGTCGGAGATCGGACGTTTCGTGTCGGCTTTTGCCTCGGAAACGACGCAGGGTTCGGACAGTGCCGAATACTGTAGCGTAGATTGGCGGAGGGGATGAGATTCGAACTCACGGTACGCCTTGACAGCGTACAACGGTTTAGCAAACCGCCGCCTTCAGCCACTCGGCCACCCCTCCGCCGGGAGGGTCATACCCGGGCGGACCCGGACACGGCGTTTGCCCGAATGCTTCTAGGCAATCGCCGGCCCATCGTCAAACACCAACGCGCGCGGTCAGCTCAGCGCCACCGCGAACCCCTTCTGCGTCGCCGGCCGCGCCATCATCGTCGTGTACCAGCGCTGCACGTTCGGGAACTCGGCCAGGTCCACCTGATGCCGCTCATGCCGCCACGCCCAGCCCAGGATCGCAAAATCCGCGATCGAGACCGCATCGGCCACGAAATCCCGCCCGGCCAGCCGGCGATCCAGCACGCCGTACAGCCGCTTCGTCTCCTTCGCGTAGCGCTCCAGCCCGTAGCGCCGGTCCTGCTCGTTCTCGACCTGCAGGAAATGGTGCACCTGGCCGGGCATCGGGCCGAACCCGCCCATCTGCCACATCAGCCACTCCAGCACCGGCACCTGCCCGCGCAGGTCCGCCGGATAGAACTTGCCGGTCTTGATCCCCAGGTAGATCAGGATCGCCCCCGACTCGAACACGCTGATCGGCTGCCCGCCGGGCCCGTCCGGATCGATGATCGCCGGGATCCGGTTGTTCGGGCTGATCTTCAGGAAGGCCGGGGCGAACTGCTCGTTCTTCGAGATGTTCACCGGGTGGACAGTATAAGGTAGCCCCATCTCCTCCAGCGCCACGCTGATCTTGCGCCCGTTCGGCGTGTTCCAGGTGTGAAGCTCGATCGCCATTGCCTCCGTCCCTTCCTGATTCGCGCGCACTCTGCGCGCACCCCACCCTTGCCGGCAACCCGTCCGCTGGGCACCCTCGCGCGCATGAAGATCGCCACCTGGAACGTCAATTCCATCCGCCAGCGGGAGGCCCATGTCCGCCGCTGGCTGGAAGCCTGCCTGCCCGACATCCTGCTGCTGCAGGAGATCAAGAGCGAGACCGCGACCTTCCCCGCCCTGCCGTTCCACGGCCTGGGCTACACGGCGGAAGCGGTCGGCCAGAAATCCTACAACGGCGTCGCCGTGCTCGCCCGCATCCCGTTCACCGTCCGGGAACGCGCGCTGCCCGGCCTGCCCGAGGGCGACGCTCAGGCCCGCTATATCGAGATCGAGGCCGAGGGCGTGGTGATCGCCGGCATCTACCTGCCCAACGGCAACTCCGGCGGCGAGGCGGGCTTCGCCTACAAGCTCGCCTGGATGGACCGCCTGGCAGAGCGCGCCGAGGCGCTGCTGGCCGTGGACACCCCCCTGGTCATCGCCGGCGACTACAATGTCTGCCCCACCGATGAGGACTACGCCCCCGGCGCGCTCTCCCCCGGCGACGCGCTGCTGCACCCGGAAAGCCGCGCGCGGTTCCGCCGCCTGCTGTGGAGCGGGCTGACCGACGCGGTGCGCGCGGTGCATCCGCACGGCACGCAATATACGTTCTGGGACTATCAAGCCGGTGCCTGGCAGCGCGACCTCGGCCTGCGCATCGACCATGCGCTGCTGTCGCCGACACTCGCCGAACGGCTGGTGGCGGCGGCCCCCGACCGCGAGGAACGCGCCCAGCCGCAGCCCTCCGACCATGTGCCGGTGATGATCGAGCTGGGCTGACCGGCTGGAGCGAGACAGGCCGGGGCTTCCGCCCCGGACCCCGACCAGGGCGCTCTGCTCCCTGGACCCTCGCCAGGGACACAGTCCCTGGACCCATTTCGTTGGTGTTCATCCGGGGAGAGGGGGCTACTCGGGCCTTGGTGGGTCCGACTTGCCCCCACTACCCCGAAGAAAACCAAAGAAAAGGGTCCAGGGACTGTGTCCCATGCGAGGGTCGAGGGGGCAGAGCGCCCAGGTCGGG
>JARLIJ010000020.1 GCA_031291795.1 Acetobacteraceae bacterium | reverse complement strand
TACCGCCCGCCGGTGCTGACGGCGAAGCTGATCACGACGGCCGACGTGCTGTCTGGCGGGCGCGTGATCGCCGGTGTTGGCGCGGGCTGGATGAAGGAGGAATATCCGCCGCTGGGTGCGCCTCCCTTCGAGGCGCGGGGCGCTGTCACGGATGAGTATTTGCAGGCCTGGAAGACGCTATGGACGCAGGAAAGGCCGGAGATGCAGGGCAAATACGCCCAGTTCGACAATGTGGTGTTCGAGCCGAAGCCATTGACCAAGCCGCACCCGCCGATCTGGGTGGGCGGCGAGAGCGCGCCCGCCCTGCGGCGGACCGCGCAACACGGCGACGCCTGGTATCCGGTGTCGAACAACGCGCAGATCCTGCTGAACACGCCCGCCAAGCTGAAGGCCGGGATCGAGCGGCTGCATCGCGCGGCGGAAAAGCAGGGCCGCGACCCGGCCGCGATCGACATCGCCTATGTCTGGTTCATGCCGCCAAGCTGGACGGAGCGCGCGCATCCCGATGGCGGGCGGGAGATGTTCACCGGCAGCGCCGATGCGATGCTGGAGGACGCGGCCTCTTTCCAGGCGGTGGGCGTTAACCATCTGATCGTCTACCTTCAGCGCCCGACCATCGAGCAGACGCTCGAGACGCAGCAACGCTTTGCCGAGGACGTGGTACGCAAATCATGACGCCCCACACAGACTGGCTGTTGGATGCTTCGCTCGCCGACCTGATGGCGGCGGCGGCCGAACAACGCGACGCGCGGTCCGGCCGGCTGGTGTCCTATTCCCGCAAGGTGTTCATCCCGCTGACAAAACTGTGCCGGGACGTGTGCCACTACTGCACGTTCAAGGAGGTTCCCCGGGCCGGCCACGCCGCCTATCTGTCGGCCGACGAGGTCCTGGCGATCGCCCGCGCCGGTGAGGCAGCCGGTTGCACCGAGGCGCTGTTCACCCTGGGCGACAAGCCGGAGCTTCGCTTCCAGGCTGCGCGGGATGCGCTGGCCGCGCTGGGGCATGCGACCACCATCAGCTACCTGCGTGAGATGTGCGCGCTGGTGCTGAAGGAGACGACGCTGATCCCGCACGTGAATCCTGGCATCATGTCGCGCGACGAAATCGCGGCGCTGCGGGAGGTTTCGGGCAGCCAGGGGATCATGCTGGAGTCGACTTCCCAGCGCCTGTGCGAGCCGGGCGGGGTGCATTACGGCTCCCCCGACAAGGACCCGGCGGTGCGGCTGGAGACGCTGCGGCTGGCCGGGGAACTGGCGGTGCCGTTCACCACGGGCATCCTGATCGGTATCGGCGAGACGCGCGCCGAGCGGCTGGACGCGCTGCACGCGATCCGGGAGGTGCACGAACAATACGGGCACATCCAGGAAGTCATCGTGCAGAACTTCCGCGCCAAGCCGGACACCAGGCTGGCGGATGCGGAGGAGCCGGATCTCGACGACCTGCTGTGGACGATCGCGGCGGCGCGGCTGATCCTGCCGGAGGACGTGCATGTCCAGGCACCGCCCAACCTGTCGCCGGGGGTCTATCAGAAGCTGATCGGCGCCGGGATCGACGACTGGGGTGGGGTGTCGCCGGTGACGCCGGACCACGTGAACCCCGAGGCGCCCTGGCCGCATCTGGACGTGTTGGCGCGCCGGACGGCGGAGATGGGCAAGATCCTGGTGCCGCGCCTGCCGGTGTATCCGGCCTATGCCAACGATCCGGAGCGCTGGCTGCATCCGAAGGTGGCGACGCGGGTGCGCCAGTCGGCGGATGCGGAAGGCTGGGCGCGCGACGATGCCTGGGCCCCCGGACTGACGATGGACGTGACGCCGCGCCCCGTGCTGCTGGACCGCGTCGATCCCGACGTGGAAGCCGCGCTCACCAAGACCATGGCGGGCAAGCGCCTGAATGAGGCCGAGATCGTCCGCCTGTTCGCCGCGCGCGACGTCGACTACCAGCGGGTGGTGACGGTGGCCGACGAACTGCGCCGCGCGGTCAGCGGCGACGTGGTCCGCTACGTCGTCACGCGCAACATCAACTACACCAATATCTGCTACTACCGTTGCACATTCTGCGCGTTTTCAAAGGGTAAGACGCACGAGGCACTGCGCGGCACGCCCTACGACCTGGACATGGCCGAGATCGTCCGCCGCGCCGAGGAAGCCTGGGAGCGCGGCGCCACCGAGGTCTGCCTGCAGGGCGGCATCCACCCCGACTACACCGGCGAGACCTATATCGCGATCTGCAAGGCCATCAAGGCGGCGGTCCCCGGCCTGCACATCCACGCCTTCTCGCCGCTGGAGGTCACCCAGGGCGCGGCCACGCTGGGGCTGTCGCTGACCGAGTTCCTGGCGCGGCTGAAGGAAGCCGGGCTGGGCACGCTGCCGGGCACGGCGGCGGAGATCCTGGACGACGAGATCCGCGCGATCATCTGCCCGGACAAGATCAACACCCAGCAATGGGTGGACGTGGTGCGGGCCGCTCATGGATTGGGGCTGCGCACGACCTCCACCATCATGTACGGCCATGTCGAGGGGCCGCTGAACTGGGCGCGCCACCTGCTGGTGCTGCGCGACCTGCAGGCGGAAACCGGCGGCTTCACCGAGTTCGTGCCGCTGCCGTTCGTGCACATGGAAGCGCCGATGTACCTGCGCGGGATGGCGCGCAAAGGCCCGACCCTGCGGGAGGCGGTGCTGATGCACGCCGTGGCGCGCCTGGCGCTGCATCCGCTGATTACCAACGTCCAGACTTCCTGGGTGAAGCTCGGGCCGGAGGGCATGGCGCTCAGCCTGAACGCCGGCGCCAACGACATGGGCGGGACGCTGATGAACGAGAGCATCTCGCGCGCCGCCGGCACCCTGCACGGCCAGGAATTCGCGCCCGAGGCGATGGAAGAGCTGGCGCGGTCGATCGGGCGGATGCCGGTGCAGCGCTCCACGACCTACGGGTCGGTGTCGAACGAGCGGCAGGTGGTGTCGTTCAACGCGCCCGAGCTGACGCCGATGATCCAGACGCCGCCGCGGAAAGTGCTGGCGGCCGAATAGAGCCAGTCGTTCATCGGAACCGGGCGCGGCGGTGCTTGGGGCTCACGGGCGGCCCGGGCGCTGGAATATGAGTGGTGGCGCCCCGGACGAGCGGCCGTGACTGCCATGATTGCGCCTGAACCGTCCCATCGTCTGTACGGCCGGAGGGGGGCCGCTGGCTCACCGCGCGGTTCTGTCGCAAATTTCCTGGGCGGGTATGCGACCCCCATGGATATGACGGGCTTTATCCCGCCAACGAATAGAATTGCCGAGCCGGACACATTTCGCCTGTCGTCCGCAACTGGCCTTTCTGGATCATGTGCATGAGTTCGATGCCGGCAAGCGTCACCGCGGCTGACCGGAAGGACTTGAACCCCAACATCGGTCGCACCAGCCGCTTGATCGCTCGATGATCCTGTTCGACGATGTTGTTGAGGTATTTGATCTGACGGATCTCGATGCCCGCCTCGGTTTCGGCGTTGTGGCTGTCGATCGCCGCTGTGTTGGCACCGCTCTTGTCGATCGTGATCTTCTCAGGCGTTCCGTTCCACTTGATTGCCTTGCGCAAGAACCGCAGCGCGGCCATGCGATCCCGCTTGGCGGTGAGCAGGAAAGCCACCGTGGCACCGGCCTTGTCGACGGCCCGATACAGGTATTTCCAGGTACCCCTGACCCTCACATAGGTCTCGTCCATTCGCCAACTGGGGCCCACTGCTTCCTTGCGCACTCGGAATTCCTGCTCCAACAGCGGGACGTATTTGACCACCCAGCGATTGAGGGTGGCGTGATCAACCTCGACGCCGTGCTCCTCCATCATTTCCTCGAGCCGGCGATAACTGATCGGATACGCCACATACCAACGGACCGCCCACAGGATGACGTCTCGCTCAAAATGACTGCCCTTGAACTCGATCATTCACCTGCTCACCCGCCCAAACCGTTGCCGGCAAACGTACACCAGGCGGATCGGCCGGCCAAGGTTGCGACAGAACCAGACTGCATGGTCTCATCGGGACATCTCGCCACCGCGAGGCAGTCGACTGGATACACGTAGGTTGTGCGGCGGTCGCAGCCTTCCCGCGGCAGGTCAGTCGCCCAATGCGCGTCAGACAATTCCGGGATATCTGACCTCGGTCACCATGCCTGTCGCCATATGGTAGAGGTTGTGGCAATGCAGCGCCCATCGGCCGGGATTATCGGCGTTGAAGGCGACCAGCACACGGCCCATCGTGGGCACCAGAACGGTATCCCGCACCGCGCCGTGGACCTTCCTGTCGTTGATCGCGAGCACCTGAAACGCATGGCCGTGCAGATGGATCGGGTGCGACATCATCGAGTGGTTTACCATGTCGATCGCAACACGTTGGCCATGCTTGATCATCAACACGTCCGGGTTCGGCCAGATCTTGCCGTTCAACGACCAGACATATTTGGCCATGTTGCCATCCAGCGTCAGCGGCAGTGTGACATCCACGGGACGAGCCGCCAGCGGATTGGCTGCCGATAGCTTTGTTTCTAATGACAAATCCACTGCCGGGGCTGCGGTTGCGGCCTGCGCGCTCACTCCGCCCACCTTGGCGCCCGGTGTCGCGAGAATGATCCCCGTGCGGTCGGTCTTGCCCTCCACCTGAGCCAGGACGGGGTAGGAGCCAGCGCTTGGCAGGCGAAGCAGGATATCCAGACGTTGCGCCATGGCGATGGGAAATTTGCTGCCGGCAACCGGCATGACAGCATGCCCGTCCACGGCGATCGCCGAGCCGGACAACTGGCCCAGGTCGATCCAGAAGTTCGTCGATGATGCGCCGTTGATGATCCGCAGCCGAATGCTTTGCCCAGCCGCGGCGCGCACCACGTGCGGGTCTGCCAGCGTGCGCTCATTGGCCAGATACGCATCGTAGTCGACATCACTGAGATCGGCGCCGCTCACGCTCGTGCCGCTCATGCTCATTCCGCCGGCCATGTTCATACCGCGGGTCATCGGCCCGCTGTTGTGGGTCAGTGCGGCAAGCAACTCGTCGGGGCTCTTGAAGCTGAGGTCGTGCAGCATCATCACGACTTCCTGGACGTCGGCGGCGGCACTTGCCTGATCGTGCACAATCAGTGGAGCGGTCATGAGTTGCTGTTCCTGCAACTCATGGTGCGAGTGCATCCAGTATGTACCGGTGATCGGCATGTAATCGTAATCGTGATTGCCACCTGCCGCGATCAGCGGGGTTTCTGGCCAGGGAAAGCCATCCTGTTTCCAGTCTGGCAGCTGGCCGTGCCAATGGACGATCGTTGGCGCGCCTGCCTGATTTTCCAACCTTACTGCGAAGCGCTCGCCCGGCGCCAGGGTGATGCCCGGCTGACCGTCAGGGCCAACCAGCGCGAAAGCAGTGACGGCCTTGCCATTGACCTCCAGGCTGCGGGTGGTGGCGATTAGCAACCTTGCCGGCTGCGCCCGCGCCCGGGGTATGGCAGCCAGCATGGCAGTGGTGGCAGTTCCGATGAGTATTTCCCGGCGAGTCGGTTTCATGGCTATGATGCTCCTGTGTGTGCGTCATCAGGGTCCTCGGTCTGGCAACACGGGAAGCGCGACACCGCGCCGAACGGACGACACGGCCACCAAACAGCACACGTCTTTCGCACTGGACAGTATTTCAGTCTTCCCATTTAGCGGTTCCTCTTTTCATTTTGCACGTTATGAATTGCCGGCTCTGTCGCAAAGTTAGTTTTTGTTGCGATTTACAAAAAATATCCCATTTATTTGATTGAGTCTAATTGTTTCGATCTACGCTGTAGATGGGGCTTTGCGACAGAACCCGGAAAGGTCAGTTGCGGACGACAGGCGAAATGTGTCCGGCTCGGCAATCCTATTCGTTGGCGGGATAAAGCCCGTCATATCCATGGGGATCGCATGCCCGCCCAGGAAATTTCCGACAGAACCTGCGATCATCCACGGCACCACCGTGGTCACCGAATGTGCCGCCATCTGCGCCTATCTCGCCGATGTATTCCCCCAGGCTGGGCTCGCACCTCCGGCTGGCGACCGCCGGCGCGGCCCCTATTACCGCTGGTTGTTCTTCGCCGCCGGCCCGGTGGAGGCGGCGGCGAGCAACCGGGCGCTTGGCTTCGTGGTGCCGGCCGGGCGGGAGCGGATGATCGGCTACGGCTCGTACGAGGAGACGATGGACACGCTGGAGGCGGCCGTTTCGGCGAACGAATTCCTGACCGGCGACAGCTTCACCGCCGCGGATGTCTATGTCGGGTCGCATATCGGCTTCGGCATGCGCTTTGGCACGTTCGAGAAGCGGCCGGGCTTCGAACGCTACTGGCAGCGAGTCAGCACCCGGCCGGCGGCGGTGCGTGCCAACGAGATCGACGACGCACTGGCGGCGTAAGGCGCGGGCGGGACGTTCAGAGGCCTGCTTGCTCCAGCAACGCCAGCGTTCGCGTTGCCATTCGCGGCGTGGCCCGTAAAAACGCCTGCAGATCAACCGGATGGTCGATGTCGAGCCCGATGCCCGGCAGGCGCAGGATGGTCGGCTCGATGCCGTGCCGGCGCGCCGTTGTCAGATGCGGGAAATAGCTGTCGTCGCCGAATCGCAGTGGGATCACGCCGGCCGGGTTGCACAGCACCGCGTTGGAGCCGAGCTCGTCATGCGCCGGGACGATGGTGAAGGACGGAGCATCCAGGCAGGCGGCGACCACCGCATCCACCTCGGCCGCGGTCACGCGCGGGATATCGCCCGGCAGGGTCAGCAGGGCGGCGTTGCCCTCGGCGGCCAGGACGCGGCCCATGCCGTTGACCGCGCCGGTATGACCGTCGCGAGCGCCCTCGGTCACCACGCGGGCGCCGTAGCGTTCGGCCAGCGCGGCGGCGCGCGGCTCGACCGTGTTGACCATGATGCCGGCCAGCCGTTTGGCGCCGGCGAGCGCGGCCAGCACGTCCTCCAACATGGTCGGGGCCAGGATTTCGCGCTGCGCCGGAGACAGCAGGGCGGACAGGCGCGATTTGGCGCCGGTGAATTCCTTCACCGGGACGCAGGCCCAGACCTCGGTCATTTGCACTTGCCCGGGTCAATCGCTTGAAGCAGGCAAGGTTGGGGCTCCGCCCCAAACCCCGCCAGGGGCCTGGCCCCTGGACCCACCTCGTTGGTGTTCATCCGGGGAGGGGGGGGGGGGGGGCGGGGCGCCCCCCGGCGGGGGGGGGCGCCCCCCCCCCCGGCACCCCCCCACCCGCCGGGGGGTGGGGGGCGCCC
>JARLIJ010000019.1 GCA_031291795.1 Acetobacteraceae bacterium | reverse complement strand
TGCTGGCTTACAAGCAATGGCAGCGCATGCCAGTGGCACTCGTTTTCCTCGAGCGGCGCGACTGGCGGTTTCGAGGTCTGCTACGCGAGCGCACAGAAATACACCGGAATGGCCACCAGTGGCACAGAAGGCAAGCTGCACATCGGCGGCTTGCAATTCAGAGCTATCGACTTGCCGGGAAGCCGCTGCCCCCTGATTTAGTGGTTCATAATTCTTGACTTCTGGAATCCGTACCGGACCTGCCCCCACCCCGCACCACCCCAACGCTTGCCCCTCCCCCACCCCGCTGCTACGGCCGCCCCACCATTCCGCCCCCGGTCCCGAAGGAGCGCATATGCGCGGCGACCTGCCGACCCTGAGCGAGCGTGACCGGTTCGACGCAACCGGCTACCTGCGCCGCTACCCCCACGTCCAGCACGCCATAGCGGCCGGCACAGTCGCCACCGCCTGGCAGCACTACGACACGATCGGCCGCGCCGAGGGCCTCAAGCCGAACGACCTCGACCCGGACTTCTACCGCCGCACCTACCTCCAACGGGAGGCCGCGGTCACCCCCGACCAATGCGCCGCCCACTACGCCGCGTATGGCCGCGCCCGGGGCTACCTGCCGCACCCTCACGCCCCGCGCAGCGCGACGACCGGCGGCCTGTGGACCGACGCGCCCGATGCCCCCGACCGCATCTCCAACATGGAAGCGACCGCGACGCTCACCGACCGCCAGGCGGCCATGCTGCGATCCTGGCGGCAGGACGGCTTCCTCCGCCTCGACCGGGAGGCGCCGCGCGACAGATGGGAACCCGCCGCCCTCGACATCGAACGCCTGTTCGCCGGCGGCCTCCCCGACCTGCCGTTCTGCTGCCCTGCCCTCTCCCCCCAGCCGGTGCGCTGGCAGCCGGAGATCGCGCCCCACCCGGCCGCCGCGCTCGACGTGCACATGGTCTCCGCCCCGGTCCGTGCGCTGATCCTGGGCGACCCGCTCGCCGAATTCCTGCCGCTGCTGTTCGAGGACCGGGCCTTGCTCGCGACCGGCCGCGGCGTCCTGCGCCCGCCGGTCGGACCGCCGCGCCGCGCCTCGGTGCTGTTCGGTTGCGGCGTCCCGCGCCGGTTCGTCTCGGTCTGGATCGCGCTGGAGGATGCCACTGCGCTCACCGTCTGGCCGGGCAGCCACCGCCTGCCGCCGATCCGCGTGGCGGGGCAGTTCCCCAACCTGCCGGAAGCGCTCCGTCTCGGCCTCAAGACCCCGGCCGAGGCGCTGGCGGCCTACGACGCCGCGCTCGCCGCACCATTGCGCGACGCCGGCATCCAACCAACCCCGCTCCACCTGAAGCCCGGCGGGGTGGTGCTGCTGCACCCCGACCTGGTGCACGCCGCCACCACGCTCCCCCCGCTCGCCACCGCCCGCAGCGTCTCGGCCCAGTTGTGCCCGGTCCCGTTGCTGCCGGTGCATGCGGAACGCCGGCCGACCCGCCTGCACCCCCACGGCGCCGATTGGTTCGCCGCACAGTTCTGCCCGGACATGGAACCGGCTTCCTAGCCCGCCGCCCTCGCCCCGGACCGAGCACACGGAATTGCTGCGGGGGCGAAGGTTGCGCAATGCAGCGGGGCGCCATAATGTTGCCGTCGAGCTACCTCGGTCGCCGCGGTTGCCCACATCTTGGGGAGTACCGTGGCGGCAGCGTTTGCCGCCCACGACAGCAAGGACACGCGCATGAGCGCCACCGCCAAACGGTCCGTCACCATCACGCTCGATGGCTCGAACAAGTCGACTTCTCTGCCCCTCCTGTCGGGCAGCATCGGTCCGGATGTCTTTGATATCCGGAAGATGTATGCCGATCTGGGGGTATTTACCTACGACCCAGGCTATGGCGCGACGGCGTCCTGCGACAGCAAGATCACCTACATCGACGGCGACAAGGGCGTGCTGCTCTACCGCGGCTACCCGATCGAGCAACTGGCGGAGCATTCGAACTTCCTCGAGGTCTGCTACCTGCTGCTGAACGGCGAGCTGCCGAACGCCAAGGAAAGCGAGGAGTTCGAGCGCGGGGTCATGCGGCACAACATGCTGCACGAGCAGATCCGCAGCTTCTACAATGGCTTCCGCCGCGACGCGCATCCGATGGCGGTGATGTGCGGCGTGGTGGGCGCGCTGTCGGCGTTCTACCACGACAGCCTGGACGTGAATGACCCGGAAAGCCGCCGGATCAGCGCCTTCCGGCTGATCGCGAAGGTGCCGACGATCGCCGCCTGGGCGCATAAATACACCTGTGGCCAGCCGTTCGCGTATCCGCGCAACGACCTCAACTACGCCGAAAACTTCCTCTACATGTTCCACGCGGTGCCGACCGAGGAATACAAGGTCAATCCGGTCCTGTCGAAGGCGATGGACCTGATCATGATCCTGCATGCGGATCATGAGCAGAACGCCTCGACCAGCACGGTGCGCCTCGCCGGGTCGACCGGGGCCAACCCGTTCGCCTGTATCGCGGCCGGCATCGCCAGCCTGTGGGGGCCCGCGCATGGCGGTGCCAACGAAGCGGTGCTGAAGATGCTGGCCGAGATCGGCCACACCAGGAACATCAAGGCGTTCCTGTCCGAGGTGAAGGACAAGAACAACCACGCCAAGCTGATGGGCTTCGGCCACCGGGTCTACAAGAACTACGACCCGCGCGCGAAGATCATCCAGAAGGCCTGCCACGACGTGCTGGAAGAGTTGGGGATCAACGGCGACCCGCTGCTCGACCTGGCGATGGAACTGGAGAAGATCGCGCTCGAGGATCCGTATTTCATCGAGCGCAAGCTCTACCCGAACGTCGATTTCTATTCGGGCATCATCCTGAAGGCGATGGGCTTCCCGACCTCGATGTTCACCGCGCTGTTCGCGGTGTCGCGCACCGTGGGCTGGGTGAGCCAGTGGAAGGAGCTGATGGAGGACCCGCAGCAGCGCATCGGCCGGCCGCGGCAGATCTACACCGGCGCACCGCAGCGCGATTACGTGCCGCCCGCCGGGCGCTGATCCTCCCGCTGCGCGGCGGCGGCGGCGCGAGACAAGGCCAGGGGCTTCGGTCCCTGGCCTTTTTCGTATCTGCCGGGCCGGGCCGGTGGCCGCTGGCCGAGATAATTTCGCCAGGTGAAATTCTGATTCTGTCCATATCCTGTGGACAAAATTATCCACAGGTTGTTGATAAATAACTTCAGAAACGATCGCCAAGGGATTCGAAAGACTCGCAGAATCATTTGGAGTGGTTGGCGCTACGGAGCGCGGATCCATGCAGTCCCCACAGGCGGGATATTGGAACAAACATGGAATAGCGTCGCATTCTACGTGTAGTCCTGTTTTGATATTCACCTCCAGGTCACGTTTTGATAATTTATACCTTCCATACGTGCATAGATTTGGCTATTCCTACATCTGTAGGTTGCATTCGGCGGACCGGTTTGGGGAAAAAGTCACAATGTATCCGAACACTTCAATCGACTCGCTGGTGAAGGATCGGCTGAAGCGCTGGCCGCAATGCCCACCGGGGCTTAAACCCTCCCGGCGTGGCCATGATGCCTGGTTGCGGGCGCGTCCTGGAACAGATTCAGAGTACACGCACCCTTTCCTCAAGTTGCCTGGCAGCACGCGGCTTCGCACCCTGCCGGACGGCCTGTGGCTCAATTTCGGTGGGACACCGGTGGAGCCTTATGTGGATATCTTTGCGATCGAGGCCTGTGCCTCGATGCAGAACCTGCTCGACAAGCGCTCCCGCTTTGCCCCGAGCACACAGTCGACGCTGGCCGTGTGCCCGTTGTTGTGGCTGCTGGCGCCGATCACGCGGGACGATCCGACGCCCCGCTGGAAGGCCACCGGCGTGATCCTGCAGGAACCGACGCTGGGCTTCGTCGTCCCGGTGCGCGACATGCGGGTGTTGTACGGACTGCGCCGCCAGCACTACCAGGGCTTCTCGGAAAACCAGCTGCCGCACGCCCATGAGTTCTTCGTGCCGATGGAGGCGCTGACCGCCTTCGATAGCGACAAGAATCCGGCCTTGCAGGCGCTGGTCTCGCGGGCCACCGCGGATGCGAACTTCCTCAGTTCGGTGTGATGGCGCGGCGTCAGGCCGGCGGGCGCGGGCCGCCCGCGTTCAGCAGGGCCGGGCGGGCGGCAACGGCAGCCCGACCTCGCGCATGACGCCACGCGCCAGGTCGGGACGGTCGGTGATCAGCCCGTCGACGCCCCAGGCGATCAGCTGGCGCATCCGCTCCGGCTGGTTCACCGTCCAGGGCAGGACGAGCAGGCCGAGGTCGTGGGCTTCCTGCACCATGGCCTCGGTCAGGTCGGCCTGATCGGGGGCCCAGATCGGCCCCCCTTCCGCCGCCACGGCGCGCGCGACGGAGCCGCCGAAATCGCTCGGATGCGGGCCGCCCCACCAGAGCGCTGCGTCGCGCACCGTCTCGGCCGTGGTGAGCCAGGCGAGGCGAACCGCCGGACGCGTGCGCCGCAGATGGCGCGGGCCGCGCCAGTCGAACGATTCCACCGTCACGCGCGACAGGATGCCGGCGGCATCGACCTCCGCCATCACCGCATCGGCCAGCGTGGCCGCGTCGACCGTGCGCCCCGCATGCGCCGGGTCGGACTTCATCTCCAGGTTGAAGCGCACGGCGGGATCGATGCGCAGCACCGCGTCCAGGCGCGGGATGCGCGCGCCGTCATGCGGCTGCTGCTCCGGGTTGCGCGCGGCGTAGGCGGAGCCGGGGCGCAGGCGGCCCACGTCGTATTGCAGCAGCGCCGCGAGGGTCAGGTCGTGCAGAAGCGGCGTCGGCGGTGTCAGCCAGGCACCGTCCGGCCCGCGCGCCACATCGGGGTTGAGCGCCGGATCGTGGTGCACCACCGCCACGCCGTCCGCGGTCAGCCCGACATCCAGTTCGAACGTGTCGACCCCGATGGCCAGCGCCGCGCGGAAGCCCTCCAGCGTGTTTTCCGGGAACAGCCCGCGGGCGCCACGGTGGCCCTGCAGGTCGAAGCCGCCTCGCCCGGCACGCATGGTCCTGGCACCGGTCATGGCGCGGTGCGCCGGATCGGGCTTACGCTGGGGGAGCAGGAAAGACGGGGATGAGCCATGCAATACACCACCCTCGGGCGCACCGGGTTGCGGGTCAGTGTCGCCGGCCTCGGCTGCGGTGGGTTCAGCCGGCTGGGCCTGTCCACCGGCCGGACGGAGGACGAAGCGGTCGGCATCGTCCGCCAGGCGCTGGACCTCGGGGTCACCCTGATCGACACCGCGGCGGTCTACGGCACCGAGGCCGTGGTCGGCAAGGCGTTGCGCGGCGTGCCCCGCGACAGCGTCGTGCTGTGCACCAAGGCGTCCAAGCCGCCCGAGGCGCCGGCGTTCACGGCCGAGGCGGTGCTTGCCAGCCTCGATGCCTCGCTGCAGCGCCTGGGTGTTGACTACGTGGATGTGTTCCAGGTCCACGCCGTGCCGCCGGCGGCCTACGATCATGTGCGCGAGGCGATCGTCCCCGCTTTGCTGCGGGCCCGCGAGGCTGGCAAGTTCCGCTTCCTCGGCATCACCGAGACGGCGCCCAACGATGTCGAGCAGGTGATGCTGAACCGCGCGGCGCAGGACGACGTCTGGGACACCGCGATGGTGGCGTTCCACCTGATGGACCAGGTCGCGCGCACCCAGGTGTTTCCATTCACCCAGGCGCAGCGCATCGGCACGCTGCTGATGTTCGTGGTGCGCGGGATTTTTGCGCGCCCGGCGCAGCTTGCCGCCACGATGCAGGCGCTGGCTGCCGAGGGGAAGGTGCCCGCGTGGCTGGGCGAGACCGACTCGCCGCTCGAATTCCTGCTGCAACCTGCGCGCGCCAGCAGCCTGACCGATGCGGCGTACCGCTATGCGCGCCACGAGCCGGGCGTGGATGTGGTGCTGTTCGGGACGGGCGATGCCGCGCATCTGCGGAGCAACATCGCCTCGATCCTGCAGCCGCCATTGCCCGATGCGGACCGGGCGAAGCTCGCAGATCTGTTCAGCCACCTGCGCGGCGTCGGGCTGGAGGCGCCGGCCAGGCCGCGGTAGCTGCCACAGTCGCTGTCGGCGTTCCCCGCATCGTTCCCCGTGCCACGTCCGGCGTGCCAATCCCGTCGAGCGCTGCTGCGACAATCTGCACGTCGGCGATCCCGCATGCCCGCAGCGTTTGCCTGAGGCAGGGCATCATCCTAAGCTCCCGTCCGGACCAAGACGCGACCCAGTGCCAAGACGCCACCCAGTCCAGGGTAAATGGAGTTCGCACATGGAGTATGTCTGCGACGCCCCCAACGATAGGACCTGGTTCCGCCTCGTGTCGGAAGCAGAAGCGATGGCAGAATCAGCGGAAATGCGCCACGCGGTGGAAAAGCATTATCGGCGGGAGCGCGAGAAGGCCGCGGAAAGCTTCCGCCCGCTCTCGACCGCATTCATCGAGCAGGAGATCGGCAAGGAAGCCCATATCCAGCGCGAAATGCCGCTGTTCCTGACACTGCGCAACCAGGACGGGGAGGCGCTGGTGACTGCCATGTTGCCCGTGCGCGGGCGTGGCGGCGGGACCTGCATCATCGTCGGCCCCGGCAACACCGACCCTTACCCGGATCACGGCGACGCGATCCGCACGCTCGGCCAGCATTACGGCCTGACGCTGGAACGCGCCGCCTGCTTCCCCTATCGTCGCTGACGTGAGCCCCAGGAGGAGAATGCTGCCATGACCACCATCGAGCAGTTCGCGGCACAATGCCGCGACGCGATCATGCTGAACCCCGGTACTGCCGGGCGCGAGAAAGTGCGCAGCCTGGTGGCGCAGGTGCTGGCCGAACCGGATTTCGTCGCGCAGTACATCCCCGAGGGCACGCCCGAACGCCACGTGCTGTATGAGGATCCGGACATGGGATTCGCCATCCTCGCCCACGGCTACACCGGGGCCAAGGGCAGCAACCCGCACGACCACGGTCCGTCCTGGGCGATCTACGGCCAGGCCGCCGGCGAGACGATCATGACCGATTGGGAATGCCTCGCCCGCCCGACCGAGAGCACGCCCGGCAAGGCCAAACGCATCCGCGATTACGTGATGCGGCCGGGCGATGCGTATCTCTACGACATCGGCGTGCTGCACTCCCCCGAGCGGAAGGCGGCCACACGGCTGCTGCGGATCGAGGGCCTGAACATGGCCAAGATCAAGCGCCTGCCCTACCAGGCGGTGGAGCTTAGCCCCGCCGCCGAGTGAGGACGTGAGGGCCGCCGTGCGGGCGGCCCAGCGTCCCCGCGCGTCGTGGCCGGGACAGGCCCGGGCCGACAAAGCAGAAGCGACCAGCCGGCCGGCCCTGCAACCCGGCACGCGGTGGTTGCCTGCGCGCCGGCGAATGGGCAGATCTCTCGCATCCGACACGATCGAGGGACGATCCGCATGACCGCCACGCCGGGGGCCGCCGCCCCACCGGGTTCGGAAGGTCCCGCTCCGCAAGGCGGGGAAGCCGCCGCACCGCAGGGCCCCGATCGGCGCGTCCTGATCCGCGACATCGGCGTGAACGCGGTCCTGCCGTACGCGACGTACCTTGGCCTGACCGCCTGGGGCGTCGCGACCGTCCCTGCCCTGGTTGCCGGCGCAGTCTTTCCGACCGGCGCCATCCTGTTCGGCGCGATCCGGGAGCGCCGCGTGCAGGCCATCGGCATCATCGTGCTGACGGCAACTGCGGCCTCGGTCGCCTCCGCGCTGTGGTTCACCAGCCCGTTCCTCGCCCTGGCCCGCGGCGCGCTGATGACCACGCTGATCGCGCTGGTGTTCCTGGGCTCGCTGGCCGCGCGCCGGCCGTTGGTATTCCACCTCGCCAATGCCGGCCAGGATGCGGCGACGCGGCAGGAGGTCGAGGCGGAGTGGGACGCCGATCCGCTCTATCGCCGGCTGATGCGCCGGCTGACCGCGATCTGGGGCGCGGCCCTGCTGGTCGAGGCCGCGCTGAGCCTGGTGCTGATCGCGCTGCTGCCGGTCGCCGTGGTGATGCCGCTGAACGAAGTGCTGTTCTGGGTGTTCTTCGGCGTGCTGACGGCGTGGAGCTGGCGTTACGGGCGGCGGCTGATGGGCGAAGACGGCGCCTAGAGCGGTCTCACGGTGACTGGAAACGCCCCCCGCCGTCATGGCCGGCACGGTGGCCGGCCATGACGGGGAGATGGTCAGTGGCAAAGGCCGTTGATATTACCAGACGATCTTCAGGCCGCCCGTCCCGGCGTAGCTGTTGCCGCGATCCGATACCGCCCCGTCGAACGCCGCATAGATCACGACGTTTGCACCCACCGAAGCCTTCACGCCGGCGTTCAGGCGCCCCACATCCGACCCCGCTTGCGGCCCGTTGACCGTAAACGACCCCGGCAACGACAGCAGCGAAGCGGAAATGGTCCGGTCGGTCGTGAACTCATGCTCCCAGTCCAGCCGGGCGAACGGCTTCAGCGTCATGCCGTTGCCGAACGTGATCGCGGTATCCACCTGCGCGCCCAGGAAGGTTTTCTGCGACGCAGCATCGTGGCTGGAAACCTGCAATCCGTAGATCCCCGTGCCGCCATTGTTGCTTTCCTGGAAGCCGCCATTGCCGAGCGACGCCGCCTGGAAGCCTACGAACGGCGTGGCGTTGACCGAACCGAAGCGGAACTGATAGCCGCCCTCGATACGGCCCAGCCATTCGTCGCTGCCGAACGTGCCCTTCTCCGATTCATTCACACCGCTGAACGCGACCGCGCGGTCCGTGGTGTTGTCGAAGTGGGTGTAATCCATCGTCGCGGCCAGGTAGGCATCGCCGAACGTGCCCTTGCCATACAGGCCGAAATGGGCGCCGTCGCTTTGACCCGTCGTGTCCCGCGCCGAGAAGTCGGAGTTCGAGTAGCCGGCGGCAAAGCCGGCCAGGAACTGCGGGGTGATCTGGAAGTCGATGCCGGCGGCGAAGCCCGCGTTCGTACCCGTCGCCTTGGCGGAGCCGGTCCCGCTGTCACCGTCCCAGGTGTCGTGCTGGCCGAACCCGCTGGCCCAGGCGCGGTGGCTGCCGGCCTGCAGCGCGGCGCCATCCGCCGGCTGCGTCATCTGGCTCATGATCGCGTCGGCGAACAGGTTGCCCGCTTCCAGCGTGGCGGCCTGCTGCGCTGCCAGCCCCTCGCCCGACAGCGCGTCGAACGCGGCCGGTGCCGCGGCTGCCGACGTGTTGCCGACCAACTGGGTCAGCAGCGTCGTGCCGTTGGCACCGTAGCTGCCGCTGTTGCCGCTCGCATCGATGGCGGCCGCCACCGCTGCCTGGTTCGGCGTTGTCGCTGCGGCCACAAAGTGCGACTGCGGCACGAAGAACACCGACGGATCGGCGGCGTATTGCGGCGTGACCGTCAGGAAGCTGCCCAGGCCGGTGCCCGGCGCGATCGCGGCGGAGGCGAAGCTGCCCGCGATCGTGCCGCCATTCACGGTGATCACGCTGTACTTCACACCCGGCAGGTAGGTGCCGTTCAGGCTGAGCGCCGTGGACGATCCGATCGTCAGGTTGCCGTTGACGGCAAGGCTGTCGGTCGAGGTCGCGCCGTTCGTCAGATAGCCGGTGGCGGAGAACGTGGAGCCGGCGTCGAACGTGACGGGACCGTTGACGGTCAGCTTGCCGCCCGTGGTTTCGCCGCGCACGCCAGGATACAGGGTGCCGCCGGACTGGATTTCGACGCTGTTGTGGGCCGCGGGCGTGCCGATCGTGCCGGTGCCGCTCAGGACACCCGTGTTCGCGACCGTGACGTTCGTCAGCACCTGGTCGGAGGAGGCCAGGGAGATCGTCCCGGTCACGCCCTGGAAGTAGCCGATGGCGTCATACAGATTTATGCGCGTCCAGTAGCTGAGCGACGTGCCGTAGAAGGCGGCCAGCGCGTTGGTCTCGGTGTTGACGATGATCTGGTTGATCGTTCCCGTCGCCAGGTTGCCGTACAGGCCGCCGGTGGGCGCCAGTGTCTGTGCCGCGGCGGTGCTGCCGCCATAGATGGGGGCCAGCAGGATGGAGGCGTCCGGCCCGCCGGCCGGGGCCTGTTCCCGCGGCGCTGCGGTGAGCGACAGCGTCGGCAGCCCGTAGGTCAGCCGGTAGGCGTAGATGGCCGCGTTTGTGCTGCCCTGCGCGCTGTAGGTGGCCTGGGAGTAAGCATTATAGGGATTGTTTGCCGCCGCCGCCGTGATCGCCGACGTGCCGCCAAGCGCGGCGGTCAACTGCGGCTGCGCTGCGGCGAACATCGACGCCAGATTGAGCGATGTCGTGCTGCCCACGGCGTTCGTCGTCGTATACCCGCTGTTACCGTTCAGCAAATTCGCCAGATCGTACGCCGCCAGCGCTCGGCTGCCAATAATATCAAGAGGATAGTGGACCCCCAGCGAGATTCGGCTGTTGCCGTATTCGGACGCGCGCAGCAGCATCGACTGGTAGAGCTGCGGCGTCAGCATGCCGATCAGGATCGAGTCGGTGTACGCGTAGGTGGTGTGGCCGCTGGGAAAGGATGGGTTCGTCGCAAGCCCGGACAGCGCGGTCGGATCGTAGCCGTTGACGCCGGTCGGGGCGACCTGCACCGGGCGCGAATCGCCGTAGATGTCCTGATTGCTCCCGGTATTGATCACGCCGTATGCCAGGTCGTAGACGCTGTTGGTCGCGTTCGGCAGGCCGTTCGCGGTCGGCAGGGTGTAACCGCTGGGTGCCACCGCCGCGGTCGTGCCGTTATTGGTGCCGTTGGCGAAATAGAATTTCGCCACGCCCAGGTCGGTGCTGTTGAACGTATAGGCCGCATTCAGCAGGCTCACCACGGCCGGGGCGGTGGCGCCCGACGGGCTCACCGCTGCCTGGTAAGCGCCGCCCAAGGAGCCGAGGCCGCCATATTGCTGATAGGGCGCAATGCCGCCCGCCGACTGCACGGCCTGCACCGGCAGCCCGCCCGCGAGGTTCGCACCCGGCCCGTACGAAACGGTGCTGTTGTTTGGCAGCGTGATGGACGTGCTGCTGCCACCGAAGATGGTCTTGTCGCTGATGGAGGTTGCCTCGATTGTCGGGCTCGACGCCGCCAGGGCGTTGGTGGCCAACGCCTGGCTGAGATTGGTCGTCAGGGTCTGCTGGCCGGTCGTGGTCCCGTTCAGGCTCAGGAAGGGTGACAGCAAGTTCAGGAGGTTGACGTCCGCGGCCGTGGTGTTCGTCGCCGCGGCGAGGGCCGGCAACGACAGCAACACGCCCGCGGAGGCAAGTGCGGTCGCCCGGAGCAAGTCTCGCTTGCTCCATTTTCCATGTATCATACCAGCGATATTCCTGTTAGATTAAACGACCGGAGTGGCCTTGTTCGAACGGGCCGCAATATGAACCTGCTGCAATCCGTTGCTATTTCTGCTGTATTAAATTGACATGGCAGAAATATTACGTAGCCGTTCGGTAACGCCGCTGGTTGCGTCATGCGCGGGAACGGGCGCTGGCGGCTCCGGCTGAGATCGCCAGCGAGCCATGTTTCGCGATCCGGCGCTTCCGGGGACTAGAGCAGGTTCCGGCTGACTGGAAACCCGCCTTTGTCACAGCGGCCGCCGCTGTCGGAGATCGTCATGGCCGGGCTTGTCCCGGCCAACTGTACCAGCACCGGTGCCGCGACAGATGGCCGGAACAAGCCCGGCCATGACGGTGGGGGGCGCAATTTCCAGTCACCGTGAAACGGCTCTAGGCTGCCTCCGCCATCGTCGAGCGCTCGCACGCCACGGTGGTGCGATGCATGTCGCGCACCTCGGCGGCGTTGAACGGGCGCGCGCGGTGCATGGTGGCGCGGTTGTCCCACATCACCAGGTCCCACTGCTTCCATTCGTGCGCGCAGACGAATTTGCGCTGCGTCGCATGTTCGTTCAGGTCGCGCAGGAAGGCGCGCGCCTCGGGCACCGGCCAGCCGACGATCGCGCCGGCATGCGACGCCAGGTACAGCGATTTGCGCCCGGTCGAGGGATGCCGGCGCACCAGCCGCTGCTGCACCGGAGCGAAACGGCGGCGGTCGTCGTCGGTGAAATCGGCAAAACCGAGCAGGGCGCGGGAATAAAGCTGGCTGTGCTCGCAGATGAGCGGTTCGCACTCGGCTTTCGTTTCGTCATCGAGCGCATCGTACGCGGCACGCATGTCGGCGAATTCGGTGTTGCCGCCGGCACCCGGTATGCGGCGGCCCGACAGCAGCGAATACTTCGCCGGCACCGCCTTGAACGAACTGTCCGAGTGCCACAGCCGGTTGCCCAGGCTGAACAGCCGCTTGCGGTCGTCGCGCGCCATCACCTGGTTGTCGTTGTCGAGGTTGGAGATGTCGTTGACCAGCGGCGATTCCAGCCGGCGGGCCTTGCCCCAGTTCAGGTCGCCCGAGGCTTCCTCGAGCGTGCCGAAATTGCGGCTGAAGGCGAGTTGGGTTTCGTCGTCGAAGTGCTGGTCGTGAAAGACCAGCACGCCGAACTGGTCCATGCCGCGCGCGATGGCCTTGGCTTCATCGGCGGAGAGCGGGCGGGTGATGTCGATGCCGGACACCTCGCCGCCGAAGAGCGGGCGGGAGACCGGATCGATCGGGCGGATGGTGAAGGTCATGGTCGTTCCTCCGGTAACTTTTCTTGCTGGTGGATCGGCGGCGATTGACGCCGGGGACGACCAGTCCCAGGCGGGAATGTCGCTTCTCCCTCTCCCCTTGCGGGAGAGGGTTGGGGTGAGGGGTGTGTACACCACCGCCGGCGGTACCCGTTGGCCCCCTCACCCCACCCCCCTCCCTCAAAGGGCAGAGGGAGAAGTGACTGCCGGCCCCTACGCCAACTCCGCCAGCGCCATCGCTTTCCCGAAGCGGCGCGCCGGCTCCAGCGGGTCGCCGTATTTCCGGTGCATCGCCGTGTGGTAGGCCGCCGACAGCAGCAACTTGTCGCGGTCGGGCTGCTGGTTGGTGCCGAAATCCATCAGCATGCACTGGGCGATTTCCTGGTTGTGCGGATCGTTGCCCAGCTTGCTCGCCGCCAGCGCGATGCGCTGTACCAGTGGCGTGCGGTCCGCAACGTTGTCGCAGTAGGCCTGTGTCCAGGCCACGCACGCCGCACCGTCCAGCGCACAGATCGATGCCTCCACCCGGTCGAGCAACTGTGCCGCACTCAGCGCGCTTGCTCCGGCCGGCACCTGGATCGCCACCGGCCGCGCCTCCCCGAGGGCCAGCTGATGGGCCGCAACCCGGTTGACGAAGGCGGCGGCAACGAACAGCAGCCGCAGCCGCCGCGGATGGTCGAAATTGTCGTAGAACCAGGCCAGCGTGTTCTGGTACTCGTAACAGTGGTGCGGCATGTTGAAGTTTTCCGGCGCGTGCGTTTCCAGCACCACCTGCGCCACCGCGAGCTGCAGCACGTCCAGGATGCGCCGTGGATCGCGGCCCGCCTTGAGCAACTTCGTGATGACTTCCAGTGGCGCCGTCTCGCCTTCCCGCAGCACGGCGTGGGTGAGTTCCGCCGCCTCCTGCTGGTTGACCGGCTCCTTGTTGCGCAGCATCGCGAGTTCCGCCTCGCTGACGCCGCTATAGGGCACGGCGTGCAGGGATTCGCCCTCGATCGTCATCTTCACCCAGTTGCAGGCCATTTCGTAGGTGGAATACCACCGCGGCCCGACCGCGATATCCAGCGCGCCGGCATAGATCACGTTATGCGCGTTCTCCCAGCCGATGGCGCTGCCGATCTCCACCGTGGCACGCGCACGATAGGCCTTGTGGCCGGTGGTGAAGGAGCGGTTCCACAGCAGCCGGTCCTGCACGTCGATCAGCCCGGCGAAGCACATCTCGGCCAGCACCTCCTTGCGCTCTGCGGTATCCTCCATCAGCCCGAGGAACACGCGGTACGCGTCGATCACCTGGCCGCGATGCACCAGCGTCATCCATTCGTTCAGCCGGTCCTTCAGCGGCCCGGCCTGGCGCAGCGGCTCCTGGTCCGCCCAGAACACCACCGGCGCGGGCGGCGCCTCCACCGCACCAAGGTTGCCGCGCATGCGCGTATAGTGTCCCGGCGCCTTGTTGATCTTCTGATTCCAAATATCCAGTCCGCTTGGAATGTACCAGATGGTCTGTGCCATCGGCAGCATCGCCAGATGTGGCGGCAGCATCTTCGACAGGTTGATCGTGGCCCGCGCGCTCAGCAGGCAGTGGTCGTTGTTGACGAAGTTCGGGTAGCCGTCGTCCATCCGCTCGTGGTAGGGCACGTGGGTGTAGGGCGCGTGGATCCGGACCCCCTCGGCGACGATCTCGGCCAGCGGCCGGCCCGCACGCACCAGGTCGTAATAGACCTCGCTGGCGCCGACCTGGTCCCGCATCAGGCAGCGGTCCTCCAGCTTCTCGTAGAGCGCCGCCGCATCGCTGCGATCGCGAGAGACCTCGGTCTGGGTATCCATGCCGTTCGTTCCTCCTGCCCCGTGGTATTTCTTCGATCCTACGCTTGACATGCAGCGCCCGACAACCTTCGCTGGCCCGAAGGGAGGCGCCGAGACCATGTCGGACAGCAAGACCGCGACGGATTGGATCATCTCGACAGTCGCCGGTTCGGGCGTCCGCGGCTGCTCCGGCGACGGTGGGCCGGCAGTTGCCGCGCAGCTCGACAATCCGTTCGACATTGCGTTCGATGCAGACGGGAACCTGGTTTTTTCCGACACGTTCAACCATCGGCTATGCCGGATCGATGCGCGGACGCAGATCATCTCCACGCTCGCGGGTACCGGCGAGCGCGGCTTTTCCGGCGATGGCGGACCAGCAACACGCGCGCAGTTGAACGAGCCGTATGGCGTGGTCGTCGACCGCAGCGGTGCGGTCTGTTTTGCCGATCGGCTGAACGGACGGGTACGCCGGGTCGATCCGTCGGGGATCGCCACGACCCTCGCCGGCGACGGGGCGGCCCGGTTTGGCGGCGATGGCGGGCCGGCGGCAGCCGCCGGGCTGGTCGAACCCAACGGCCTGGCACTGGATGCGGCGCAAACGCGGCTGTTCATCACCGATGTTGCCGATCACCGGGTGCGCGTGATCGACCTTCCCACCGGCAGGATCGACACGTTTGCCGGCACCGGGGCGCCCCGCCATGACGGCGACGGCGGCCCCGCAACCCAGGCCGGCGTGTTTGGCGCTCGCGCCGTCGCGGTGGCACCCGATGGTTCCGTCTATGTCATGGAACGCCAGGGCAGCAGCATCCGGCGCATCCGGGACGGGATCATCGGGACGGTCGCCGGCACGGGCGCACGCGGCTATGCCGGCGATGGCGGGGATGCACGTCGCGCGGTGTTCGCGGCGCCCAAGGAGATGGCACTCGATGCGGTCGGGAATATCTATGTGGTGGACACGGAAAACCACGCGATCCGCATGATTGATGCCGCCACCTGGATCGTTCGCACCATCGCCGGCGGCACGCAGGGGCCGCATGGCGATGGCGGCCTGGCCACGCACGCGGGGCTGGCGCGGCCGCACGGTGCGGCGGTCGGGCCGGACGGGGCGGTCTACATCGCGGACAGTGAGAACCACCGCATCCGCAAACTGGTGCGGCGCGGGTGATCGCGCCGCGCCTCAGCGCTCCGGCCGGAACGTTGCGATGGCGTCGCCCAGCGCGGCGTCGAACAGGGCGGTGGAGCGGTGTTCGGAAAACCGCAGCGGCACCGCCGCGGCGGCCGTCGCCAATCGCGAGCGCATGCCGGCGCTCTGCAGCAGCATCCGCAGATACCAGGCCAGCATTTCCACGTCGCCGACGGGATGGATCAGCGCGTTGACGCCGTGGCGCCAGACACCCCCGTAGCAATCGAGGTCGGACAGTACGACGGGGATGCGATGCCATGCGGCCTCGATCGGCGCGAGCGGCATGCTCTCGTCGCCCGATGGCAGGCAGAAGATGTCGGCGGAGCGGTACCAGTCATGCACGGCATCCGGCGTCTGGCCGCCGGCCAGGATGAAGCGGTCCGGATCGGACTTCACGATGTCCCCGCCGGGGGCCTCTAACGCGGTGACCTGGCCGACCAGCACGCAATCGAGCGGCGCGCCGGGCAGCATGGCGACGGCGCGCAGCAGGTCGGTCTGGCGCTTGCGCGGATAGACCGAACCCACGCACAGCACGCGCGCCCGCCCTTCCCGCTTTTCCACCGGCGCGACCGAGGGCGGCGGCGGCGGCACGGCGCAGGGCACGATGTCGACGCGCCCGGGCGGCAGGGTGCCCAGCAGCGGGTGCCAGATCCGTTCGGCGACGACACGGCTTGGAAAGATCAACTTGCCAACGCGGTGCAGGGTTTGCAGCATCCCGGGCTTGCCGGCGATCTCGGTGACGCCGGCGCGGCCCTCGTGGATCCACCAGGCGGTGGGAATCCGCCCGACGCAGGCACGCATGGCGGTCGCGGTAAACAATGTGCACCCGACGACGATGTCGTGGCCGGACGCGTCGATGACGTGCGTCATGTTGGCACCCGTCGCGACGAACTCCGCCAGCAGCGCGGCGCCCGGACCGTTCAGGGCTGGCGTCGCGACGGTGACCTGGTCGCCGCGCGCGCGCATCCGACGCACCTGCTGCAGCAATGCAGTCGCGGCACCATTCAGGGCAAGCTCGTGGATGACGAAGAAGACGCGCACAACGCGGGAGCTTAGGTGGGCTTCGTTGCAAGGGGCAAGGCGGGCGGCAGTCGGACAACCCACGATGGTTCGCCCTTCGCCCGTCTTGTCGACGCTGTTTGGGATGAAACCCAACAGCGCAGAGCGGCACACGTCTCACTTCGCACGGCTGGACCACCGAACCCCTTCCCACCCAGCCGCCGAACGGGGTATCTCCGAAGACAACGATGAATAACCCTGGGAGGGGACCGACCATGCTCACGAGGCTCTGCCTCTTGCTGGCGCTGATCGCCATGCTGACGCCCGCCGCGGCCCGCGCGCAAACCTGCCCGGCGCCGCGCCAGATGGACGGTTTCAAGACCTGCGCCGACGTCGCGGAGGCGGAGCGGGAAGGCGCGCTGGTGTTCTACTCGACCGACCCGGAGACCGCGGGCGAGGCGCTGTTGAAGGCCTTCCACACCGCGTTCCCGAAGATCTCCACCACCTATCTGCGGCTGCAGGCCGGCGGGCTGTATGCCAAGCTGCTCGCGGAACGCCAAGGCCGCGCCTACCTGGCCGACGCCGTGCAGCTCTCCGACTTCAGCTTTGCGCAGGACTTCCAGAAGCGCGGCGGATACATGCGGTACGTGTCGCCCGAACTGGCGGCATATCCCGCGGCATATCGCAGTTCGCCCGAGGGGTACTGGAACTGGGGCGCGCTGGTCATCGCCGGCATCGCCTACAACCCCACTTTGGTGACCGCCGCCGAGGCGCCGAAAACCTGGCTCGATGTGATGGACCCAAAATGGACCGACGCGATCTCGGTCAAGGTCACCATATCGGGACTGCAACATGTCGAGTGGTACGTGCTGCGCCACCTCTACGGCCCCGATTACTGGGCTCGGCTCGTCCCCTTGAAACCGCATGCCTTCGACAGCTACGTCCAGCAATTCGACCGGTTGGTGAACGGCCAGGACAAGGTGGCGATCACCGCACAGTATTCCGGCTACCTGCTGATGAAGGCCAAGGGCGCACCGGTGGAATTCGTCTATCCGCCGGACGGGCTGATCGCCGCCCCGCAAGCCTACGGCCTGGTCGCCGAGGCGCCGCATCCCGAGGCCGCCAAGCTGTTCTACGACTGGTTCCTGAGCGTCCCCGGCCAGACGGCGATGACCCGCACGCTGTATTACAACTCCCCGCGCGACGACGTCCCTGCCCCGCCCGGCGGCGTCGGCACCGCCAGCTTCAAGCTGCTCTACCCCGACGACTGGACGAAGTTCGAGCAATCCCATCCGCAATTCGTGCGCGAGTGGGACAAGCTCACCGGCCTGCGCTGACGCGGCCGATGCGCGCTCCCCGTAACTGGGCCATGCTCCTGCTGCTGCTCGCCTGCAGCGCGCTGGTGCTGTATCCGTTGGTCTTCCTGGTCACCGAATCCCTCAACATCGGCGACGCCCAGACCTTTCCGCCCGACGAGTACGGCCTGACCAACTACACCGACCTGGCCGACGAGCCGCGCGTGCTGACCAACACGCTGCTGGTGGCCTGCATCGCCACCGTCATGGCCGTGCTGTTCGGCTTCATCCAGGCCTGGATCCTGACCCGCACAGCCATCCCCGGACGCCGGCGGCTGGAGCGGCTGATGGAGCTGCCGTACTACATGACCCCGCTGATCGGCGCCCTCGCCTGGGGCGTCCTGCTCGGCCCCAGGACCGGCCTGGTCAACCAAGCCTGGCGGGCGATTGGTTTCACCAGCGACTTCTTCGACATCTACTCGCCCTGGGGCATCGCCTGGGTCATGGCGCTGTTCGAGGGCACCGTCGCGTTCGTGATGATCTCGGCGGCAATGAAGTCGATGGATCCGTCGCTGGAAGAGTCCTCGCGCGTGCTGGGCGCCGGCAAGCTGCGCACGGCGCTGAAAGTGACGCTGCCGCTGGTCGCTCCGGGCGTCCTCAGCGCCACGGTGTTCGTGTTCGCCGAGATGCTGGGCTCGTTCGCCGCCGCGTTCGTGCTGGGCATCCCCGGCCGGTTCTTTGTCGTGACGACGGCGATCTGGGAGGCGACGCTGTCCTACCCGCCGGATTACGGCCGCGCGGCTGCGATGGGGCTGTCGCTGTTCGGGGCGATGCTGCTGACGCTGGGGGCGGCGAAACTGATCATGCGCAAGGGCAGTTACGCCACCATCACCGGCAAGGGTTTCCGGCCCCGCGCGATGGACGTGGGCGCGCTGCGCTGGCCGCTGCTGGCGATCGCGTGGGGCTACATCATCCTGGCCGTGCTGCTGCCGCTGGGCGCGCTGACGCTGACCTCGTTCCAGCGTTTCGCCACCGTCATCATCAGCCAGATGCAGTTCACGCT
>JARLIJ010000018.1 GCA_031291795.1 Acetobacteraceae bacterium | reverse complement strand
GCGTGTATTGGGTCAGGTCGGCGACCAGCGCCCAGAAGGCCGGGCCGTGGTTCATGTGGCGCAGATGGGCGACCTCATGGGCTGCGACGTAGTCCTGCACGAAGTCCGGCGCCATCACCAGGCGCCAGCTGAACGCCAGCGCGCCGTCCGACGTGCAACTGCCCCAGCGCGAGCTGGTGTCCTTCACCGTCAGCCGCTTCGGGATGCGCCCGAGCGTGGCGGCTTTGGCGGTGACGAGGTGGGACAGGCGGCGGCGGGCCTCGGCGCGCAGGAAGTCCCGCACGCGGCGGGTGACGAAGTCCGCGGCCCCGGTCACGTGCAGCTCGCCGTCCTGCAGCCAGGCGCCGCCGTGGGCGTCGGGGCGGTGGCGGATGCGATGCGGAATGCCGCCGATCGGCACGACCGCGCCGTCGGTGAACGGCAAGGCGTCGGGCAGGGCAGCCAGCCGGTCGGCGACCCAGCCGGCATGGGTCTGCAGCAGCGCCAGGCCGGCGGCGCGCCCCGCACGCGGCGGCAGGGTCACCACGACGGCCCCGTCCGAGGGATCGATCCGCAGGCTGACCCGGCGCGCGCGGCTGCTGCGGCGCCATTCCACGCGGGTCGGCCCGGACGGCAGCGCGAAGGTCTCGGGCGGCGGCGTCTCCATTGGCCCAGCAGAGGACCAAGCGGGGGCGATTCGTCAATCTCGGCGTGCGCCGCGCTGTTTCACGCCCGTTCCCCCGGGGGCTTGCGCACAACGCGGTCCTGGTGAATGTTATAGTATAACATACCATGGAGACCTCGGATGCGCCGCCGCCAGTTGCTCGCCGGCCTTGGCCTTTCGTCGGCCCTCGCGCCGCACGCCGGGCACGCCGCACCGCCGTTGCGGGCGGTGGCGACGTTCTCGATCCTGGCGGACATGGTGCGTCAGGTCGGCGGCGCCTCGGTCTCGGTGACCGGCCTGGTCCCGCCCGACGGCGACGCGCATGTCTATCAGCCGAAGCCCGCCGACCTGCGCGCGATCATGCAGGCCAGGCTGCTGGTGGAGAACGGCCTCGGCTTGGAGGGCTGGATGCAGCGCCTGGGCGCCGCCGGCAGCTTCGCCGGCGTGCGGGTGACCGCGGCGCAGGCCGTCACGCCCCGCACCATGAACGAGGACGGCAAGGTCGCGACCGACCCGCATGCCTGGCAGGACCCGCGCAACGGCGTGCTGTATGTCCGCGCCATCGCCGACGGATTGATCCAGGCCGACCCCACCCAGGCCGACGCCTACCGCGCCGCCGCTGCCCGCTATAGCACTGCGATCGAGGCGACCGATGCCTGGATTGCAAAGCAGTTCGAGGACATCCCGCCGGCCGATCGCCGCGTCATCACGACGCACGACGCGTTCGGCTATTATGGCGCCCGCTACGGCATCGAGCTGCTTTCAGCGGAAGGCCTCAGCACGGAGGTGGAGCCCTCGGCCCACGCCATCGCCGCCCTCGTCGCGCAGATCAGGCGGGAGCACATCCACGCCGTGTTCCTGGAAAACATGACCGACCCGCGCCTCGCCCGCATGCTCGCCCAGGAAACCGGTGCCACGCTCGGGGGCACGGTCTACTCCGACGCGCTGTCGCCGCCGAACGGGCCGGCGGCGACCTATCTTGCGATGCTGCATCACAACACCACGCTGTTCGCGCAGGCGATGCGGCGGTCCTGAGGCGGTGCCTCAGATGACGTGAAACAGGTAAAGCAGGATGATGACCGGGATCGGGATCCCGACGACCCAGAGCAGGATGCCGCGCATGTCGTTTCAACTCCCCTGACGTGACAGGGGCGTAACGCGGCGCCTCGCGGGGCCGTTCCCAGCCGGATCATCACGCCATCGTGTCGACCGTGGCGCGCATGGTTCCGGTTGGCGGTCTCCTGCCGGTGAGGGGCGTGCGGCCGCTGAGGGCCCGTACGTGCGGGCGGCACTATGGTGCCGACCCGCACGCCGGAGGTCAGCGCTTCGCGGCGATGCCGTCCCCGGCGGCTCCCATGGTCGCGGTCGGCGCCAGGCGGAGCGCATGCCGCCGTGTGACAGGCACCGCGGTCACGGGTGGCCTCCCATGCCCATCATGTGTTCGGCCAGCAGCCCGTCGAAGGCCTTCTTCTGCTCGTCCGACAGTTCGGCATAGAGCGGCTTCAGCGCGGCGAGGGTGGCCTTCATCGCGTCCAGCCGGACGCCGAGCATCGCGATCTGCTGCTGGATCCGGTCCGGTCCGGTGGGTGTGTCGCCCGCCTGCATGGCGTCGTGCATCACGGTCCGCAGGTTCGTCGCCTGGTTGCGCAGCACATCGGCGAAGGCGTTCCATGCCGGAGCCTGGGCGTCGGTGATCCGCAGTTCGGCCTTGAGGAAGGCGATCCTGCCTTCGACATGGCGGGCCATCGGCATGCCACCCATCGGCATGCCGATGGGTGGCATGCCCTGCATCATGGGCATTGTTTGCGGCATCCCGCCTTGCATCATGGGCATCCCGCCGGGGGACCTGTTCCCGGCTGGCGCGGGCGGGTGATGGTCGTCGGTGGCCGGCGCCTGGGCGACGGCCGGACCGGGGAAACCGAGGCTGGCGGAACCGAAAGCGAGGGCGAGCGTCAGCAGGGCGATGCGGACGCGGTTATGCTGGGTCATTGGGTGCCTCCTTGCCGACAGCGCCGGCGTGCGGGCGGTGACGGATATCATCGAGGACGGCAGTCGCGGGACTGCCGCAGGGTCGCGCGTGGTCGGCTGTCAGCCGCGCGGCGGCGGCAGGTCGGGTGCGGTGCCGATACCGGCTGGCAGCGGCGAGGCCGGCCGCGCGAACGCCGCGGTGCCGACCATGGCGTAACGGACCGGCGCCACTGCTGCCGGCAGCGAAACCTGGGCCTTGCATGAGACGCTGACGCAGCACGGCCGCTCCGCCGGCGCATGCCCGCGATGGCGGGGCAGTTCGGAGCGGGGGATCATGCCCGAGAGGGAGACGGCGATTGCCGAACCGGAAAGCGGCATACGATGGCCCTGCGCGGCGGAGGCCGGCAGGAGCAGTAGAAAAAGGGCCACCAACAGCCCCGCATTCCATCGACGAAAGACTGTGGTCGAGCGTCGCAGCATCCGACTTTCGCCCCCTGGCCCAGGCACCACCGTTCGCTCGCCTGGGGACGAGCGAACGACGGCACGGTGCCGGACCGCAAGCTAGCCGGGGGCACGCGATCCGCATTGATTTGGGTCAAAGCCGCACCCGTGCTGCCGGTGCCGCCCCAGGTCAGCGCCTATCGGGAAAGGCCCGAACCATGCCGTGTTCCTGGTCGGGGTGGCTGAGGATCGTGTGGGCTGCGACGACGCCCTCCAACCCGCTGCGCATCGCCGCGCTTCCTGTCCCTGGATTTGCTGCAGGCTGCCATGCGACTGCGCACTGGATTTTGACAGCCCGCTTGATTGCAACGCCCTGGGCTGCGAAAACCCGCCTGACCAGCGGGGTGCAGCGTGAAGACCAGCAAGAGTGCCAGTGCCGGCAAGGCGCCAGATGCCGGCAAGTCCGCCAGCGTGGCCAAGCCAATCAGTGCGGGCAAAGCCGCCAGCGCGGCCAAGCCGGTTGCCGCCGGGAGCCTGACGGACGGCCAGCGCGCCTATGAGGCGAAGCGGGCGGCCAAGGCCGGCATGAGCCTGGAGAAGTGGCTCGACAGCAAGCAGCGCCAGCAGGCGATCGAGGCGAAGGCGCGCCAGAAGGCCGCTGAAGCGGCGAAGCCGGCCAAGCCCCCCGGCTTCTTCTCCCGCCTGCTCGAGCGCGCCCAGAAGCCGCTCGGTTCCTGAGCCGGCGCCCATAAACAAAACCGGCGCCGCGGCCATCGACCGCGGCGCCGGTTTTGGTGTGGCAGGCTTCAGCCCTGCGCGCGGCGGCGCAGGCCAGCGAGGCCGAGCAGGCCGACCCCGAGGAGGGCGACGGTCGCGGGTTCGGGGACGGCCGCCGCGGTGACGGTGAAGTCGACCGTCTGGGACTCGGAAAAGTCCGGGATCGCGACGCCCAGCGTTCCGCTTCCGCCACCGAAGCTGACCACCTGCGTCGGATCGCCGGTGAGTGTGGCTGTCGGGGACACCAGGTCCAGAGTCAGCTCGGTCGTGAATCCGATCCCGTCGTGCGTGCCGGCGCCTGCCGCCGTGATGGCGTAGGTCTGCAACCCCGTGTTGCTCACGACGGACGTCCCGTTGGTCCCGTTGAACGTCCAGACGCTCCCGGTGGCCAGATCGGTCAGCGTCGCGGCGAACGAGGTGTCGAGGGCGCCGGTATCGAACGCAAAGACCCCGTCGATCGGGTCGCCGCTCGCGGAAATCAGGCCGGTGCCGGTGTCCGAGAAGTCTGAGGCGAACGTGCCGCCCAGCGTCCCGCTGAAGGTCCCGGCGACCACGGCAGCGCCCGCCGGCGCAGCGGCGGCCAAGGTTGTCACAAGTACAACGGCGGTCCAGGCCCGAACATTTGGCATGGTTGGCTGTTCCTCTTTGTGCTTTCCAGGTGGGGAAGCAACGGTCGTGCCATCGTAAGAAATCAAGGGCTTGGCTCAAGCGCGGAGCAGGGTCTGTAAATTCTTCGAAGCCGGATTTGCCCGCGATCGGCGGATTTTTTGATGAAACACAATAAACGGCAGGCTGCTTCCGGACCGAGAGGTTCCGACGGGCCGGCACAGGGGGGCGATTGCGTGCTCCTGACAGGGCTTCTTGCGCTGCCTGTATTGGCCGGTCGTGCCGAGCGGCACGTCAGTCGGCGGGGATCCAGCCGACGCCCTCACGAAAATGTAAGATTCTCCGACACGGCCCCCCGGCGCGCCGGCGATCGGGCCAGGCCCGCCGCGACGGCCGCCTGCACCGATGGGGGTCGCCGCCGGCATGCGCGCCAGATCCCCCTGGCACCGCGCCATGGCTTCGGCTAACGGGGAATGAACAACCGGGAGGAAGCCACGATGCTGGTCCCAAGGAAGCCGACATGGGTGAGCGAGTTCACTGCCTTCATCCTGCGTGGCAGCGTGGTCGACCTCGCTGTCGGCATCATCATCGGCGTGGCCTTCACCGGCGTGGTCAACAGCCTCGTCAAGGACGTGTTCAACCCGCTGATCGGCCTGCTGATCGGCGGGATCGATTTCTCCAACGTCTTCCTGACGCTCAATGGCCAGCATTACGCCACGCTGGCGGACGCCCAGAAGGCTGGCGCGGCCACCCTGAACGTCGGCTTGTTCCTCAACGCGGTGGTGCAGTTCCTGATCGTCGGCTTCGCGATCTTCTGGGTGGTCAAGGCGCTGACCCGCCTGCATGTGCGCGAGGATGCCAAGCCGCCGCCGACCAAGTCCGAGGTCCTGCTGACCGAGATCCGCGACCTGCTGAAGGAGAAGGGATCCGCCGCCTAGCCGGTCACCGTATCGCGCGGGTTCCGTAGCGTCATGACGATCCGCTGCGTGCGGGCAGCCAGTCAGGCCGTGGTCGGCCCGGCAAGCGCTTCACCATGGTCAGGAACGAGGGGCCGGCAAGCGGCGCAAGTCGCGTTGTCCGCGCGCCGCTCGTCACACAAACGCCATGCGAGGCGGACGTGACAGCGCGATCCGTAGCAGGCTAACAGTGGCCTCCCGCAACCACCTCAGAGCCGATGTCCGCCACGATTCACCCCTCGCTGGCCACTGCACGACGCCTGCCCAACCTGTGGGACGCGGTCGCGATCCTGTGCGTGTTCGGTGCGTTGATCGGCGGGCTGCACGTCGCCCAGGGCACGCTGGTGCGGATCGACGCGCCGGGCGCGACCCAGATCAGCCTCGATCCGGCGAACCTGCCGGAATACGCGGTGCGCACCACGCTGCGGATGTTTGCCGCCCTGTTCTGCTCGCTGCTCTTCACCTTCACCTACGGCACCGCGGCGGCGAAGTCCCGCCGCCTCGGCCTGGTGCTGGTGCCGATCCTGGACATCCTGCAGTCGGTCCCGATCCTGGGCTTCCTGACCTTCACGGTCGTGTTCTTCATGAGCCTGTTCCCCGGCAAGGTCATCGGCCTGGAACTGGCGGCGATCTTCGCGATCTTCACCAGCCAGGCCTGGAACATGGCGTTCAGCCTGTACCAGTCGCTGAAAACCGTGCCCGCCGACCTGGCCGAGGCCTGCGACAGCTTCCACCTGTCCGGCTGGCAGCGTTTCTGGCGGCTGGAAGTCCCGTTTGCCGTTCCCGGCCTGGTGTGGAACACCATGATGTCGATGTCCGGCGGCTGGTTCTTCGTCGTGGCGTCGGAGGCCGTGTCGGTCGGCGACAACACCTGGAAGCTGCCCGGTATCGGCTCCTATGTGGCGCTCGCGCTGGAAAAGCAGGACATCGCCGCGGTGATCTACGCCATCGTCGCCATGCTGGTGGTGATCCTGCTCTACGACCAACTGCTGTTCCGCCCGCTGGTTGCCTGGTCGTCCAAGTTCCGGTTCGAGACGACCGCCGGCGCCACAGCCTCCGATCCCTGGATGCTCCGCCTGATGCGGCGGACCCGGCTGTTGCAGGTCGTGGGCGGGGCGGTCGGCGACGCCGTCGCCGCGTTGGGCGGCCTGCGCCTGAGCCTGCGGATCCGCCCCCGAGCGGCTGGGCAGGACAAGCCGTCGCGGGTGATCGACGCCATCTGGCTGCTGGTGATGCTGGGCGTGCTGGCCTGGGCGGCCACCCGCATCGTGGGCTTCGCCGCCACCGAACTGGCGTGGTCCGACCTGGGCGAGGCGGTTGGCCTCGGCCTGATCACCCTGGTACGGGTGGTCGTCCTGATGATCCTGGCCAGCCTCATCTGGGTCCCGATCGGCGTCTGGCTCGGCCTGCGCCCGGTCTGGGCCCGCCGCGCTCAGCCGGTGGCCCAGTTCCTCGCCGCCTTCCCGGCCAACCTGCTGTTCCCGCCTTTCGTGCTGTTCATCGTGTACTTCCACCTCAGCCCCGATATCTGGCTCACGCCGCTGATGGTGCTGGGCACGCAATGGTACATACTTTTCAATGTCATAGCCGGGGCCGCCGCGTTTCCGGGCGACCTGCGGGAGGCGGCGGACAATTTCCGCGTCGGCGGCTTCCTGTGGTGGCGCAAGGTCATCATCCCCGGCATCTTCACCTACTACGTGACCGGGGCGATCACCGCGTCGGGCGGCTCATGGAACGCCGCCATCGTCGCCGAGGTCGCGTCCTGGGGCGAGACCAAGCTGACGGCACATGGCCTGGGCGCGTATATCGCGGAGGCCACCGACAAGGGCGACATGGCGCGTGTCGTGCTGGGCGTCGTGGTGATGTCGGCCTTCGTCGTCGCCTTCAACCGGCTGCTCTGGCGCCCGCTCTACGCCTTCGCCCAACGCCGCCTCACGCTTTGACCTGAGGGAAAGTGCCCATGGACGCCCGAACCCCCGCCCAGCCCTGCCTGCTGGAGGTCAGCAACTGCCGGCAGGCGTACCACAAGGACGCCAATGCCGACCTCGTGGTGCTGGACGGCGTCAATCTGCGGCTGCGGGAAGGCGAGATCGTCGGGCTGCTGGGCCGCTCCGGCTCCGGCAAGTCCACCTTGCTGCGCATCGTGTCGGGCCTGCTGAAACCCACTGCCGGCGACGTCACCTGGCGAGGCAAGCGGCTGGACGGGCCGGCCGACGGCGTCGCCATGGTGTTCCAGAGCTTCGCCCTCTTCCCCTGGCTGACCGTGCAGGAAAACGTCGAGCTCGGGCTGGAAGCGCGCGGCGTCGCGCGGGTGGAGCGGGAGAAGCGGGCCGAGGACGCGATCGACCTGATCGGCCTTGGCGGGTTCGAGAGCGCCTACCCCAAGGAACTCTCAGGCGGCATGCGCCAGCGTGTCGGCCTGGCCCGCGCGCTGGTGGTCTATCCCGACCTGCTGCTGATGGACGAGCCGTTCTCCGCGCTGGACGTGCTGACTGCCGAGACGCTGCGCACCGACCTGATCGACCTGTGGTCGGAGGGCAAGCTGCCGGTGAAATCGGTGCTGATGGTGACCCACAACATCGAGGAGGCGGTGCTGATGTGCGACCGCATCCTGGTGTTCTCCTCCAATCCCGGCCGGGTCGCCAGCGAGCTGACGGTGCCCTTCAAGCATCCGCGCAACCGGCTGGACCCGGATTTCCGCCAGATGGTCGACGACATCTATGCGCTGATGACCCGCCGCGCGGTGCCGGAGCCGCGGGCGGCCACCGCGCCCCCGATATCTCCGCTGGCGATGTCGCTGCCGCGGGTCGGTACCAACATCATGTCCGGCCTGCTGGAGACGCTGGCCGCCGACCCGTATCATGGCAGGGCCGACCTGCCCGCCCTGGCCGCGTCGCTGCAATACGAGGCCGACGAACTGCTGCCGCTGGGCGAAACCCTGCAATTGCTGCAACTTGCGGTGCTGGAGGAAGGCGATATCGCGCTGACCGACCTGGGGCGGCGCTATGTCGAGGCCGACACCGACGAGCGCAAGCAGATCTTCGCCGACGCGCTGCGCGCGCATGTCCCGCTGGTGAAGATGATCCGCCAGGTGCTGGACGAGCGCTGGAACCACCGCGCCTCCGCCGTGCGGTTCCGCGACGAGCTGGAGGACCACATGTCCCCCGATTATGCCGCGGACACGCTGCGCACGGTGATCGGGTGGGGGCGCTACGCGGAGCTGTTCAGCTACGACGAGGAGGCCGAACAGTTCAGCCTGGAGGACATCGCGTAGCGGGCCTCGACCCGGGCTACCCGGTCGCCGCCGCGCGCCGGACCACGACAAGCGGCAACTCGACGGGCAATGGCCCTCGCCGTCCGGCCGCTACTGGACGGTGGATTTCTCGGTCGGGACCAGCCGCGTGATGACGTTGTTCGGCCGGTCGAGATACTCCGGCACCCGCGGCGCGATCTCGGTCCGCCAGTAATCGCTCTCGTAGACCGCCTTGTAGAGCGCCTCGCGTTGGGCCTCGTTCTCGAATCGCCGCAGCCAGACATAAACCGACGGATCGGCCTCGCCGCGGAAGCTGCCGCAGATGACCATGCCCTTCGAGACCTGGAACGGAATGATCTCCCGCTCCATCATCCGGATCCAACCGTCCAGCTTGCCGGGCAGCACTTTGTACTGGCGCAGTTCGTAGAATGCCATCGGACGACCCCCCTGATGATCCTGCTGCAGAGCATGCAATGGGGCGCCAAACGTGTCGAGATGCCGGTCAGGACGGTCTTTGACTTGCGTTTTGGCCCGCCGGCGCCCCGGACTCGCATGTTTGGGCACGATGGCGCCTCGGATTCCGCTATTTCTCGCCCCCGCACATGCCGGATTCGTCTCGGTGACCGAGACTCCGGCACCTGCCGTCTCGCGCGGCGGGGCAAAACGGGTCCGGCAGGGGCCCTTGCTGACACAGGAAGTGCTCAAAAAGGGGCACTTCCTGTGTCGCGTGCGCGTGGCCATTGCCCCGCCCGGCGCCAGATGGCGGGAACGGCGAAACGCGTGCCGAATAGTTCGGCATCCGCTAAAACATGTTTTATGTTACAGATTGCCGACCGGCCTCCCGATCCGGCGCCTGCCCATGTTGCGTGCGAGCTGACGATCCTCATGCCCTGCCTCAACGAGGCGGAGACCTTGGCGCGCTGCATCGAAAAGGCTGCCGCCTTCCTCGCCCGCAGCGGCACGGAAGGCGAGATCCTGATCGCCGACAACGGCAGCACCGACGGCTCCCAGGCCATCGCCCAGGCACTCGGAGCCCGGGTCGTGGCGATCTCGGACCGTGGCTACGGCAGCGCGCTGCTGGGCGGAATCCACGCCGCCGCGGGTCGCTACGTGATCATGGGCGACTCCGATGACAGCTATGATTTCAATGGGTTGGAGCCGTTTCTCGCGCAACTCCGCGCGGGTTCGGCACTTGTGATGGGCAACCGCTTCAAGGGCGGCATCCAGCCCGGCGCGATGCCCAGGCTGCATCGCTACCTCGGCAACCCGGTCCTGACCGCCATTGGACGGGTGTTCTTCCGCAGTCCCTGCGGCGATTTCCATTGCGGCCTGCGCGGCTTCGACCGGGAGGCGATCCTGGGCCTCGACCTGCAGGCGCCGGGCATGGAGTTCGCCTCGGAAATGGTCGTGAAGGCCACGATCCGCGGCCTGGCGATCGCCGAGGTCCCGACCACGCTTGCCCCCGACGGCCGCTCCCGCCCGCCGCATTTGAAAAGCTGGCGCGACGGCTGGCGGCATTTGCGCTTCATGCTGCTGTTCAGCCCGCGCTGGCTGTTCCTGTATCCCGGGTTGACGCTGTTCCTGGCGGGGCTGGCCGCGATGGCCGCGTTGATCCCCTCACCGTGCACCATTGCCGGTATAACCTTCGACATTCACACGCTTTTTTATGCCTCGCTGGCGGTCGTCGTGGGTTTCCACTCGATGCTGTTCTGGGTGTTCGCGCATCTCTACGGCATGCGGGAGGGCTTGGTGCCGCCCGATCCCCGCTTCCTGCGCATGCTGCGCGTGATGACGCTGGAGGTCGGGCTGATCGCCGCCGCCGTCCTCCTGCTGCTTGGCCTGGGGCTTGGCCTTGGCGCCGTGTCCGCCTGGGGCAGCGTCGCCTTCGGCACGCTGTCGCCGGAATCGGCCATGCGGCTGGTGATCCCGTCCGGCACGGCGATCCTGCTGGCCTGCCAGCTTGGCTTCGGCGCGTTCTTCCTGAGCGTGCTGGAACTCAGGGCAGGGCGCAGCCGCCCGGCCGCTTGAGCAGGCAAAGCGCCCGGCGGCCGTCCAGCGTGCGCGCGACGTCGTCAAAGCATCCAACCACGGCATAGCCCGGTTCGGTATCGCCGTCCTCGGCAAGCAGGTAATTGAAACGCTTGGCATTTTCCGTCAGTTGGCCACTCGGGACCTGCGGCACGGGCCGGCCGTCGAGGATGATCGCGGAGCGCATTGGCAGGTCGGAGCCGGGCAAATGGCGCTCCGGGGGCAGGTAGCCCAGGATCAGCGGCACGTCCCGGTGCAGATAGGCATACCCGGCGCTTCCGATCGTCAGTTCGTCGCGACTCGCCAGGCCGCACAGGTCGGGCGCCGCATGCGCCGCCAGGACGGCCTCGATGGTTGCCCGATGGTATTGCCAACGTGGCGCCATGACCCCGGTGAATGCGGTCTGCCAGGACAATGCGGCTGCGCCGACCAGCAGGATGGCAGTCGCCGGCCACGCAATCTGGCGGAGCCGCTGGCGCGCCAGGCGATGCAGGACCTCGGCGGCGCCCAGGCCGATCAGGATCGGCATGACGGCGGTTGCCAGGTAGATGAAGCGGATTTCCTTGTGCGGCACCAGGCTGTGCAAAGCGACCACGACCGTCGCGGTGATTGCCAGCGCGGGCGCACGAAAGGCGCCGACGACCACCAGCGGCACCAGTAACGCAACAGGCGAGAACGCGACGCTCAGGTAGCTTGGGAAAAACCAGGCCGCGACCGTGCCCATGCTGCTGGCCACGCCATCTTTGGAATTGACGATATAATTCAACCAGATGGACTGGAACGGTGTGCCCAGCGTCACCCAGTCCAGCAGCCCCGCGACCGGCAGGATCGCGGCTGCGCCGCCGCACAGGACCAGGCGCCAGCGTTGCCAGTCCAGCCGGTGCTGCCACAAAGCGGCGGCGAACAGGGCTGGCGCATACTGAAACCGCAGGCAGGCCGCGAGGCCCAGTCCAAAGCCGGTCAGTAGCAGGCTGCGCCGCCGCCCGGACTCGCCGCACCATAAGGCCAACAGGGCGAAATGGGCGGACAGGACCTCGGGCATGACGGTCGGGGCGAACCAGATCAATTCGCCCCAGACCGCGCAGAGGCCGCCGGTGAGCATCGCGGCCCAGGTGCCAAAGTGCCGCTCCGCCAGGCGAAATCCGACAAACACGACGGCCAGGGAGACGACGCTGCAGCCGAACCGTGCCAGTTGCACAAAGGCGAGCGGCGAATCCGTGAACCAGGAGGCCACGCGGAACAGTCCCGCCAGGACGCCGGGCACCAGCCAGGAACGGACGCCCACGAAATACTCCCACGGCACGACACCGGAGCCGAAAGCCAGCCGATGGGCCTGCTCCAGATATTGGAACGTTTCGTCCGGATAGATGACGTAGATCTGGCTGCGGAACGCCGCCACCCGCAGCATCAGCGCCATCAGCAGCGCCCCGCCGAGGGCCAGCGTCGCAGGCCGAACGCGATGGCTGGTTCCGATGCCGCGCCAGGATGCGGCGAACGCCTCGGCGCTTTGCATGGCGGCCCCTCGCAGTTGCCGCCGGTATTTCATCGGAACCCGCCTACAAAGGCGTTACGCTTGCCGCTCCTTCAGCGCGCCGGGGTCGAGATCGGGGCGCAGTTGGTTCGCCCGGAGGCCACGCAGTCCTGGATCGCCGCAGCGTGCTGAAGTTCGTGCATGATGAACAGCACGCCGACAATCAGACCAGCGATGAGCGCCAGCCCGACGACCGCGCGTAGCGGGGAGGTCGGGGGTTCGTCGTTGTCCGCCATCAGCTAGCCCTTCCTTCCTCGATCGCGTGGCACGCCACGAGGACGCCCTCGGCCGCGATCTGCTCCGGCCGCTCAGCCCGGCAGCGCGCATTCGCCAGCTTGCAGCGCGGATGGAACGTGCAGCCGGACGGAGGTCTGATCGGGTTCGGCACCTCGCCGCCCACGGAAGTGCGGCTGCGGCCGGGATGTGCAAGGTCCGGCAAGGCGTCCAGCAGCAGGCGCGTGTAGGGGTGGCGGGGGGCAGCGAAGATCGCATCGGCCGGTCCCATCTCCACGATGCGGCCCAGGTACATCACGCCGAGCTGGTCGGACATGTGGCGCACGACGGCGAGGTTGTGGCTGATGAACAGGTAGGTCAGTCCAAGCCGCTGCTGCAGGTCCTTCATAAGGTTGAGGATTTGCGCCTGGACCGAAACATCCAGCGCGCTGGTCGGCTCGTCGCACACCAGGAACTCCGGCGCCGAGGACAGCGCGCGGGCGATCGAGACCCGCTGCCGCTGGCCGCCCGAGAACGCGTGCGGGAATTTTTCCCCGTCCTGCGGGGCGAGCCCGACCTGGGTCAGCAGGGCGTCCACGCGTTCCTGCACCGCGCTGCCATGCGCCAGGCCGAAGGTGCGGATCGGTTCGGCCACGATGTCGCGCACCCGCCAGCGTGGGTTCAGCGAGGCATACGGGTCCTGGAAGATCATGTTCATCCGCCGCCGCAGAGCCGGCTGGGCGCGGGCGGTCGACAGCGGCTCCCCCTCGAACCGGATTGTGCCGCGTGCCGGCTCCATCAATCCGACGGAAAGCCGGGCGACGGTCGACTTGCCGCACCCGGATTCGCCCACCAGCGACAGGGTTGTGCCGCGCGGGATCGAAAATGACAGGTCGTCGACCGCGCGCAGCGTCCGGCGCGGCTCGCGTGCCAGCGTGCGCTGCAGCCAGGGGCGCGAGACGTCGAAGACATGCGTCACGCCGGCGAGTTCCAGCATCGGCGCGGTCGTCACGACGATGGCAGCGGGCGCCAGCGCCTCAGACATTGGTCGCGACCCCGGCATGCAGCCAGCATGCCGCCTGGGTCGTGCCCGCCGCCATCAGCTCCGGCCGTTCGGAGCGGCAGCGGTCGAACACCCGGGGACAGCGCGGGTTGAACGCGCAGCCGGCGGGAATGGCGTCCAGCCGCGGCATGGCGCCGTCGATCTGGCGCAACCGCGCGACCCGCTGCTCCAGCGAGGGGATGCTGCCCATCAGGCCCTCGGTGTAGGGATGCGCCGGCGTGCCGATCACCGCCGCGACCGGCCCGATCTCGGCCACCCGGCCGGCATACATCACCGCGACCCGGTCCGAGGTCTCGGCAATCACGCCCATGTCGTGCGTCACCAGCATCACCGCGGTTCCGTGGTCGCGAGTCAACCGCTTGAGAAGGCTGATGATCTGCGCCTGGACCGAGACGTCCAGCGCGGTCGTCGGCTCGTCCGCGATGACCAGCATCGGCTCCGCACACAGTGCCAGGGCGATCACCACCCGCTGGCGCATGCCGCCGGAGAACGCGTGCGGGTAGGCGTCGATGCGCTGGGAAGCGCCGGGGATGCCGACCTCCTCCAGCCACGCGATCGCACGCTTCCGGGCCGCGGCATCGGACAGGCCGAGATGGGTCTGGATCGTCTCGACCAATTGCCGCCCCACCGTATAGAGCGGGTTGAGCGTGGTGAGCGGGTCCTGGAAGATCGTACCGATGCGCCGTCCCCTGATCCGGCGCAGCTTCTCGGGCGGCAGTTTGTCGATCCGCTCGCCCTGCAGGCGGATCTCACCGCCGGCGATCCGGCCGGGCGGGTCCAGCAGGCCGATGATGGCGGCCCCGGTCAGCGACTTGCCGGCACCGGATTCGCCAACGACGCCAAGCACTTCGCCCGCCTCGATGGCGAATGACACGTGGTCCAGCGCACGCAGTACCCCACGGCGCGTGGGGAATTCCACGACAAGATCGCGCACCTCCAGCAGCGGCATCAGCGCAGCCCCATCATAGCAGCCCCATCATCGCAACCGGGGGTTCAGCGCGTCGCGCAGCCAGTCGCCCAGCAGGTTGATCGCCAGCACCATCAGGATCAGCGCGATGCCAGGGAACAGGCTGACCCACCATTGGCCGGAGAACAGGAAGTCGTTGCCGAACCGGATGAGGGTGCCGAGGGAAGGTTGGGTCGGCGGCAGGCCGACGCCGAGGAAGGACAGCGTGGCCTCGGCCAGGATCGCGAGCCCCAGGCCCAGGGTGCCGATCACCAGCACCGGCCCGATCACGTTCGGCAGCACGTGGTTCAGCATGATCCGCCAGGGTTTCACGCCGATCACCCGGGCCGCCGCGACATAGTCCTTGTTGCGCTCGACCAAGGTGGAGCCGCGGACGGTGCGGGCGAAGCTGGGCCACAGGCTGACGCCGATCGCGAAGATGATGACGTAGATCTGCAATCCGTCCCGCAGGTCATGCGGCAGGGCGGCCCCGACCACGCCATCCACCAGCAGTGCGGTCAGGATCGCGGGGAAGGTCAGTTGCACGTCGGCGACCCGCATCAGCGTGGCATCCAGCACGCCGCCGGCATAGCCTGCGGCCAGGCCGACCAGGATGCCGACCACGAGGGCGAACAGGACGGACAAGATTCCGACTGCCAGGCTGATCCGCATGCCGTACATGATGGCCGAGAGCACGTCGCGCCCCTGGTTGTCGGTGCCGAGGGGGTTGGCCCAGTCGGCGTCCTCCATGCCGATCGGCGGCTTGAAGCTGTCCATCAACGAGAGGCTGGCGACATCCATCGGGTCGTGCGGCGCCAGCCAGGGCGCGAAGACCGCGCCGACGGTCAGGACCAGGGCCACCAACGCCGCCGCGATCGCGAGCGGGGAGCGACTGAATTTCCATAGGAAATCGCTGTCGAGCATCGCCGCGAGCCGGGTGCGGGCACGCCTGTTCTCCCCCTCCCCTTGAGGGAGGGGGCTGGGGGGAGGGGACACGCCCGCACTGCCGGTGGGGTCCGGCCCCCTCCCACCCCCTTCCCCTTGAAGGAGGGGGAGGCTTTCGGTCGCCTGGCTCTCCCTCATCGGCCGGCTCCACGGCGGACGATGCGCAGGCGCGGGTCCACGGCGTAGTACAGCAGGTCCACCACCAGGTTGATCGTGACGAACACCACCGCGATCAGCAGCAG
>JARLIJ010000137.1 GCA_031291795.1 Acetobacteraceae bacterium | reverse complement strand
GCCGCTCAGGAACGTGACGAGGACGAGGCCGAACAAGGTCACCGGGACGCTCGCCAGGGAGGCCAGCGCCTGGCGCAGGCGGTGTCCGGTCACGCCTTAACGATCTGTGCGTAGCGGGTGTAGTCGGGCAGCACGCCGATCGACAGGCCCGCGACGCCCTTGCGCGCCACGTCCACCTCGAAGTTCTGCAACAGCATGATGAACGGCGCGCGCTGCTGGAAGTCGCGCTGCATCTTCGCGTAGATCGCGTTGCGCTTCGCCGGGTCGAGTTCCTTCGCCGCGTCGTCCACCGCCGTGGTCATCGCCTGATCGAAGAAATGGGTGCGCCAGGCCAGGATTCGCAGCTTGCTGGCGTCCGAGTCGTCGGGATTGGCGCAGAACGCCTGGGCGTTCGAGTTCGCATCGAGGTAGTCCGGGAACCAGGTGTTCATTGCCATCTGGTGCTGGCGGGCGCGCATCTTGCTGATGACCTGCTTCTGCTCGCCGGCTTGCAGGTTCAGCTTGACGCCGATCGCCGCCATGTCGGCCTGGATCGCCTGCGCGATCTCCGAAAACGGCGAGCGGGCGAAATGGTCGAAGGTCACGGTGAAGCCGTCGGGCAGCCCGGCCTGGGCCAGCAATGCCTTGGCCTTCGCCACGTCCTTCCTGAACGGCGCATCGCCGATGGCACCCGGCACGCCCTTGGGCAGGAAGGACTGCCAGACGAACCACAGGCCGGGGGTGATGTTCTTCGCGATCGCCTCATAGTCGATGGCGTATTTCAGCGCCTGCAGCACTTCCGGCTTCTTGAACTCCGCTACCGCCATGTTCAGTGAGATATACATCGAGGTGAGCTGGCCCATCCGGGTCGGCGGATAGTTCGCGTCGCCGGCGATGGTCTTGAGCTGGTCGGCGCTCAGGTCGCGGGCGACGTCGATATCGCCCTTCTTCAGCGCCAGGAGCTGGGCCGCCGGTTCGGCGACGTGACGGATAACCACCCGCGGAACGCGCGGCTTCACCGCGGCATGCGGATTGGTCTCCAGGATGATGTGGTCGCTCGCCTGCCAGTCGACCAGCCGGTACGGCCCTGCCCCGGCACTGTGCGTCTTGAGCCAGGCATTGCCCAGGTCGTTGTTGGTCTGGTGCGCCAGCACCGTGGCCTTCTCGACCACGCAGCCGCAGGTGGCCGACAGGCAGTACAGCACGAAGGTGGTCGCCTGCACCGCCGGCAGCGTCAGTTCCACCGTGGAGTCGCCGGTGGCGCGGATCATCTTCTCCACGTTGTCGGCATTCCAGCCGAACTGGGTCAGGATGAAGCCGGGGGTCAGGTTCAGCTTCACGACGCGCTGCAGGCTGAACGCGACATCCTCGGCCGTCAGTGGCTTGCCGCTGTCGAACAGCACGCCGCGCCGGATCTGGAACGTGAAGACCAGGCCGTCCTTGCTGACATCCCATTTCTCCGCCAGGTCGCCGACCAGCTTGCTGGTGTCCGCCGGGTCGGGGACGATCAGCTTGCGGTACAGGTTGCCGCAGGCCTCGTTGTTGGCGAATTCATAGGACTGCGCGGGGTCGAAGGCGCCGACGATGTCATCGATCGCCTTCGCCATGACCACCGCGTTCTTCGGGGTCGCGGCCTCGGCGGAGCGGAACAGCGCGGGGACCGCCAGACCCGAGGCGGAGACGGCAAGCAGCGTGCGGCGGCTCAGCATCGTTCGATGTCCTTGTTCTGCAGCACGGCTTTCTCTCCCCCGTCACCAGCACAAGACGGCGCGTAAGACCGTTCTCCCTCTCCCTCAAGGGGAGAGGGAGAATTTTCTGCCACCCCTCGCTGGTCCTGGTGCCGGCGGGCCAGGACAGCGGGCAGGAAGCTCACCAGGACCATCAGCCCTTCACGATAGTCTCGTACCGCGTGTAGTCCGGCAGCGGGCCAAGGACGAAGCCCTTGGTGTCCAGCCGCGCGACCGAGGTCGCGTTCTTCTGCAGCAGCATCGCGAACGGCGCCGCGTCGCGGAACTTGCGCTGCATGTCCTCATACATCGCGATACGCTTCTTCGAGTCCAGCTCCTTCGCCGCCATCTGCGAGGCCACGGTCAGCGCGGCATCCTGGAAATGCGACCGCCACGCCAGGATCTTGAGCTTGCTGGTGTCGGAATCGTCCGGGTTCTCGCAGAACGCCTGGGCGTTGGAGTTCGGGTCGAAATAATCCGACCCCCAGACCAGCACGGCAAGCTGGTGCTGCCGCGCGCGGGTCTTGGTGATGACCTGCTTCTGCTCGCCCGGCAGCAGGGAGACCTTGATGCCAATCGCGGCAAGGTCGGCCTGCAACGCCTGGGCGATGTCGCCGTATGGCGAGGCCGAGATGTAGTCCATCGTGCAGGCGAACCCGTCGGCCAGCCCGGCCTGCGCCAGCAGTGCCTTGGCTTTCGCCACGTCCCGCTTGAACGGCTCGTCGGTCAGCGCGCCCGGCAGGCCCTTCGGCAGGAAGGACTGGTCGACGCTCCAGGTGCCCGGCGTGATGTTCTTGGCGATGGCCTCGTAGTCGATCGCCCATTTGATCGCCTGCCGGACCTCGGGCTTCGCCAGGTTGCCGTCGTTCTGGTTCATCGCGATGTACATCGACGTCGCCTGGCCGGAACTGGCCACGGTGAAGCTCTTGTTCGTCATCAGCGACTTGAGCTGGTCGGCCGTCAGGTCGCGGGCGATGTCGGCGTCGCCCTTCTGCAGCATCAGCAGCTGGGTCGCGGGTTCGGCAACGTGCTTCACCACGATCCGCCGGACGCCGACCTTGATGCCGGAATGCGGGTTCACGTCGGCGATCATGCTGTCCGACGCCTGCCAACTGGTCAGCCGGTAGGCCCCGGCGCCCGCCGTGTTCGTCTTCAGCCAGCCATTGCCGAAATCGCCGTTGGTGGCATGCGCCATGACGGTCGCCTTCTCCACCACCGACCCGACATTGGCCGACAGGCAGTACAGCACGAAGCTGGTGGCCTGCACCGAGGCGAGCTTGAGCTGCACCGTGCTCTCGTCCACCGCGCGGATCATGTCCTGCACGTTGTCCTTGGTGAAGCCGAACTGGGTCAGGATGAAGCCGGGGGTCTTGTTCAGCAGCACGACGCGCTGGAAGGAGAACGCGACGTCCTCGGCGGTGACCGGCTTGCCGCTGTCGAAGAATGCGTTCTTGCCCAGCTTGAAGGTGAAGGTCAGGCCGTCGGGGCTGACAGTCCAGCTCTCGGCCAGGTCGCCGGACAGCTCGCCGCTCTTGGTCGGGTCGGGACGGACCAGCCGACGATAGCAGTTGGCGTCCATCTCGTTGTTGGAGAATTCATACGACTCGGCGGGGTCGAAGCTGATGATGTCGTCGATCTGCTTGACCATGACCACCACGCCCTTGGGCGTCGCGGCGAGGCCACGGGTGACGATCATCGGCGCGGCGAGCACGGCAGCCGATCCGGCTACGAGCGTGCGACGGGTAAGCATTCGAAGTCTCCCAGGTCGTGTTGCGGCGCACTTTGCCAAGGGTTCCCGCGTCGCGCTAGGCTCCATCGTATGTCTGCCCCCAGCGCAACGCACGCCTCAGTGTGTCCGCACGACTGCCCGTCCACCTGCGCGCTGGACGTGCAGGTGCTGGACGGCAGCCGGATCGGGGCGGTGCGCGGGGCCGCGGGCAACAGCTACACCGCCGGCGTGATCTGCGCGAAGGTCGCGCGCTACGCCGAACGGATCCACCATCCGGACCGCCTGACCCACCCGCTGCTGCGGACCGGCCCGAAGGGCAGCGGCCAGTTCCGCCGCATCGGCTGGGATGAGGCACTGGACCGCGTCGCCGGGGAATTCGCCGCCATCGCCGCCCGCCACGGGACCGAGGCGGTTTGGCCATATTACTACGCCGGCACGATGGGGCTGGTGCAGCGCGACGGCATCAACCGGCTGCGCCACGTGATGCGCTACTCCCGGCAGAAGATGACGATCTGCACCTCCTTGCCGGAGGCAGGCTGGAACGCCGGCATCGGCGAAGCGCGCGGCGTCGACCCGCGGGAGCTGGCGCAGTCGGACCTGATCGTGATCTGGAGCGGCAACCCGGTCTCGACCCAGGTCAACGTCATGACCCACATCTCGCGCGCGCGGAAATCCCGCGGCGCCAGGCTGGTGGTGATCGACCCGTACCGCACGCCGACCGCGGCGGCGGCCGACCTGCATCTGGCGCCGCGCCCCGGTACGGATGGCGCGCTGGCCTGCGCCGTGATGCACGTGGCGTTCCGCGACGGCCATGCCGACCGCGCCTACATGGCACGCTACGCCGATTGCCCGGATGCGCTGGAGGCGCATCTGCGCACCCGCGACCCGGCCTGGGCGGCCGGGATCACCGGCCTGACGGTCGCCGAGATCGAGGCGTTCGCGCGACTCTACGGCACCACAAAGCGCAGCTACATCCGCTGCGGCTACGGCTTCGCCCGCAGCCGCAACGGCGCCGCCGCGATGCACGCGGTCACCTGCCTGCCCACCGTCGCCGGGGCCTGGCAGCACCCGGGCGGCGGCGCGCTGTGGTCCAACCGCGCGATCTACCACTGGGACAAGACGCTGATCGAAGGCCTCGACGCGCTGGACCGCTCGGTTCGCGTGCTGGACATGAGCCGCATCGGCAGCGTGCTGACCGGCGACCGGACCGAACTCGGCGACGGCCCGCAGGTCCATGCGCTGCTGATCCAGAACCAGAACCCGCTGGCCGTCTGCCCGGACAGCAACCGCGTGCGGCGCGGCTTCGCCCGCGACGACCTGTTCGCCTGCGTCCACGAGCAGTTCATGACGGAAACCGCGCGCTGGGCCGACCTCGTGCTGCCGGCGACGATGTTCCTGGAGCACGACGACCTGTACCAGGGCGGCGGCCACAGCCACATCCAGATCGGCCGCAAGCTGATCGAGCCACCCGGCGAATGCCGCTCCAACCATGACGTCATCCAGGCATTGGCAGGTCGGCTGGGGGCGCGCCACGCCGGCTTCGCCATGACGGCGATGGAGATCGTGGACGCGACCCTGCGCGCCTCCGGCTGGCCGGACGCGGAGACGGTGCTGCGCGAACGCTGGGTGGACGTGATGCCGCCGTTCGAGGACGCGCATTTCCTCACCGGCTTCCCGCAGCCGGACAAGCGGTTCCATTTCGCGCCGGACTGGTCGCGCCAGGGCGACAACCACGCGGTGATGCCAGCCTTGCCGGACCACATGGAAACCATCGACGCAACCGCCCCGGATCGGCCGTTCCGGCTGGTGACGGCGCCGGCGCGCAGCTTCCTCAACACCAGCTTCACGGAGATGCCGACCGGCCGGAAACGCGAGGGCCGCCCGACCGTCCTGATGCATCCCGGGGACGCGGCCCGGCTGGGCGTGACCGAGGGCTCGCGGGTTCGCCTGGGCAACGAACGCGGCGAGGTCGTGCTGCACGCCCGGCTGGCCGAGGGGCAGCTCCCCGGCGTCCTGGTTGCCGAGAGCATCTGGCCCAGCGAGTATTTCGAAGGCGGGATCGGCATCAACGCCCTGACAAGCGACGATCCAGGCCCGCCCTTCGGCGGCGCGGTCTATCACGACACCGCCGTCTGGCTGCGGGAAGCCGCGCAGGAGATGCCACTGGCGGCCGAATGATACGAAGAGAATGACACTTCTCCCTCTCCCCTTGAGGGAGAGGGTTGGGGTGAGGGGTCAAGCCGCACCGTTGGTGGTGGTATGCCCCCTCACCCCGACCCTCTCCCGCAAGGGGAGAGGGAGAAGTTCTTGCCGCCGTTACCTACGAGTCGGTCTCAACGGCGATTTGTCTAAAATGGGGAGAACCAAGAAGATGCAGAAACGAATCGCCGTCGTCGGCGCCGGCGCGGTGGGTGGCTATGTCGGGGCCAGCCTGGCCCATGCCGGGCATGACGTGACGCTGATCGACCCGTGGCCGGCGCATGTCGAAGCCATCCGGGCGAACGGCATGAACCTGTACGGCATGACCGAGGCCGAACGTCGTACCGTCAAGGTGCCGGCCATGCACATAACCGAGGCGCAAAACCTGGCGAAGCAGCGGCCGATCGACATCGCACTGGTCTCGGTCAAGTCGTACGACACGATCTGGGCGGTGCAGTTCATCCGGCAGTACCTCGCCCCGGCCGGCATCGTGGTCTCCATGCAGAACTGCGTGAATGAGGAGCGGGTCGCCTCGGTCGCCGGCTGGGGCCGCACGCTGGGCATCATCGTGGGCGGCGGCGTGGGCGTGGACCTGTATGAACCCGGCCATATCCGCCGCGGCTACGCCAAGCGGCCGCACGTGACGTCGTTCTATGTCGGCGAACCATCCGGCCGGATCACCAGGCGGGCGGAGGAACTGGCGGCGATCATGAACGACGTCGACACCGCCCGCGCCACCGACAACCTGTGGGGCGAGCGCTGGACCAAGCTCTGCGTCAACGGCATGCGCAACGGCGTGTCCGCCGCCACCGGCATGGGCGGCAACGCCCGCGACCGGCACGACGCCGTCCGCCGCATCTGCATCCAGCTCGGCGGCGAGTCCGTCCGCGTCGGCCAGAAGCTCGGCTATAAGCTCGGACCGATCGGCGCATTGCCGCCGGAAACGCTGGCGCTCGCCGCCGAAGGCAACCGCCGCGCGCTGGACGAGATCGAATCCATCCTGCTCGGCGGCACCGACGAAGGCCTGCGCGCGCCCTACCAGCGGCCGTCGATGGCACAGGACCTGGCAAAGGGCCGCCGCACCGAGATCGAGCTGATGAACGGCTTCATCGCCAGCGAGGGCGCCCGGGTGGGCGTGCCGGCCCCCACCCACGCGATGCTGACCCGCCAGGTGCTGCGGGTGGAGCGCGGCGAGATCCCGCCACGGCCGGAGAATGTGCTGGCGAACACGTAACGACGGCGCGTCGTCGGAGGCGTATCCGCCCCAGCGTCATCGCCCCAGCGTCATCCTCGCGCTCGGCGCGAGGACCCACGGCTTGCGGCGCAAGCGTGCATCAACACCGCGGGTACCAACGCTGGATGCGGGCATGACACGGATGGGGGATCGCGCGTCCAGCCACCGTCGCTGCTGCCTATCCCACCACGATCGCGTTGCGGATCGCCAGCGGCTCGCCCACCCCGCGCAGCGGCTCGAACCCCGACCCGGTGCCGCGGATGACCACCGTGCCGTAGTCGAACAGCCGCGCCAGCAGGCCCTGCTCGACGTCGACGGTCTCGATCTTGCCGACATTCATCTCGACCGTGTGGCGGGAGATGACGCCGCGCTTGAAGATCACCCGCTTGTCGGTGACCACGATCTCGGTCGTGTGCCGGCGGATCGCGACACGCAGCGCCTCCAGCAGCCCGACCAGCGCGACCAGCGCCGCCACCAGCTGGACGATGCTCTCCTGCTGCGCGTCCTGCAGCCAGAACGAGCCGACCAGGATCGCGAACGCGACCACCAGCACCAGGACCGCCCGCACATAGATCGACCAGTGCAGGCGCCCGACCACCAGCACCCGCTCGTCCGGCTGCAGCACCCGCGTGTAATAGGCCATGTCGCTTTGCTTCGCTCCGGCAGGAAGGGCGCCAACCTGCCAGACAAGGCCGGCAGGCGGGTGCAGAATCGCGTGAGACGTCCGATCTTGCCCTATGGCGCCCAGCCGCCCAAGCTGGGCGACCCGACGGAGGCCCCATGCGCATCGAGATCATCTGCACTGGCGACGAAGTGCTCACCGGCAAGATCGTCAACACGAATTTCAGCTACATGGCCCAGAAGCTGGAGGATGTCGGCCTGTCCGTCCATTGGGGCACCACGGTCGGCGACGACCGCGACAGCCTGCTGGCCGCGTTC
>JARLIJ010000003.1 GCA_031291795.1 Acetobacteraceae bacterium | reverse complement strand
GTGTTCCCGGTGTTCACCGGGCTTGTCGTGGTGGCGCTGGCTCGGCCGGAATGGCTGGTCGAGGTCGATGTGATCGCGGAACTGCCGGAAGCTTAGTTTCCCTGGCAACGACCGGAGTGGATTGGCAGAAGAAAGAATTTTACCACGGAGGACGCGGAGGGCCACGGTGGTGCACGGAGGGGTCCGAGACCTGGGCGTGGCTCGTGCCCAGGCGCAAAGCGCTCTGTTCTTTCCTCCGTGGATCACCGTGGTCCTTCGTGTTCTCCGTGGTAGAATCTGCTTCCTTACCGATCGCCCGGCACGCCGTAGGACGGCGCGGATCTGGGATCCAGCGCGCGGGTGACGTAGGCGTCCAACTGCGGCTGCCACACCGCCCACAGCCGCGCCAGTTCGTCCAGCGGGGCGTCGTGCCAGTCCACCCGCAGGTCGGCGACCGGCCAGGCCACGGCGTCGACCATCAGCAGGCCGCAGGAACGGATCGGCCCGGCCTCGCCGCCCGCCGCGAGGCCCGCGGCCATCGCGGCGACGACCCGCGCACCCAGGTCGGCGGCTGGGTCGGCGGCCTCGAAGGCCGTCACGATGGCAGCGGGGACCTCGGCATTGGCCAACAGGTTGCCGGCCGATACCACATCGCGTCCCTGCTCCTGCGCATGCACGCCCAGGACCTGTGTGCCTGAAAAGCAGGCGGTTTGCCCGGACCGGTCGATCGCCGTGAACTGCCGATAGTCGGCATGCGGTGCCGTCCGGCGAACCGCGGCGCACGCTTCCTCGGCGGTCGCCCCAAGCGCCAGCAGGTCCAGGGCCTGCGGACCGAGCCTGGGATCGGTGATGTTTTGCGTTGTCACCGCGCCCACGCCGGCGCGCGCATGCGCGCAGCGCGCGGCCACGGCGGGCGAGGACGAGGCAACCGCGACGGCAAACCGCCCGGTCCGGGCACAGCGTGCGGCAATGGAAAACGTCATGGCATGGTCCTTTGGGCGGTCCGGCGCGCGATCAAAGCAGGCGAGTCCTGTTTCAGCATAATTATTGCTTCGTGGCTTCTGCTTCGGGAATGCCGAGGCGAGGCTGCGGCGAACCAGCCGCTCCGATCGGCCTAGGGAGACGTCGGGCTTGATGCGATTCACGCTGAAACAGATCGAGTATTTCACCGCCGCGGCGGAGACCGGCAGTATCACGCTCGCCTCCGAGCGGGTGCATATTTCGCAGCCTTCGATCTCGTCGGCGATTTCTACGCTGGAGGCGGAGTTCGGTATCCAGCTGTTTATCCGCCACCACGCACAGGGGCTGTCGCTGACACCGCAAGGCCAGCGCTTCCTGCGGGAGGCGAAGAGCCTGCTGCTGCAGGCCGAGGAACTGACTGCTGCCGCCACGGAACTTTCTACCAAGGTGGGCGGCGTGCTGAGCCTGGGATGCCTGACGACCTTGTATCCGCTGCTGCTGCCGGAACTGCTGCAGGTGTTCAAGGAACGCCATGAGGCGGTGCGGATCGAGGCCGTCGCCGGCGACCAGGCCGGGCTGATCGACCAGTTGCGCATCGGCCGGCTGTCGCTGGTGCTGAGCTACGACATGAGCATCCCGGCCGATCTGGATTTCACGCCGCTGACCACGCTGCCCCCCTTCGCATTCGTGTCCACACGACATCGGCTCGCTCGGCATCACAGCGTATCGATCGAGACGCTGGCCGCGGAGCCGTTCCTGCTGCTGGACCTGCCGATCAGCCGCGACTACTTCCTGTCGCTGTTCCATCGCGAGGGGCTGGCACCGCGCATCGCCGGCCGGTTCGAGCATATGGAGGTCATCCGCAGCCTGGCCGCCCGCGGCGAGGGCTTCGGGATGGCGAACGCCCAGCCGCGCAATCGGGCTTCGCTGGACGGGCACAAGCTGGCGTACCTGGCACTGGAGGGCGATCCTCGGCCGCTGACGCTGGGCATCCTGATGGTGAAGAACACGCGCCGGACGCAGACGGTGGAGGCATTCATCGCACTGTGCCACGAGCTGATCCGCGATCAGTGGCAGGCTGGCGGGCTTGACCGTTCTTAGCTTGGGAAAGCTGTGATGTGGGCTGCAAAGAAAAAGAATTTACCACGGAGAACACGGAGGGCCACGGTGGTCCACGGAGGTAGAAGTTCAGGGCGCTTCGCGCTTGGGCACGTGCCTTGCCCAGGTCTCGGACCCTCCGTGGACCACCGTGGCCCTCCGTGTTAAAATCCTTCCTTACGAAACGATCGACCGCCCCCTACCCCTCCCGCCGCAGCCGCTGGGCCACGCCGAACAGCGCGCTCACGATGCCGGGCACGATCATCGGCGCCAGGAACAGCGCGAAGATCACCAGGATCGGCAGGATCATGAACGCTACGACCAGCCAGGCGAAAGCCGGCACGATCCAGTTGCAACGGTAACCACCCAGGACCTGCGCCAGCAAACCCCCGTGAGGCCCTATGGCCTGGGCGGGGGCCAAGCAAGCGCGGTGCCATCCGCTTCACCTGGCGGCGCGCGCCACGACCGGCTTGGACATCGGGTAGCCTGAGGCTGCGCCGCATTCACCGACCGCCGGCCCGTCTTCCGTGTAGCCATGGGCGCGGTAGAACCGGCGGGCCGTTTTGGTGCTGGCGAGGGTCAGCCGCGTGCTCCCGCGTTCGACGGCACGGGCTTCGAGGGCGCCGACCATGGCGCGGGTGACGCCGCGAAAGCGGGCGTCGGGGGAGACGTAGTTCAGCGTGATCCGGCCCGCATCGGTGACAGCCCCCACCGCAAGGATGCATCCGTGCTCGACCGCGACCAGCAGCGAGGAGCCGGCCTGCGTCCGCCACGCGTTGAAGCAGTCGGGCGTCTTGTTGCCCAGCCAGAGCGCGAGGATGTCCGGGTCGTTGCGGTGATCGGCGACGCACAGTTCCAGGATCGACCGCCGCAGCATTTGGCAGGCGGCTTCAGCGTCCTCGGCGACCGCATCGCGGATTTCCATGCCGGCAGGCTGCCATTCTGCGGGTGTTGCGTGCAACGACCAGTTCCGGCCATGGGGGCACTGAGCCGATCTACGCGCCCAGGACGGCCAGCCCCTGACGCCCCGCCGCTGCCATCAGGGCCAGATCGCACGACGCCAGTGTCGCACCGCGCCGCAGTGCCAACTCCAGATACGCCGCGTCGTACAGGGTCAGCGCTTCCTCCCGCGCCAGGGTCCGTGTGGCCCCCCAGGCCTGCGCGTCGGTCTCGGCATCGACCGCGATGGGAAATCGCGCCAGCCTGCCGAGGGAGCGATCCACATACGCCTCGTCACAGCGGCCGCGGCGCACGGCATTGCGGAGCACGTTGGCGACCTCCAGCCGCCACAGGGACGGCACCATCGCGCCCTCCGCCAGGACGCGCCGCATCACGCCGTGCGCGGCCTCCGTGCGCTCATCGTCGAACAGCCAGGCGATCGTCATCGACGCATCGAGCACCAGGCTCACCCGCGCCGGCCTTCATCCAGCAGGTCGCGGATGGCCGCATCGCCCAGGCTGTGACGCCGGCTTTCCGCCACGATCTCCGCTGCTGCCGCCTCGGCGGCCTGGCGCGCGCTGGCATGGGTGGCGGGCCGGCGAATGATGATGTCGCCATCCAGCGCTTCGACCTCGACCTGTTCCCCGTCGGTCAGGCCGGCTGCCTGGGCCACGGCGTAGGGCACCCGGACGGCGAGGCTTTTACCCCAACGCCCGACGATTGCCTGTGACATGCGCGGCCTCCTCGAATGAGCGCAGGGATATTCTGGCATATCCCTGGAGTTGTGTCATCGTCCCGCTCGATCGGCCCTTGGCCCTGACACGGCCCCCGCCTGGAGCACGTTCAGTCGGGGGGACATCATGCAGGATCTCGCCGGCAAGACCGTATGCACCGAGGCGGCGGAGCGGCTTGCCGCCATCGTGGCCACGGCGGACAAAGCGATCTGCCGACGGCGGAGGGACGCCCGCCTGCCAGCCCCCTTGACCCGCAACGGCGAAATATTTGGGCATGGAAAGGCCGCGTTCAGCCCGCCGGCGTCTTGAACGGGTCGAGGGTTCGCACCCCAAGCTGGGCGAAGTCCCGGATGTTGCGCGTGACCACGGTGAGATTGTGCACCTCGGCCGTCGCGGCAATCATCGCGTCCTCAATCAGGTGGTCCGGACGACGGTGCATCAGGCGCGCCCAGCATCGGAATGTCTGTGCATCCATCGCCAGGACGTTGAACGTGGCGCTCACCTGTTCGAGCCAGGCTTCGATCTCGGCTGCCTTCGCGAGACTCTGCCCGCGGGTGATCTCGACCCCGGCCTGAAGCTCGCCGATCGTGACGGCCGAAAGGTGCAGATCGGCATCGGCGACACTGCCCAGCCAGGCCAGCACCGCACCATGCGGGCGCGCACGCCGCAGTTCGGACACGACATTCGTGTCGAGCAGGTATACGGGTCAGCCAAGGACCTCGGGAGAACGGCGGCGCAGGCGACCGCGCGCGGGCACAGGGATAGCCCCCTGTGGCGCAGGCGCGAGGAGCAGCTCCTTGAGCGTGGGCCGGGCGGATGCCTGGAGACGCTGCCAGTCGCGCAAGGGAACCAGCACGGCGGCGTCCGCGCCACGTCGGGTCACGACCTGGGGCCCCTCCTTCAGGCAGGTGTCGAGCAGTTCACTGAAACGGGCCTTGGCATCCTGGACAGGCCAGCTTTTCATCGGCGCCCCTCCGGTCACAAATGACCAGTTACCTAACCAGTCTGCCTCGCCGCCGCCGCCAACCCGGCTACGCCCCCTTCACGAACGCCGCGAACGCCTCGGCATAGTCCGGGTGCCAGCGCGACAGTGGCGGGCGGTTTTCCACGATATCGCCGGCGGCCCACAGGATGCGCTTCTCATCCAGCGCGCGGGGCACGTCGTTGTCCGGGCACAGGATGTAGAAATCCCCGGCATCCAGCCGCTGGAACATGAAATCCACCGTCTGTTCGGGGGTCCATGCGGCTTCCGGCTTCTCGGTGCGGTTCTTCGCGGTCAGGCCGGTGAAGACGAAGCCGGGGATCAGCAGATGCGCGCTCAGCCGGCAATCCGGCGTGTTGCGCAGCGTGTGCTGCAGCGCCTCGGTGCACGCCTTCACGCCGGCCTTGGCGACGTTGTAGGCAGGATCGCCCGGCGGCGTCGTGATGCCTTGCTTCGATCCCGTATTGATCACCAGCCCCGGCCGGCCACGCCCGAGCATGCCCGGCACGAACACCTGGGTGCCGTTGATCACCCCCCACAGGTTCACCGCCAGGACGCGCGTCCAGTTGTCGCGCGGCCCGAACATGTCGCTGCCGGGCTGGATGCCGGCGTTGTTCATCAGCACGTCGGTGCCGCCGAACCGCTCGCGCACCGCCGCCTCCAGGCGCTGCAACTGGTCCACCTGGCTGACATCGGTCTCGCTGGTCATGACGCTGGCCGAACCGCCTTGGGCCAGTGCGGCCACCGCCTCGGCCGCACGCGCCAGCCGGTCCGCGCCCAGGTCCGCCAGGCAGACGCGCATTCCGAACCCGGCGAACCGTTTCGCGGCCGCAAGGCCGATGCCCGCGGCGCCACCGGTGACGACGGCGACGCCGTCAGGGGAAAGAGCCGGATGGGACATCGTCGGAGCCTCCTATTGCTGTGCGGGTGCCAGTTCGACCGCCTGACGCAACGCCTCGAGCATGCTGCCCTCGTCGGCGATGCCCTTGCCGGCGATATCGAACGCGGTGCCATGGTCGACCGAGGTGCGGATCACCGGCAGCCCGACCGTGATGTTCACGCCCGACTCCAGCCCCATCACCTTGATCGGGCCGTGGCCCTGGTCGTGGTACATGGCCACGACGATGTCGAAGTCACCCCGCGCGGCCAGGAAGAACAGCGTGTCGGCCGGCAGCGGCCCCTTCACGTTCCAGCCCTTGGCCACGCAGGCATCGACCGCGGGTTGGATCTTCTCGGCTTCCTCGCCATGGCCGAACAGGCCGTTCTCGCCGGCATGCGGATTGATGCCACACACGCCGATCCGAGGATCTGCAATGCCCGCCTTCACCAAGGTGTCATGCGCGCGGCCGATCACCCGCTCCACCAGGCCGGGCTCGATCCGCGCGATGGCGTCGATCAGGCCGATATGGGTGGTCACATGGATCACCCGCAGCTTGGGCGACACCAGCATCATCGAGACCTCGGGCGTGCCGGTCAGCTCCGCCAGCAACTCGGTGTGGCCGGGGTAGCGGTGGCCGGCGGCGTGCAGCGCCTCCTTGCTGAGCGGCGCGGTGCAGATCGCATCCGCATGCCCCGCCTCGACCAGTTGCACGGCGCGCTCGATGTAGCGGAACGCCGCCTCCCCCGAGACCGGGGAGATCCGGCCGAACGGATGGCCCTTGGGGATCAGCCGCAGGTCGATGCACTCGACCGCCTCGGGTGCGTAACGGGCCTTGGTCGGGTCATCCAGGCTGTCGACCCGCAATGCGCTGCCGACCAGCTCGCCGGCGGTGCGCAGCCGCCCGGCATCGCCGACCACCAGCGGGTTGCACATCGCGTGCACCTCCGGATGGCCCAATGCCTTCATGATGACTTCCGGCCCGATGCCGGACGCATCGCCCATGGTAATCGCGATCGTCGGGAGGCTCATGCCAGGGTTCCTTGTTGTCGAATGAGGCGCAGGCGACGAACGCTCCGCACCAGGCTGCCGGCGTCGCCGAACGCGCCGGCCTTGGTCACCAGCGGGACGGCAACGGCGCCCACCGTCAGGCCCAATGAGACGCCGGGCTCCAGCTCGTCCACCAGGCGGATGGCGTTGACCCCGAAGCCGGCGAGCAGGGCGGCCGCCGTTTCCCCGCCGGTCGCGACGAGGCCGCTCATATGCGCAGCCGCAGGGCGCAGCACCTCCGCCAGCCGTGTGGCCAGGCGGGGGCCGATCGCCAGGTCCGGATGTTCGCCCATGAGCAGTTCCACCAGCACGTCGTGGCCGGAACTCAGGGCGTCCGCCACGCATGCACCGATCCGGTCCCGGTCGGCAGGCGTGGCGTCGTCCAGCAAGGTCTCCGGCGCGACGGGGACATAGCGCACCCGGTCCAATCTCGCCAGATCGCGCGCCGCCGCCCGCGATGCCGCGGCGAGCGAGCCGACCACGATCAGCGCGCCGTTGGCGGACGGCACCACGCCGACCGGATCCGCCTGGCCGGGCGTGGTGGCGGCCAGGGCGTGGGCGAGGCCGGCACAGCCGATGAACACCACCTCCCGGCCGGCGGCCAGGCTCGCCGCGGCGATGCGGTCCAGGTCGTCCTGCGTCGCCGCGTCGCACACCGCCACGCCCCCCGGCGGGATGGCGGCGAGGGCGGCCGGCAGCGCGCCGGTGCGGATGGTTGCCAGCGGCACCGTCCGGGCGGCAACGCCGGCGGTGGCGAGCATCGCGACCAGGTCGGCCGTTTCGTAGCTGTGATCGCGCTGCCAGACCTCGGCCTGCTCGAGCTTTGCGCCGCCGACATGGACATGCCCGTCCTGGGTGGTCCGGCCGGTTGCGGGAAACGCCGGGGCGAGCACGCCGATGGCCGGCCGGTCGCGCGCCCGCAGCACGTCCAGCGCCGCGGCGATGGCGGCGGCGGGCTGGCCGCGCAACGTCGAGTCGATCTTCACGAACAGCCGGCTGTCGCGGTCGAGCAACCGGTCTGTCACGTCCCGATGGCGGGACGCAGCCTGCGCCGGCGCCAGGCCGCGGCTGTCGGCAGTATATGAGAACACCCGTGGCGATCGGCGCGCATTCTCCCCCTCCCCTTGCGGGCTTGGGCCGCAGGGCGGACCAAGATTGGGGGGAGAGGAAGAAGGAAGCACGTCGCCCCAGCCCACGACCGAGGCCACGCCCTGCCGCGCGAACGCGATCGCGCAATCGGCCGCCCCGGTCAGGTCGTCGGCGACGATCAGCCAAGCCTGCCGGTCCATCCGCGCTTCTCCATCCTTGCCACCGGTCCACGAACTGGTGATCGTGTGGCCTTGTAATCCCAACGCCATGTCTGCCACCAGCCGATGTCAGCGACCCCCTGGCCCAGCGGATGACCCAGATGCACGATATCGTCTTTCTGTTCGACGTCGACAACACGCTGCTCGACAACGACCTGATCCAGAGCGAACTGCACGACCACCTGGGCTGGCACTATGGGCCCGCCGTGCGCGACCGCTACTGGGCCATCTTCGAGGATTTGCGCACCGAACTCGGCTACGCCGACTACCTGGGCGCGCTGGAGCGCTACCGGCTGGAGGACCTGCACAACCCGCTGATCCTGCGCATCGCCAACTGGCTGGTGGACTACCCGTTCGCCGACCGACTGTATCCCGGCGCGCTGGAGGCGGTGGCGCATGTCCGGCAATGGGGCCCGACCGTCATCCTGTCGGACGGCGACGCGGTGTTCCAGCCGCGCAAGGTCATGCGCTCCGGCCTGTGGCAGGCGTTCGACGACCGCGTGCTGATCTACATCCACAAGGAGGAGGAGCTGGACGACGTCGAACGCTACTTCCCGGCCAAGCGCTACGTGCTGATCGACGACAAGCTGCGCATCCTGCATGCCGTCAAGAAGCTGTGGGGCGAGCGCGTCACCACGGTGTTCCCGCGGCAGGGCCATTACGCGTTCGATCCGGCGATCCTGGCCGAGTTCCCCGCCGCCGACCGCACCGTGGAGCGGATCGGCGAGTTGCCGAAACTGGGGCGCGACGCGTTCTGAGCGGGGCCGCGTGAGCAGAAATCCCGCCATCCGTGTCGGCATCGGCGGCTGGACGTTCGCGCCGTGGCGCGGCACGTTCTACCCTGCCGGCCTGACGCAGAAGCGCGAGCTGGAATTCGCCAGCCGCCATGTGACCGCGATCGAAATCAACGGCACCTTCTACGGCACCCAGAAGCCGGAGAGCTTCGCGCGCTGGCACGACGAAACCCCTGACGACTTCGTGTTCGCGCTGAAGGGTCCGCGCTATACCACCAACCGGCGCGTGCTGGCCGAGGCCGGCGCGTCGGTCGAGCGCTTCCTGGCCAGCGGCCTGCTGGAACTGAAGCACAAGCTTGGGCCGATCAACTGGCAATTTCCGCCGACCAAACAGTTCGATGCGGGGGACTTCGAGGCCTTCCTGAAGCTGCTGCCGCCGGAGCGGGACGGCCACGCGCTGCGCCATGTCGTGGAAGTCCGGCACGCCAGCTTCGCCTGCCCCGCCTGCATCGCCCTGCTGCGCGCCTACGGCATCGGCGCGGTCATCACCGACAACCCGGCCTACCCGCATCTGCACGACCTGACCGCCCCGTTCGTCTATGCGCGGCTGCAATGCGCCTCGGCGGACGCAGCCGCCGGCTATCCCGCCGCCACGCTGGACCTGTGGGCCGCACACGCGCGCGCATGGGCAGCGGGAAAGGCGCCTGCCGCGCTGGAATGCCTCGGCTCCACCGGCACGCAAGGCCGTCCAGGCACGCGATGTTTTCGTGTTTATGATCAATGGCTTCAAGCCCCGCGCCCCGGCCGCCGCCATGGCCCTGATCGCGCGCCTGACCTGACCCGCGGCTTTACAAAATCGCGATTTCGGCATTGGTGGCGCCCGCCGGGGATCGTTCGCCCGGCGCAGTCAGGGATCAGTCCATGAGCACGACCATCCAGAAGGTCCGCGGCCGCCAGTTCTTTGCCAATCCGGGTCCGACCAACATCCCGGACAGCGTGCTGCGCGCGCTGGATCGCCCCAGCATCGACTTCAACGACCCGGAGTTCGTGCCGGTCTATGACGAAGCGTTCGCGGGCGTGAAGCGCGTGCTGCAGACCAGCCAGCATGTGTTCATGTACAACGCGTCCGGCCACGGCGCATGGGAAGCCAGCCTGACCAACCTGCTGTCACCGGGCGATACGATCCTGGTGATCGAGTCCGGCTATTTCTCGGTGGAATGGGCCGCGATGGCACGCAGCCACGGGCTGGACGTGCAGGTGCTGCAAGCCGACTGGCGGCACGGCGCCGACATGGCGGCCCTGCGCACGATGCTTGCGGCAGACACGGCGCACGCGATCCGCGCGGTCTGCGTGGTGCACAACGAAACCGCCACCGGCATGATGCTGCCGCTGCCGGAAATCCGCGCGGCGCTCGACGCGACCGGCCATCCGGCGCTGTTCCTGGTCGACACGATCTCCTCGCTGGGCTCGCTCGACTTCCGCATGGACGAGTGGAAGATCGACTGCGTGGTCGGCGGCAGCCAGAAGGGCCTGATGCTGCCCACCGGCCTGAGCTTCACGGGCGTGTCCGACAAGGGGATGGCAGCGCACCAGGACGCCAAGCTGAAACGTTTCTATTTCGATTGGACGATGATGGGCAAGCGCGCCCAGAAGAGCTTCATCGGCACGATCCCGGTGAACATCTTCTACGGCCTGCGCGAGTCGGTGCGGCTGCTGGATGAGGAAGGCCTGCCCAACGTGTTTGCCCGCCACACCCGCCTGGCCGAGGCCACGCGCCGCGCGGTGCAGGTCTGGGCCGGCAACAACGGGCCGCGGCTGTATTGCACCAACCCGTCGCGCTATTCCGACTCCGTGACGGCGATCCTGATGCCGGAAGGGTACGACGCCGAAGCGGTCCGCCGCGTCGCGCGCATGCGCTTCAATGTCTCATTGGGCGGCGGGCTGGGTGTGCTGGGCGGCAAGATCTTCCGCATCGGGCACCTGGGCGACCTGAACGAGCCGATGGTGCTGGGCGCCCTGTCCGCCGTCGAAATGGCGCTGCGGATCGCCGGCGTCCCGCATGGCCGCGGCGGGGTGGATGCCGCGATGGACTTCCTGGCCGGGTAAAAGAGCGGCGCCGGCACGCTCCCGTTCGGGATCGTGCCGGCGCGCAGGCGGCAATGGGAATGGTCGGGATGGCGGCGGCTTACCGGTGGCCGCCGCCCCCGCCACCATGGAAGCCGCCCGGATGGAAGCCGGCGGCGGGAAGGCCGGGGCGGAAGCCGCCGGCCGCAAAGCCGCCCATGGGAGGACCGGGGCGGAAGCCACCGACGAAGCCCGGGTTGCCGCGGAACGCATAGCTGCGTCCGACGCCGATCCCGCCGGGATGGACGCCATATCCCATGCCGCCGCGAAACCCATAGGCAGGCGGGACAGGCGGCGGTCCGCCATAGGCATAGCCCGGGCGGCCGAACGGCCGGCCGTGGAAGACATACGGCGCGTGGTTGTAGACCAGCCCGCCATGGTGCCAATCGGCGCCCCAGTGGTGCCAGCCCCAGCCATAGGCAGCGAAGATCCCCAGCCCGATCCCGACGCCGAACCAGGCGCCGGGGCCGGCAAGGAACAGGCCGGGATACGGATCCCAGTCCGGATAGGCCGGGACCGGGGCGCCATAGGCCAGCCAGGGATCGTATTCCGGCATGTAGACCAGGTTGGGATCGGCCGGTTCGATCATCACCGTCGACCCGTCGGTCGTCACGGTTTCCTCCGGCGTGGTCTGCAGGGTTCCGGCCTGCTGCGCGCGCTGACGCATCACCTGGACGGCCGCGAGGACCGCCTGCGGACGCTCGGCGTGCGCATTCCCCAGCGCCGTCGTCCAGCCGAGGTTCCGATCCATGTTCGCAAGGATCGCGGGGAACTGGATCAGCGCCTTGACGCTGGGGTCCCAGGGTTGGCCATCGACCGCCTGGGCAAGTGCGTCGCCCTGCAGGCCGCCGCCCTCCTGCTGCAGCCAGCGATCAGCCTGCACGATCTCGACCGGAAAGGCCGACGCTGCGAGGATCTGGGCCACCATCGCGTCGGGATACAACGCGATCGGTGCAACCAGCTGGTTCAATGCCTCGGCCGAGGATTGCGCGGCCGGATCCGCCGCGCCGGACGGCCCGAGCACGGTCGGCATCGCCGCTCCGGACGTCGGGGCAGCCGCCATGGCCGGCGATTGATCGCCCACCGATGCCATCGGTTCCGCCGTTGGCGGCTCTGCCTGGCCTGGTTGGTCCCCCGGCTGGGCCATCGATGCATCCGCATCCGCGGCATAGCCGGCCTGGGCGTTGGCCAGCACCAGGGAACTGGAGACCAGCAACGCCATGCTATACTTCGACCACTTCATCATCTTCGATCCAGTCGGGCCCTGCTCGCCCGTTGAGGAGTGCCACGGGCCCCTGCACCGCGGAATGGGTGCACCGGGAATCTCCGTACCGACTTCATAACGAACATGCCCGCCGCTCGGCATGCTCCATTTAATTGCATTCGAAACTTCATGGCTGGCGGCTTAGCCATCGCCGAACGGGTCGGCGGCAAAATTCCTGTTTGCGTGAGGATCATATGGCAATTGTATTGGCGCCCAAAGGTGCACCTCCACGCTGCCCAACATAAACAATGGCCGAGATTGCTGCGCGGATTGCGGTGCCACGACGGTCAGGTCGGGCCGAGCGGTATCCATCCGGCTGGTTGCGGACATGTCCACATCCGGTTGCTGGCCGTGCGCCGCGCTTGCCGCCATGATGACAAAAGCACCAAAGGCTGCTGTACTGATCGTGTTCATCGGCGACCCCTCGCCTGGTTGTCCTGGTGGCCTGCGTCCGATGCGTGAACACCACACAGCCACGTTGCGGCAGGACACATGGGGTGGTGCACGGGGGCGGCCAGTGCTGCGCCCCGATCGGCACATGCCGCGCTTGCATGGCGGGGTTGTGACGTTAGCCCCCGCGTACCCGCAGACTTGATTTGGGCCGCCGGGCGAACGCGCGCAGCAGCGGCTAGCCCAGCGCAACCGCCCGCAATCGCTGCACATCCGTGCGCCCGGCACTCAGGATGTAGCCGGTGTCGGACCCGCCGGTCAGGTAGCGCACGCCGAGCCGCAGGAGCCAGGCCTGGAACTCCAGGTCCTCCCGCACGCCGCCGACGCCCATCGACTTGCCGAACCGCTTCGCCGCCGCGGCAATCGTTTCGTAGGCGGCGCGCATCCGGTCGTGCTTGTATTCGCCCGCGATCCCCATCTCGGTCGACAGGTCGGTCGAGCCGATGTGCAGCATGTCGATGCCGTCGACCGCGGCGATCGCATCGGCGTTCGCCACCGCCTCGGGTGTTTCGATCATCGCGATCAGCAGCGTCGCATCGTTCAGCCGCTTGTTGACCTCGGCCTGCGGCATCGCCGCGTAGCCCAGGGCCGCATTCGATCCGGAATCAGATCGATGGCCGAGCGGGGGGAAGCGGCAGGCTTGCACGATCGCGGCGGCTTCTGCGGCGGTGTTCACGTGCGGCACCATGACGCCCTGCGCGCCGCAATCCAGGATGCGTGTGGCGTCATGCGGATCGTGCGAGGTCACGCGCGCGATCGGCGTGATCCCCAGCCCCAGGGCGGCGACGCAGATGGCGGCTGCGGTTTCCAGCGAGGTCGGGTTGTGTTCCAGGTCGATGTACAGCGCGTCGAACCCGCAAGCTGCCGCGAGCATCGCGATATTGGGCGTACGCATCTGGTTGACGCCCAGGCACAGCACCAGTTCGTTCGCCGCCAGCTTGCGCCTGGCGTGGTTGGCACCGATCGTTGTCGGCATGGAAGGTCCCTCCTTTTGACGCGATGACGCTAGCCCCAATCCGTGCCGTGGACAGCCCCCGCCGCAGCAAACGCGATCACGGCGATTTGACCGAGTTTCTCCGAATATGTAACGTTCCATCATCGTACGCGATGTGGCGGACGGGTATGCTGGCCCCATGCGCGGCCGAACGCGCCCGATGGCAGTGGGGACCGGCGGATGGAAATCCTCCAATGGACGCGATCCGATACCACCGCCGTGCTTGGTGCGATCCGGCACATCTGCTCGGAAGGCGGAACGACCACGCTGCTGCCGACCCACCGGGACCTGCTGGCCGGCTACCGCGATGCGATCTTCCACCACCCGGACATCGACGTGGACGATATCCCACCCGTCACACCGGCGGACTTCGCGTCTCGCGTCGCTGAACCGGAACACCGCCGGCACGCACTGGAATATCTCACGCTCGCACCGTTCATCCGGCCTGACATCCGGGTGCCGGAAGCCGATCTCGTGCGGGCCTTCTTTGCCGCGTCCGGCGCCCGCAGCGACGCGCTGACATTCATGGCCAGCATCGCCCGCCGCCGCATCCTGAAGGCGCAGCTGCTGGTCGCGCGCAAATTGCTGCCGCGCCTGTTGCCGGGCGGCCCGATCAGGCATGCCGTGCGGGCGGTGCACATGATCCGCCAGCGCCGCGGCAGCCGGACGATCGCCGCGCCGTACCATGCGCTGGAGCGATATCCGGCGAACACGCTGGGCAATGCGTTCTATCGTTTCCACCGCAACCGTGGCTTCGCGCTGCCAGGCGAACCCGGCTGCCTGCCCGAGGAACTCTCCGCGCTGCACGACATCACGCATATCCTGTCCGGCTACAACACGGACTCGAACGGCGAGATCCTGGCACAGGCGTTCTCGGGCGGCGCGCTGCCGACGCGCTACAGCCTGATGATCGCGGTCACCGGCCTGCTGAGCTACCACAACGGCCTGGTGTTCGATGCCGGCGGGCGGCTGGCGCTGCAAAAAGGCCATATGCGGCCTTACGCTTTCGCCGAGGCGTTCGCGCGCGGCATGGGCACGTTATCGTTCATCTCGGGCTGGGACTTCAAGGCCGACTGGGCCACGCCGGTCGATGCCATCCGGCAGCGCTTCGGCATCACCGATGCGATCGACGTGTGGGACGATCCGCCTGCGGAACAGCGCGTCGCCGCCCTCGCCGCCTGACGCCGGGGATCAGTCCGGCGCGATCATGGTATCCACCAGCCGCTCGAAACCGGCGGGCGAGATCGACACGGCCCCCTGGAACGGCTGGTCCAGCGCATAGACCAGCAACAGGCTGAACACGATGCAGCCGATGAACACGGCAGTGAACCCGATCTGCGACCAGAGATACTCGATGCCGAACGAGAACATCGACGACGTCATGGCGACGGCCAACGTCAGCAGGACAACCCAGAGCAGGACTGGAACATCCGAGGTCGCCTCGACCAGCCGCGTCTCGCGCATCTGGTAGGCGTGCGACAGCATCGTGAGCATCTGCCCCTGGACGGAGCTATCCGCCTCCGCCCGCGTTTCCTGCACCACCATGCGCCAGACCTGCACCAGGCGACCGGCCGCGGCCAGGCTGCGCTCGTTGCGCTGCATCGCCGGCCATTCCTCGGCGACGACCGCCCGTCCATAGGCCTCGATGGTTGCGTCGATCCTGCGGCGGGCGGCATCGGGCAGGCTCTCGGCCATCATGCCGACGGCATGCAGGCTGGCGCATTCCTGCTGGATCGCCTCGGCAACGGCGTTGTATTCCGACCAGACCTGGTTGAACACGAAGGCCAGCAGCACGGCGAACACCACGCCCAATTGCTGGAACACGGCACTGCCGACCTCATGGTGCCGTCGCAGGACGTCGAGCCCCACGGCCCGCCGGATCAGCCAGGACAGCGTGCCGCCCAGCAAGCCGGCGACGAACACAATCGGTATGATAACGGAATACGTCATGGGCGGCATTGCGCATCGCCCTCCACCAGGACAGGTCCTTTACAGTTTCGCCTTCAGCCGGCCCCAGTCCTCGATCGCGCGTTCCTGGCCCGGCACAAGCTGGATGGTGAACTGCGTGTAGCCGGCGTCGCGCAGCGCGGCGATCCGGTCGAGCAGGTCCGCCTCCTGCCCGGTGAACGTCGTCAGCCGGATCATTTCAGCGGTAACGAACGGCCGCTCCGCCGGCTTCACTGCCATCAGATGGCCGCGATGGTTCTCCAGCCAGGGCGCATCCGCCGGCTGGAACGTTTTCGCCAGCGCCACGTAGCCGGCCACGGCGTCGGCGACGGATGGCGGCACCGGGGAGGTGTTGGGCAGCCCGGCCAGCGCCTCATCGGCCGCACGATGCAGCAGCACGGCGGCCCGCGGGCCGGCCTGGGCGATCGCGCGGTCGGAGTCCAACGCCTCGCCGGCTTCCAGCACGCAGCCCAGCGCGAACGCCACCGCGGTCAGGTCGGCCTCGGTGCGGCCGGCCTTGGCCCAGCTTTGCTGCATCGCCGCCATCGCCGCCACGCCGCCCGCCACGTCGCCCACGAAGTTCAGCCAGCCGGCCCCCAGCCTGGCAGTCAGCGCGCGGGCCTTCGGGCCATAGGCGGAGACGTGCAGCCCGACCGGATCGCGCGTGTTGATCAGGCCCAGGTCGGTGTTCAGGAACGCGATCTTGCGACGCGCGCCCTCGACTTCGAACTCGGTGGTTTCATCGCGCAACAATGCCATGACGACGCGGATATAGTCCTCCATGTCGGCAAGCTTCATGGCACCCAGCCCCATGGTGCGTCGCCCGGTGAACCCGGTGCCGACCCCGAAGTCGATCCGTCCCGGCGCCAGCTGGTTCAACGAGGCGAACGCATTGGCTGCAACTGGGGCGATGCGATTCGACGGGATCAGCACGCCGGTGCCAAGCCGGATGCGGGAGGTGCGGACGGCGGCGGCCCCCATGGCGACGAAGCAGTCGGCGCAGAGCATCTGCGTGTCGTAGAACCAGGCCTGCGCAAAGCCGAGTTCTTCCGCGCGACTAACGACTTTCCAGGCGTCCGCCGCGGTTGCCAGTGCGATGCCGAATTCCATGGGTCCCCCTTATTATTCGCCGATCGCGCCGCAGGACAGATGCAGGCCGCCCCCGCCGTCGCGCAACGGCTGATCCTTGTAGTTGTCGCCGCCCATGTCGATCACCAGGGAATGGGCCTTCAGCCGTGCGATATCCTTGATGCGCGGAGCGGTCAGGCTTTGGGTGGCGGTGCCGTCCGCGGCGACTTCCAGCAGCGGCAGGTCGCCCAGATGGCCGGGGCCGTCCGGCCCGCCGTGCTGGGCGACCTGCTCGGGGTCCCAGTGGCTGCCGGAGGCGCCGGCCGGGATGCGGACGCTGCCCATCATGGTGGGGCCGCAAGACGCGTTCTCATGCACGTGGAAACCATGCACGCCGGGCGGCAGGCCCTTCAATGCGAGCGCGAACACCGCGCCGGCCTCGGTCTGGGTGATCGTCACGGTCCCGTTCGAAACACCCGGACCGTCGCCCGTCGCGTGCAGCATCGTCACGTGCAGGGCCTGGGCGGCGGCGGACGTAGTTATGCCGAATGCACAGATCAGACCAACAATAATCGCTGATCTAACCCAGGAACGCACGCGGGCAGCGGGACGCTCCCAGGATACGCGGGAGGGCGGCTGGGGTCGGATCATGGGCGTTCCACTTCTCTGGCAGCCGGCGATGCGTCGCATGCGAGGCAGCGACTGGCAACGGCAAGCGTGCCAAAACGCCACGAATCGCCCCGGAATCGTGGCGTTTTGGCACGATTCCGCCCCACGCCAGAGGGCCGACTCTCAACAAAACCCCGCAAGTCCTTGATCCGCGCACGACATGCCGTGTCTGCCGCAAGATCAAAGGTCACGGGGGACAAGCTAATGTGCCATGGTAGGATCCGGCGTCCCGCAAGCATCGGGACTGACACAAAAAGAGCCACGTTCTGGGCACTTCCTGTGTCAGTTTCGGCCCCATGATGGGGTCGCGCGGCACCCCAGGAGGAGGCTCAGATGGACCCGATCACCGAGGGCAGCGTGACGCTGCCGGCGTTCCGCTTGCAGAACGGCGCCACCCTGCCCGAGGCAACGCTGGCCTATGTGGCGCGCGGCACGCTGGCGCCGGACGGGCGCAACGCGATCCTGGTGACGCATGGCTATACGAGCGGCCCGCGCATGATCGTGCCGGGCGTCGCGTCGTCCGAGGGCGCCTGGAGCAGCCTGGTGGGCCCCGGCGCGCCGATCGACACGGAGCGGTATTTCGTCATTTGTTCCAATGTGTTGGGCTCGAGCTACGGGTCGACCAACGCGGCCTCGATCGAGCCTCGGAGCGGCCGGCCGTATGGCGCGCGCTTCCCCGCGATCACCATCGCCGACATCGTCGCCGCCCAGCGCCTGATGCTCGACCGGCTCGGCGTGACGCATCTGCGGGCAGTGGTCGGGCCGTCCTATGGCGGCTACCAGGCCTTCCAATGGGCGGTCGACTACCCTGATTTCATGGACGGAATCGCGCCGGTCGTGACCTCGCCCCTGCCGCCGCAGGCGGACCGGATCGCGCCGTTGCGGGCCTGGTTCGAGCCCGATCCGGCCTGGAACGGCGGCGACTATTACGACACAGGCAACGTCAAAGCGACGCTGACCGCGCTTCGGGTGGATACTTTGACACGATACGGGCTGGCCGACAGCCTGGCCGCGCAGTTCCCGGATGCCGCCGGGGCCGCGGCGGAACTGCGCCGGATCGCCGCCGCCTGGGCCGCGGAGTTCGACGCGAACTCCTTGTTCATCCTCGCGCGGGCGATGGAAAGCTATGACATTGCAAAGGATTACGCGAAAATCCGGGTGCCGGTGCTGTATGTCCTGTCACGCACCGACGCGCTGTTCCCACCCAGCCTGGCGCTGGGCGTGATGGCGGAACTGCGCGCGGCGGGCGTGGCAGCGACATATTTCGAGATCGACAGCGAGCACGGCCACCTGGCGTCGGGCGCGGATGCCGGCAAATGGGCACCGGTGCTGCGCGATTTCATCGCGCAGCTGGAAGCCGGCTAACGCCCCGGCCTTCCACGCAACGACCGGGCCGGTCGGTTTCCACCGCCGTCAGGCCGGCTCGAAAATCCCGTCCATCGCGGCGTCCCACAGCCGCACACCGCCGGTGATGCCGGCCTGGTTGGGCACGATGCGGATGCCCTCGGGCAACGCGAAGCGGAGACGGCGGGCGTTGCCTCCCCCTATGTATAGCGTGTCGTAGGTGGTCAGCACCGCAAGATAGCCGATCGCGCGCCGCACCCGCTTGTTCCAGTGCCTGCCACCGACTTGCTTGCGTGCCCCGTCGCCGAGGTATTCATCATAGGTCATGCCGTGGCGCACCGGGTGGTGGCTGAGTTCCAGATGGGGGCCTACAACGCCGTCGCGGAACAGCGAAAATCCCATGCCGGTGCCGAGGGTGATCACGCACTCGATGCCACGGCCGGCAATCACACCGAGGCCGGCGACCTCGGCGTCGTTCAGCAGCCGCACCGGCTTGCCCAGCAGCGCGTGCAACCGGCCGGCAAGCGGGAAATCGCGCCAGGGTTCGGTGCCAAGATTGGGCGCGGTCAACACGGCACCGTGGCGCACGACGCCGGGAAAACCGACCGAGACGCGGTCGAACGCGCCCATCGGTTCGGCCATGACGGACAGCGCGTCGCAGACCGCGTCCGGGGTGGCCGGGGCCGGCGTGTCGACCATCCGGCGCTCGCCGACGATCTCGCCCGCGGCGTCGAGCACGGCGGCCTTGAGGTGGGAACCGCCGATATCGATGCCCAGGGTCAGCGGCGGGTTCGGGCGATCCGCACCGATATCCATGCTCGTGTTCTCCTGGCGGAGGATATGTGGCGGCGGCGGGACGATTGAAAGAGGCGGCGGATCAAGGCGTTATGCGTGGGGGTGCCGAGGCTGCCGCCTGCCGCGGCGTGGGGCTCTGATTGGAATTGCCGCCCGGTTAGCGTGGAAGCCGGTATGCTGCGTGCAGGAGACTCCGATGCCAGGCAATGTCGACGTCGTTATCCCGGTGGAGGCCGAGGCTGCTTCCGCCCTGACCGATGCGCGCAAACGCGAGGCCGTCGGCCGGATCGTCAGCCGTATCCTGCGCGCCCAGGCCGGCGACGATCCGCTGGTCGGGGCGATGGAGCAACTGGCCGCCGATGCACAGGCAAGAGACCTGACGCCTGAGTTCACCGAGTTTGAATCCATCGACGAACTGGCCGACGGCAAAGACTTGGACAAAACGATGGATGACGCCAAGAATGCGGGGAGCGCCGCCTGAGCATGCCCGTTCCGGCCCACCCGAAAATATACCACATCGTCCACGCCGATAACCTCGCGTCGATCGTCGCGGACGACTGCCTGTGGTCGGACGCAGTCATGGTTCAACACCAGGGCGGCACGGTCATCGGCATGGGCAGCATCAAGCAACGGCGGTTCGGTCTTCCCGTTTCCTGCCATGACGGGCTGAATGTGGGTGATTGCGTCCCGTTCTATTTATGTTCACGATCGATCATGCTGTTTGTGATCTACCGTGCGAATCACCCGGAGCTGTCCTATCGGGGCGGCCAGCAGCCAATCGTCCACCTGGAAGCCGATCTGCATCGGACGGTGCAATGGGCCGAGGCGAGCGGGCGGCGTTGGGCCTTCTCTCTGTCAAACGCGGGCGCATTCTATTCCCAGTTCCGCGGACGACTGGACCAATTGGATGAGATCAACTGGGATGGGGTCGCGGCAACCGACTTCCGCGATCCGGATGTCAAGGAAGCCAAGCAGGCCGAGTTTCTCGTCGAGCGGTCGTTCCCGTGGCATCTGGTCGAACGCGTCGGCATTCATTCCCAAGACATCGCGCCAAGGGTCGCGCGTGCCATGCAGGGCAGCACACACAGGCCAAAGGTCGAAGTCCAACGAGCCTGGTACTACTGAGGGAGATGGCGATGATCGAATTCACGACCGGAGACATCTTGCGGGCCGATGCGGAAGCTCTCGTCAACACGGTCAACTGCGTCGGCATCATGGGCCGTGGCATCGCGCTTCAATTCAAGAACGCATACCCGGAGAACTTCCGGGCCTATGAAGTGGCCTGTGCGCGGAAGGACGTGCAGCCGGGCAAGATGTTCGTGTTCGAGACGCGCGAGCTCACCGGCCCGAAGTTCATCATCAATTTTCCGACCAAGCGTCACTGGAAGGGCAAGAGCCGGATGGAGGATATCGACTCCGGCCTGACGGCGCTGACCGCGGAAATCCGCAGCCGCGCTATTCGTTCCATCGCCATCCCTCCGCTCGGCAGCGGCCTGGGGGGGCTGAACTGGGTCGATGTGCGACCGCGCATCGAGGCGGCGCTGCGCGGCATCAACGACCTCAAGGTCATCATCTTCGAGCCGAATACCGCGCCAGTTGAGACGAAGTCGAGCGAGGTGCCGAAGATGACGCCCGGCCGGGCTGCGCTGGTCGTTCTGATGAATCGCTACCTCGGCGGACTGATGGATCCCTTCGTGACACTGATCGAGGTTCAGAAGCTCATGTACTTCATGCAGGAAGCTGGCGCGCCGCTTCGGCTGAATTACATCAAGCACCATTACGGCCCCTATGCCGACAACCTGCGCCATGTGCTGACCAAGATCGAAGGACATCTTGTGTCCGGATATCACGATGGCGGCGACGCGCCCAACAAGCAGCTTGAGCTTGTTCCCAGCGCTGTGCAGGACGCCGAAGCGTTCCTTGCGGAAGACGGCGAGACAACGAGCCGGTTCGATCGGGTCGGCAAACTGGTTGAGGGATTCGAAACTCCGTTCGGGCTCGAACTTCTGGCGACCGTTCATTGGGTCGCAACGCGTGAGAATGCGACCGATGCCGAGGCGGCAGCCGCGAAGATCTATGCCTGGAATGACCGCAAGAAGCGCTTCTCGCCGCACCAGATCAGCATCGCCTTCGAGACTCTTCGTGCGAATGGGTGGCTGCCGGCAGCGGCATGAAGACCGACACCTCGGGAAGGGTGATATTTCTGACATCGACCAGGATGACCAGGTCGATTTCAAGGAAAAGGCGACGGCGCTCACAGCAAGCGTCCGGTGACAGTCGCCCTCCAATCCATGGTCTGCCCGCCGGGGGATTCGAACCCCCACGCCATCTCGGCTGCGGATTTTAAGTCCGCTGCGTCTACCGTTCCGCCAGGCGGGCCTGCCATGTGTGCAAAATACCCTGAGCGGGCGCGCCGCGCCCAGGGGGGGAATACCATCTCCCATCACCCGGTGCTGGCGTCCTCGAATGTCGTGCCGGAGTAGAAGCTCAGCGCGCCCGGCATGTTGCGGAACCCGGTCAGGGCCTTGGCCATCCCGTAGCCCTGCGCGCGAAAGCACAACCCGATCATCGGGACCTGCTCCAGGCAGACACGCTGCAGCTCGTCATAGATCGCCAGCCGTTTCGCCGGATCGAACGCGGCGCGGCCGGCTGCCAGCAACGCATTGATTTTGGGATCATTATATCCGTAGCTGCGGTTGTAGGACGGGCTCAGCGAGCCATCCAGGAACGGCGCCAGCCCGTCCGGATCGTTGCTGTCCGACGAGCTGCCCATCACGCCGATCTCGTATTGGCCGCGGTTGCCGAGGGTCACGCGGGTTGCCCAATCGGGCAGCAGCAGCTCCACCGCGATGCCGATCTCGCCCAGATGCTGCTGGATGACGGCGGCGGTGTCCTTGTGCATGCCGTACTGGGCGGTCGCGAGCAGCTTGCAGGAGAAGCCGCTGCCGATGCCGGCGGCCGACAGCAGCGTGCGGGCCTTGGCCTGGTCGTAGCCCAGGCCGTGGGCCAGGCCGGGATTGTAGAAGGGCGTGCCTTCGGGCAGCGGCAGGCCCTCGATGATGGCGCCGCGGCCGAAGAAGGCGGCCTTCAGGATCTCGTCG
>JARLIJ010000136.1 GCA_031291795.1 Acetobacteraceae bacterium | reverse complement strand
GCCTCTTGCTTCTTTCCGCGTAATCTGCGCCCTTCATCATCTAAATCTGTGTTAAAATCTTCCTCCCTTCTTTCAACCCGACCTGGCACGGCCACGCCACGACTGCCCCAAATCGCCATATGCGATCGCCCTGGGTTGGCGGCAGCCGTTTGGGGGCCGGAAAAGCACGCTCGCGGCATGTCGCGATGAAATCACCCTTCCGCCCCAATCCGGACAAACCCGCATCCCATGTTCAAAATCACGGAACCCTCCGTGAGAAGGATTTGAGCCATGCGGACCTGGAAAACCCTGTTGATTGCCGCGCCCATCGCGGCCGGGTTGCTGGCCGCGCCGGCAGCCCATGCCGATTGGCATGGTCGTGACGACCACGGCGAATGGCACGGCAACCGCGATTGGCACGGCGACCGCGGCTGGCGCGGCGACCGCGGCTATGACCGGCACGACGACAACGGTGGCGTGATCGCCGGTGCGGTGATCGGCCTGGGTGTCGGCGCGCTGCTGGGCGGCGTGATCGCCTCGCAGCAGCAGCCGTACTACGCCGCGCCCCCGCCGGTGGTCTATGCGCCGCCGCCGGCCTACTACAGCGCCCCTGCCTATCCCGGCTATTCGGGCTACTGATGCCGCGGCCCGCCGCGCCCAGAAAGCACGGTGTTCCCATATCTTCCACAGGCGGGCGGTAGCGAACCACCCGCCTGCCATGCGATGACGACACATGCCCTTGCCCAACGCGGAACAAGCCGCCGCCCGCGTCACCGCCGACCTGATCGCCGTCGTCGTCGCGGCGACGGAGGGGGAGCCGCGCGTGCTGACCATCGAGGCCGGACGCGCGCTGCCCTCCGGCCCGTTCGAGTCCGGCCACCGCTCCCTCCAGGCCAGCCTGCGCGCCTGGGTCGAGCATCAGACCCATCATCCCCTGGGCTATGTCGAGCAGCTCTACACCTTCGCCGACCGTGACCGTGGCGCCGAGGCGGGGGAGCGCGTGGTGTCCATCAGCTACCTGGGCCTGACGCGGGAGAGCCGCGCATCGCACGGGCGGGGCGTCTCCTGGCAGGACTGGTACCGCTATTTCCCCTGGGAGGACCGGCGTGATCCGGATGCCACGCTGTCGCCCGCGCTCATCGCGGCCCTGGGAAGCTGGGCGGAGGCGGCGCCGGACGCGATGTTGCGCTGGCAGCGGCGTAACCGGGTCGCGATCAATTTCGGCCTCGACGCCAATGCCTGGAACGAGGAACTGACGCTGCAGCGCTACGAGACGCTGTGGGAAGCCGAACTGGTGCCCGAAGCAGGCGGCGCGGTCGCGGCCGGCGAGCCGATGGCGCACGACCATCGCCGTATCCTCGCCACCGGCATCGCGCGGCTGCGCGGCAAGATCAAATACCGCCCGGTGGTGTTCGAGCTGATGCCGCTGACTTTCACGCTGGGCCGCCTGCAGGCCGCGGTGGAAGCGCTGGCGGGGCGGCGCCTGCACAAGCAGAATTTCCGCCGCCTGGTGGAACAGCAGAACCTGGTGGAGGAAACCGGCGGCGTCGCGACCGAGACCGGCGGGCGGCCCGCCAAACTGTTCCGGTTCCGCCGCGAGGTGGTGGCCGAACGCGCCGCCGCCGGCAGCAAGCTGCCGCTGGTGCGCTGAACGGCCAACCAGCGGAGCGGGGGCGGTCAGGCCTCCACCGCGAACTCCGACGCCAGCCAGGGCACCGCCTTGCGGACCTGCGGCAGGTACCGTTCGCGCAGGATCCCCCGCGAGAGTTCCGCGATCCGTGCCGCCAGCGTGTCGACCTCCCCGCGGCGGGCGAACAGTTCGAGCCGGCGGGAGAATGCCGGGCCGGGGAACGGCAGGATGCGGACCCGCGACAGCAGCGGCGCCAGGCCGAAGATCGACAGCGGGGTCACGATCGCCCAGCCGAAGCCCTCGGCCACCATGCTCAGGATCGTGGCGGGCTGGTCGAACTCGAAACGATGCGGCGCGTCCACCTGCATCCGGCGCAGCTGCGTCTCGATGTCGTTCGCGATGTTGGACTGCGCATTCCAGCGGATCAGCGGATGCGCCCGTGCCAGCGCCGCGAGCGTGACAGCCCGTTCGTCCATCGCAATGGAACGCGGCACCGCCACGACATAAGGCTCGCTCAGCAGGCGGTGGCTCACCATGCCATCCATCCCCGGCCGCGGCTCGTTGGTGATGATGAGGTCGAGGCTGTGGTCCACCAGCCCCTGCCACAATGCCCGCGAAAGCCCGGACACGATCGACAGGTACTGGATGGTCGGCTGCAGCCGACGGACCAGCATGGGCACGAATGGCACCGCGAGGGAGTCGACGATCCCGACCCGCAGGCGCACCGCGAGGCCGGTGTCGAGGCGCTGCAGCGCCGCCGGCAGCCGCTGCACGTCGCGCAGGATCTCGGCGGCAGCGCTCGCCAGCCAGTAGCCGCTGGTCGTGGGCGTCAGGGGACGATGGCTGCGATCGATCAGCGCGACGCCGATCGCGGCCTCCAGCTGCCGCATGGCGTGCGAGATCGCCGGCTGGGTCAGGCCGAGTTGCCGCGCCGCGCGCGTCATGCTGCGCGCTTCGCAGACGGCAGCGAAGATTTCCAGCATGTGCAGGTCGAAGCCGAGTTTGGTCGTCACGCGGGCAGGCCCTGATCGATCGAGCGGCGATTGCTGCGAAATGCTTCGCGGCGGGCGGCCGTATCATAAATCCGGTGCATGGTATGCAGCAATGTTGCACATGCTGGGTCGCCGTGGTGATCGGCGGCAGGGCGGCGGCAGGGCACGATCGCCCTATGTCGTCAGGGGCTTGGTCGGGCGGGATGCCGCCATTCCGGCACCCTGGACGAGGCCGGTGTATGCGCCGGGGCGCGGGCGGCACCAGGGTACCGCCTCACGCGGCTTGGGCGACAGCATGAACCCGATTAATCTCGCAGCATGAAAACATCGCTGCGCGGACCATGAAGTCATGACCGACCCGCCGGCCACGCCAGCGCTGAGCGTGCGCAATTTGCACAAATCCTTCGGCCCGCTGGAGGTCCTGCGCGGCATCAGCCTGGATATTGCGCAAGGCGCCGTGGTGACGCTGATCGGCGCCAGCGGCTCCGGCAAGAGCACGTTCCTGCGTTGCCTCAACCATCTGGAACAGCCGACCTCCGGCGAGATCTATGTCGATGGCGTGCCCATCACCGACGACATCGCCGGCCTGCGCGCGCGCCTCGGCATGGTCTTCCAGCAGTTCAACCTGTGGCCGCACATGACCGTGCTGGGCAACGTGATCGAGGCCCCGTTGCGGGTGAAACGAATGCCCCGCCCCGAAGCCGTGGCGCTCGGGCGCCGCTTCCTCGCCAAGGTGAACCTGCTGGACAAGCAGGACGAATATCCCGCGCGGCTGTCGGGCGGCCAGCAGCAGCGTGTCGCGATCGCCCGCGCACTGGCGATGGAACCCAAGGTGATGCTGTTCGACGAGGCAACCTCCTCGCTCGATCCCGAACTTACCAACGAGGTGCTGGCCGTGATGCGCGACCTGGCACGCGACGGCACCACCATGGTGGTCGTTACGCATGAAATGGCCTTCGCGCGGGAGGTGTCGGACCGCGTGGTGTTCCTGCACATGGGCCAGGTCGAGGAAGACGGCCCGCCCGCCCAGGTGTTCGGCGCACCCGTCTCGCCGCGCTGCCGCCAGTTCCTTTCCTCCGTGCGCGCCTAGCGATGTTCGCACGATTGGGCCAATCGCTCGATCCGGCGCTGTTCTGGGACTACCGCGCCACGCTGCTGGCCGGGTTGGTCGTGAATATTGGAATCTTCGTGGCGAGCGCAATGCTGGCCTCGGTGCTGGCCGTGGCGATCGGCGTGGCTCGCACCAGCCGCAACCGGCTGCTGCGCGGCGTGTCGACGCTGTATGCCGAGCTGTTCCGCAATACGCCGGAATACGTGCTGCTGGTGTGGGCGTATTATGTGCTGCCGCTGATCCTGAGCCGCATGCTGGCGCACAAGCTGGCGATCGGGCCGGTGCCGGCGGCGATCCTGGCGCTGGGCTTCGCCTATAGCGGCTTCATGGCGGAGACGGTGCGCGCCGGGTTGCTGGCGGTCCCGCGCGGCCACCGGGAAGCCGCGCTGGCACTGGGGATTTCCCACTTCGACATCCTGCGCCGGATCGTCTTTCCGCAGGCACTGCGCCGGATGCTGCCGGACGCGCTGAACCAGTACGTGTCGCTGTTCAAGGCGACTTCCATCGTGTCGCTGATCTCGGTCGAGGACATCATGTACCAGGTCTCGATGATCAATGTGGAGGAGATGCGGCCGCTGCCGCTCTACACCGGTGCCGCGCTGCTGTACTGCGCGATCATCATCGTTGCGTCGCAAACCATCCAGGCACTGACCCGCAACTGGCACCGGCGAGGCTGGGCCTGATGCTGGACAATTTCTATCGCTACGTCGTGCTGAACGCGGGGCTGCTGGGCCAGGGCCTGCTGGTCACGCTGCAGGTCTGCGTGCAGGCGTTCGTGCTGGGCGTCGTCCTGGCCATCGCCGTCAGCCTGTTGCGCGTCACCGGCCGCATCCCGCGCGCGATCGGCACCGCCTATGTGGAGTTCTTCCGTGCCACGCCGGTGCTGGTCCAGCTGCTATGGGTCAACTACGTATGGCCCGACCTGTTCGGGTTCCCCACCACGGCGATGGGCGCGGGCGTCATCGCACTCGCGTTGCAGACCAGTGCGTATCTGGCGGAAACCATCCGCGCCGGGATCGAGGGATTGCCGCGCGGCCAGCTGGAAGCCGGACGCGCCGTCGGCATGAGTTCGCTGCAGATCGTGCGCCGCATCGTGGCGCCGCAGGTCGCCCTGGTGATGGCGCCGGCACTGATCAGCCAGATGGCGGTGGTGATCAAGTCGTCGACCCTGGTCTCGGTGATCGCGATCCCGGACCTGATGTATGCGGCGCTGAAGATCGTCAACGAGTGGTTCGAGCCGATCGAGGTGCTGACCTCGACGGCGTTCCTGTATTTCCTGCTGATCTTCCTGATCTCGCTGGCGGCGAACCGGATATCCGATCGCTTCCGCGCGCGCTTCGGGCTGGCCGTATGACCCAAACGAACACAGGAGACCTTGCATGACCGACATCCCCGACCTGGGCAAACGATCGATCCTGACGGGCGCCATGGCAGTGGGCGCCATCGGGGTGGGCGCCATGGCCGCCATGGTCGCCGCCCCGAAACCGGCCGCGGCCCAGTTGCTCGATACCGGCATCGATCCGAACTCGGTGCTGGCCAAGGCGAAGAAGGGCAATGCGCTGCAGGTCGGCTACGCGCAGACCCCGCTGTGGTTCTTCAAGGATGCGAAGTCCGGGGAGTTGCGCGGGGTCTACAAGGATCTGGTCGATGCGCTGGCGCACGACCTGGAAATGACCGTCGAGTGGCATGAGGTGACGTTCGCCAACGCCACCGTCGGCCTGCGCCGGGCCGATTTCGACCTGTTCGGCTCGTCCGCCGTCTACACCGTGCCGCGGGCCCTGACGAGCGAGTTCATCGGTCCGCTCTGGGCCAAGGGCAGCCTGGCGATCGTGCGCAACGAGGACGCCGACAAATACAAGACCATTGCCGACCTCAACAGCCCGGACGTGACCTTCTCGGTCAATGCCGGCGCCAGCGAGGAACAACGCATGCCGCAGCTTTTCCCCAAGGCGAAGTTCATGTCCGTGTCCGGCCAGCAGGCGATGGCCGCGGAGCCGGTCCGCACCGGGCGCGCCACGGTCTATGTCAGCGGCGACAGTGACATCATGGTGCTGGCGAAGCGTAACGCGAGCTGGGCGCATATCGTCGATGTGGCCCATCCGTTCGACAAGCGGCCGAACACCTGGCTGGTGCGCCACGGCGACCCATCCTGGAAGAACTTCCTGGATGGCTGGGCAAGCTACATCACCGCCAACGGCGAGGTGCAGCGACTGTTCGACAAATACCTGCAGGAACTCGCCTGATGATCATCGATTGCCACGCCCACGTGTTTCAGCACTGGGCCGATCCGTGCGGCCATCCCTCCCGCGAGATCCATCGGACCTATATCCAGAAAGTGCAGACCCGCACCTCCGCCTGCGTCTATCGCGCCCGCGACGGGGCGCGCGTGTCCGGCAGCGTGCTGTACCGCCCCGGCGAGAACGGTTGGAGCGGCCTGCAGGACGTGGACCTCCGGGTCGGCAACTACGGCAGGCTCGACTTCACCATCGACGGCGAGGACTACTATTCCCAGTACATGCCGGTCGCCATGCAGCAGATCGTCGCACCGCCCGAACTGATGCTGACGCAGATGACCTACGCCCAGGTGGACCATGCGGTGTTGCAGACCGGCTGGGGCTACGGCGCGATGAACGACTACAACGCGTTCGCGCAGAACCAGTATCCCGACAAATTCACCGCGATGCTCAACGTGGACGAACCGCGCGCCTACACCGACGCCGCGCTGCGCGAGTTCGACCGCGCCCACCGCCAGCTGGGGCTGCGCGCGGTCTATTTCTCGCTGGATGCGTTCGCGCGATACGATTTCGACATCGAATTCCATGACCCGCGCATGGATGCGTTCTGGTCGAAGGTGGACGCAGCCGGCCTGCCGGTGTTCTTCGAGGCGACCGCGATCCCCGACTACACCACCGCCAGCTACGTCCGCAGCATCGTCGCCCTGCACAGGCTGATGGACCGCTACCGCACCATAAAATGGGTGCTGGTGATGGGCCCGCCGGTCGGTGCCTTCGGCCTGTCCGGCAGCTGGGAATTCCCCGATGAGGTCCTGGCCGCCTACCGCCACGACAACATGCTGGTGGAGGTGATGTTCCCGATCACCTGGGGCGACAAATGGGACTATCCCTATCCCGAGGCGCAGCGCCTGATCGAGGACCTGCGCAACAAGCTCGGCGCGGAGAAACTCGTCTGGGGATCGGACATGCCGAACGTGGAGCGCTTCTGCACCTACCGCCAGAGCATCGACTACGTGCGGCGCTACTGCGGCTTCCTGACCGCCGCCGAGAAGGACCGCATCCTGGGCGGCACGATCGATACGCTGCTGGGCGTCAGCGCGCGTATCCAGGCGGGGCGGGCATGAGCACTGAACCACGGTTCCTGATGGTGCCGGGCGCGCCGACGCCGGTCGCGCCGTTCAGCCACGCCGTGCGCGTCGGGCCGTGGCTGTTCGTCACCGGCCAGATGCCGACCGACCCGCATGACGATGCCGCGCCGCTGCCGGAGGGGATCGCCGCGCAGACCACCCGCGTGATGGAAAACCTCAGGCTGGTGCTGGATGGGCTGGGATTCGACCTGTCCCATGTCGTGCAGGCGCGGGTCTACCTGCTGGCGTTCGACCGCGACTATGCCGCGATGAACGCGACCTACCAGGCGTTCTTCCCGCCCGATCGGCGTCCCGCCCGGACCTGCGTCGGCGTCACCGGCCTTGCGCGCGGCGCGCTGGTGGAGGTCGACCTGGTGGCCTATCGCGACTGAACGTTGCACATCCAGGCTGCCGTCCGACACCCCGCCGGTGGGCCGGCGGGGAAAGGCATGTGGACCAGCGGCGCGTAATGCTTGCAACGATCCATCCCGCGCACCAGCCGAACCGTGGGAACGGTGTCCTTCGATGGGGGCGGGGATGTCCAGGGCCCCGCGGTGGCGGCACCGGCGCGGGTGCCGTGACGCCCGTCGTCCCGAGACCGCGCACCCTGCGCGCTGGCGAGCCGTAGCGGCATTGCAGCCTCCTGTTTGTGGAATGCCTCGGAAACTGAGGCGGGCAGCCGCGCACCGGTCAAACAGCCGCCTGTCGCGGAGGCCGGACGGGCGTTCCCCTTGACATCCTTATGCTCGTTCATAGCATATAACCACGAATTGCTCACCTAGAGCATATTCCAGGAGGAGGATCGCCCATGCCGACCGCCCTGCTCGAACGCACCGCACCGCTCTATCAGCGCGTGAAGTCGGTCATCCCGCCGATCGAGTGGCCCGTCTTCGCCGACGATATCGACGCGATCCTGGCGCTCAAGCGCCAGCGCAATGCGGTGATCCTGGCGCACAACTACCAGACGCCGGAGATCTACCACTGTGTCGCCGATATCGTGGGCGACAGCCTGGCCCTGGCGCGCGAGGCGATGAAGGTCGACGCCGACACCATCGTGCTGGCCGGCGTGCACTTCATGGCCGAGACCGCCAAGCTGCTGAACCCGGACAAGACCGTGCTGATCCCGGACCTGCGCGCCGGCTGCTCGCTGGCGGAGTCGATCACCGCCGCCGATGTTCGGTTGATGCGCGCCCGCCATCCCGGCGTGCCGGTGGTGACCTACGTCAATTCCTCGGCCGACGTGAAGGCGGAATCCGATATTTGCTGCACGTCCGCCAACGCCAAGAAGATCGTGGAATCGCTGGGCGTGCCGGAAGTCATCATGCTGCCCGACGAATACCTGGCGCAGAACGTCGCGAAGACGACGTCGGTGAAGATCATCGCCTGGGCCGGCCATTGCGAGGTGCATGAACGCTTCACCGCCGCCGAGGTCCGCGCACTCCGCGCCGACCACCCCGGCGTGATCATCCTGGCCCATCCGGAATGCCCGCCCGAGGTTGTCGCCGAGGCCGACTACGCCGGCTCCACCGCCGACATGTCTGCGTTCGTGGGGCGCGAGAAGCCGACGCGGGTCGTGCTGCTCACGGAATGCTCGATGGCCGACAACGTGTCGGTCAACCACCCCGACGTGGACTTCGTGCGGCCGTGCAATTTGTGCCCGCACATGAAGCGTATCACGCTGCCGAACATCCGCCGCGCGCTGGAGACGATGACGAACGAAGTCACGATCGATCCGGCGCTGGCAGAACGGGCGCGCCGGTCGGTGGAACGCATGCTGGCGGTGTAGCCGCGAAACTCCCCCTCCCCTTGAGGGAGGGGGAGAAGACAGATGCCAGACCACGACACAAGGACTCCGCGATGTCCATCCCACCGTTGCCCCTGATCATGGTCGAACCTTCGGTGCGCGCGGCGCTGCTGGAGGACCTCGGCCGCGCCGGCGACCTGACCACCGACGCCATCGTGCCGGCGGCGCTGACCACCGAAACCGCCATGGTCGCGCGCCAGGCCGGCGTTGTCGCAGGCCTGGACTACGCCTTGACCGCGTTCCGCCTGATCGATCCCACCATCGCGGTGGACATCCAGCGGCCCGACGGCAGCCGCCTCGCACCCGGCGACACCATCGCGATCGTGCGCGGGGCCGCCCGCGGCATCCTGACGGCCGAACGCACCGCGCTGAACTTCCTGTGCCACCTCAGCGGCGTCGCCTCCGCCACCCGTGGCATCGCCGACGCGATCGCCGGCACGCGCGCCCAGGTCTGCTGCACCCGCAAGACCATGCCGGGACTGCGCGCGGCACAGAAATACGCCGTCCGGGTTGGTGGCGGATCGAATCATCGCTTCGGCCTCGACGATGCCGTGCTGATAAAGGACAACCACGTGGCGATCGCCGGCGGCGTGCGCCCCGCGGTGGAGCGTGCCCGCGCCGGCGTCGGCCATCTGGTGAAGATCGAGCTGGAAGTCGACACCCTCGCCCAACTCGAGGAAGCCCTGACATTGCGTGTCGATGCCGTGCTGCTCGACAACATGGGACCGGACATGCTGCGCCAGGCCGTCGCCATGGTGGACGGGCGGGCGATCACCGAGGCCTCGGGCCGCATCCGCCCCGACACCGCGCCTGCCATCGCAGCGTCCGGCGTGGACCTGCTGTCGGTGGGCTGGCTGACCCACAGCGCCCAGGTGCTCGATATCGGGCTGGACCACCGGGGCTAGCAGCCGGCGCGCCGCGCGCGCACCCGAAACGAGCGTGCATCGCCGGCGCGATCCGGGCTAAATGCCCACATGCGCCCCAGCCGCGACGCCACACCGCCGCCCGCAGGCACCGCACCGCCGCGCCCCGGCATCGCGTGGCGCGTCGGTGTGACCGGCAGCCGGACCCTTGCACCTGATACCATCGAGGCCCTGCGCGCCGCGACCACCCGCGTGCTGGCCCTTGTGCATGCGGAGATCACCGCCCTCGCACGGTCCGACGCCGCGGCCGCGGTGTACGACACGACCAGGCCGGTCGCCTGCCGGCTGCTCTCCCCGCTCGCGGAGGGCGCCGACCGTCTCGTGGCCGAATCTGCCCTTGCCGCTGGCTATACGCTGGAAGCGCCGCTCCCGTTCCCTCGCAGCCAATACGAAGCCGACTTCCCGGCCAGCGCCGGCGTGTTCCGCGCCCTGCTCGGCAAAGCCGCGCGGATGATCGAGCTCGACGGCGCGCGTGGCGACGATGCCGACCTCGCCTACGAAAATGTCGGCCGCTACGTCGTGCGCAACACCGACCTGCTGGTCGCGCTATGGGACGGCCAGCCGGCGCGCGGGCGCGGCGGCACCGGCGATATCGTCCGCTTCGCGCTACGTGCCGGGGTGCCGGTCTGGTGGCTGTCCAGCAACGGTCAGGACCCGCCGCGCCTGCTGCGTACCGAATTGGAAATGCGCGAGCCATGGCACGCCGCGGCCGGACCGGCGGCCGAACAGGCGCTGAAGGCCCTGCTGCGTGGCGCCATCCTGCCGCCGCCGTCGGCCGAACTGGAAGCGGAATCCCGGATCGGGCGGATCGTCGATGCCTGCGCCGCGCTGTGCCGCCGCCAGCCCGATGCGCTGCGCGACTACCTGGCCGAAGATGACCGGCCCGGCTGGAAGATCTGGCAGAGCTACAACCGCTTCATGGACTGGATCGCGCCACCACCACCGGATGACGGAGCGCAGATGCTGCCGCCGATCGGCGCGGTCGAGGCCTATTGGCACACCCTCTACACTCCGGCCGATCGCCGGTCGCAGGCCCACGGCGATCGTTACCGTTCATCCTATCTGGGCATCGTCGTGCTCGCCTTCGTCGCGGTGGTCTGCGCCGTCCTCGGGCTGGCCCATCCGGCCATCGCCCTGCCTGTCACGCTGGTGGAATGGCTGGTGCTGATGGCCATCGCCGCGCTGGTGATCGGCAACCATCTGATGCGCTGGCACGAACGCTGGATCGCCTATCGCCTGCTCTCCGAACTCTGCCGCAAGCAACAAGCCTTGGCGCCGTTCGGCTGGTCGTTGCCGAACTGGGAGATCGACCGCCTCGCCGCCGAGAGCGCCATCGATCCGCACGCCGAAGCCGCGCCGCGCGAAGCCTGGGTTGCCTGGTACTTCACCGCTGCCCGCCGCGCCGCGCCGCTGCCGGAGGGCGCGGTCACCGCCGCCTCCCTGGCACGCGCCCGCGGGCTCGGACTCAGTTTGATGAGAGAACAACTTGGCTACCATGAACGCCGCCGCATCCGCAGCCGGCGCGCGGCCCGCCGCCTGGGCGAGTTGGGCAAGGTCTACTTCATCGTCACGCTGATCGGCGTGACCCTGAAGATCGGTCTGCTGCTGACCATCGAGGACCGCATGGTGGAAGGCCTGGTCGGGTTGGTCTGCGCCGTGATCCCGGCACTGTCCGCCGCCTTCGTCGGCCTTCGGGCGTACGCCGAATTCGAATTGCTGGCGCACCAGTCGGCCCGCATGGCAGCGGCGATGAAGGCCGCGATGGCGGAGCTCGATGCCGTGCGGCTGGATCGCCCGCTGGCCTCGCAGGAACTCGGCACCACGCTCTATGCCACCGCGGTCACGATGCTGCAGGATATCGCCGGCTGGGCACAACTGTTCCGCATGAAGATCGTCGAGGCCGGCTGAGCCGGTGCCCGGTCGGACCGCGGCCGGGGGTAACCCAGCTGCGTGACTGCGACCTGCCTGTTATCCCGCCGCTTTGGCGCGTGGGCCGTACGTCCGAAAACGGTCTTTGGCCGCAGCCATCTCCTCGGTGGTCAGCAACCGGGGCGTGCCGGCCGCGCGGGCCAGCAGATATTGCCGGCAAAGCTGTTCCAGCAGCAGGGAATGCGCCAACGCCTCCTGCTGGGTGCGGCCCAGGACGATCATCCCGTGATTCGCCAGCAGGCACGCGGTGCGTCCGGCCAGCGCCGTCACCGCGATCTCGGCCAGTGCCGGCGTGCCGAACGTGACATAAGGCGCGCAACGGACGTCCTCGCCGCCGAACTGTACGACCATGTAGTGGAACGCCGGCAGGCACTCCGCGAGGCAGGCCAGCGCCGTGCAGGCATCGCAATGGGCATGCACGATGAACCGCGCGTCGGGGAACGCGCGGTAGATCGCAGCATGCATCGGCCATTCGCTGGATGGGGTGGCCTGGTTGGCCACCCCCCCGTCCAGGTCCATGACCGCCACGTCCGTGGGCGTGCGCAACGGCGGCGACCCGCCGGATGGCGTAATGGCCATGCCGTCCCGGGTGCGCCCGCTGACATTGCCGGAGCTGCCCAGGATCAGCCCGTGCGCACCCAGTTCCTCATAGAGCGCGCTGACGCCGTTGCGGATCGTTTCCAACGTCACATCAGGAAGACGCCTTTCCCGTCGGCCTGCTTGTCGAACAGCTTGTACGCCTCGGCGGCCTGCGGCAGCGTCCATTTGTGGGTGAACAGTCTGTCCACGTCCACCTTGCGGTCGATGCAGAACTGCGCGCATTCGGCCTGGATGATGGTGGAGAATGTCCACGACGCAATCAGCGTCAACTGGCGGCGCAGCAGCTGCGGGCTGACGTCGATCTTCACGTCGCCGCCTTCGCCGACGAAGCACATCGTGCCCCACACCTTGGTCGACTTGATGGCGTTCAGCCGCGCCTCCGGGTTGGAGGACGTGTCGAGCGTTAGGTCGGCATAAACCCCGTGCGTCAGGTCCTTGATCGCCGCGACCGGATCATTGGAGCCGGGGTTCACGACCTCATCGGCGCCGAATTCCTTCGCGCGCTCCAATCGCTGGCCACTGATGTCCAACGCGATCACCCGCGCCCCCATCGCCTTGGCAAACTGCGTGGCGGCGAGCCCGACCGGCCCCTGGCCATAGATCGCGATGGTGTCGCGGCCGGAGATGTTCATCCGCCGCAGCGCGCCATACGCGGTGCCGGACCCGCAGGAGATCGCAGCCCCGGCGGAGAACGTCAACTCATCGGCCAGCGGCACCAGCGTATTGGCTGGCACCTTCAGGTATTGCGCGTGGCCGCCATGGGCGTTGTTGCCGTAGACCTTCACCGGCACCTGTTGGCAGAGCTGCTGCCACCCCGAACGGCAATGGTTGCATTGGGTACAACCCTGGTAATGGTGGACCATGACGCGTTGGCCGATCTGCGCCTCGGTCGGCAGCACGTCGGGGCCGATCGCGGCAACGATGCCGCAGGGCTCGTGGCCGCCGATGGTCGGGTTGGGGTTGGGCGTGAATCCCGTCGCGTTGCGCTCCTGGTTCTTCGGGCGGCGATACTGGTGCAGGTCGGACCCGCACATCCCGGACGCCTTCATCTCGATCACGACCTCCCCGGCGCCGGGGGTGGGATCGGGGAAGTTCATCAGTTCGAGACCACGGTCGCCGGTAAAGACCACGCCTTGCATTGTCTGTTTCCTCCGCATTGGGCAGCGGCAGACTAGGCCGGCAGGGGACGCTTGTCACAGGGGTGGCAACGGCTGCCGTCGCGGCGGGGATTGCCCGGGTCATTGCCGACACCGACCGCCTCGACGTCGTGATCCACATCCCGTCGGCGATGCGACATGTTGGCGGAAACCCGACAGACTTCGCTGCCATCCTATTGAAAACACGCATACACCCGCCGTGGCATCGCACTTGCACAAAGCCTCCTGCCCAGCACAGGAGGGCCGATCGTGTCGGACAGCAGCCAGCGTTTCTCCATCAACGACACCACCCTGCGTGACGGCGAGCAGACGCCGGGCGTCGCCTTCACCGCCGCTGAGAAAGCCGCCATTGCCGCCGCCCTGCAGGCTGCGGGCATCGACGAAATCGAAGCCGGCACGCCCGCCATGGGCGCCGAGGAGATCGCCGCCATCGCCGCCGCCGTTGCCGCGGCACCCGACGCCCGCGTCGCCGCCTGGTGCCGCATGACCGAGGCGGATGTCGCCGCGGCCCTGCAAGCCGGTGTGCGCTACGCCAACCTGTCCGTTTCGGTATCCGACCGGCAGATCGCCGCCAAATATCCCGGCGGCCGGCAGGAGGTCCTGGACCGCGTTGCCCGCGTCGTGCCGCTGGCGCTCGATCGTGGCCTGACCGTTTCGGTCGGCGGCGAAGATGCCAGCCGCGCAGACCCCGATTTCCTGCAAGAGGTGATCGACCGGATCGCGTCGGCGGGCGCCTATCGCTTTCGCTTCGCCGATACGCTGGGCGTGCTCGATCCGTTCGAAACCGAAGCGACCTTTCGCCGCCTGTCCGCGCGCACCGACCTTGATCTGGAATTCTACGGCCATGACGATCTGGGCCTGGCCACTGCCAACACGCTCGCTGCTCTCCGCGGCGGCGCAACCCATGCAAGCGTCTGTGTGCTCGGCCTGGGCGAGCGCGCCGGCAACGCCGCGCTGGAACAGGTCGCAGCCGCGATCCCGCGTTTGGCCATGGGTCGCGTGCAGGTGGTGATGGCGGAACTGTCCCACCTGGCGGAAGTCGTCGCCTCGGCGGCCTGCCGCACCATCCCGCCCGGCCAGCCGATCGTGGGTGAGACCGCGTTCACCCACGAATCCGGCATCCATGTCAGCGGCCTGCTGCGCGATCCTGGCACCTATGAGGCACTCGATCCGGCCCTGTTCGGCCGGGAGCGGCGCATCCTGCTGGGCAAGCATTCCGGCTCCGCATCGCTGCGCGCGGCGTTGCAGGGCATGGATATTCCCTCGGCCGCGCTGCCGGACCTGTTGGTGCGTCTGCGCGCCCATGCGGAACGCGTGAAACGATCGGTCACCCAGGCGGAGCTGCGGTCGCTGCTCGCCGTGGCAGGAGAGTAACGACATGGCGACGCAACTCCATACCGCTGCAGTGGTCTACGGGCCGGGCGACGACGCCGATGCCGCGCTTGCCGCCGCGGTGCAGGTGCTGCGACAGTCCGGCCGCACGGTCGGCGGGCTGTTGCAGCGGTTCGGCGCCCAGATCGCTGCATGCAAGCGCGAGATGCTGCTGCAGGTCCTGCTGGATGACGAAACGATTCAGTTGAACGACCCGCGCGGGCCCGGGGTGCAGGGCTGCATCCTGGACACCGACGCGCTGGCACGCGCGACGATGGCGTTCCGCGTGGCTGTCGAAAATCGTCCCGACCTGCTGCTGGCCAGCCGGTTCGGCAAGGAGGAAGTGGCCGGCGGCGGCCTGCGTCACGAAATGGCCGAGGCCTTGATCGCCGGCATCCCCCTGCTGGTACCGATGCGCGTTGCGACGTTGCCGGCCTGGAACGCCTTCCTGGGGGGACCAGGCGAGGTGCTGGCGCCGCAGGTAGACGCGATCCTGGCGTGGGCGGCGGGGCATTGTCCCAGCCGCACGACCTGGGCCGAACGGCGGGCTGCTGCCGAGACGAGCCGATAGAGCATTTTCACAGTAACTGGAAACACCTCCCTCCGTCCTGGCCGGGCTTGTCCCGGCCATCTGTACCAGCACCGTGCCGCGATAGATGGCCGGGACAAGCCCGGCCAGGACGGCATGGGGTGTTTCCAGTTACTGTGAAACCGCTTTAGGCAGACCGCTCCGTAACGGCTTGCGTCATGGTCCGAGCCGAGAACGGAACGCGGCTTACTGCGGTGCGCCGGTCGTCGCGTTCTCGGGGACCTGACACGGCGGCATGTCGGGGCGCGGGCAGCCTTCGCCGACCGGCGGCAGGCCAGTGGCCAGGCCGATCCAGCCGGCAATGAAATCCGGGTCGAACCCGGCCATCCGGACTCCGTTGCATTCCAGCAAGGGACGCCGGATCAGCAGCGGTTCGCCGATCATCATCGCCAGCGCGTCCGCTTCAGACAGCATCTCGGGCTTCATCTCGCCGCGCTTCACCCGAGGGTTGGACGCGTTGAACCAGGTCCGGACGGGTTGGTCGCCGAAGAACGGACGCAGCCGCTCTGGCGTCCACGGTTCGGCGCGCAGGTCCCGGAGTGCCACGTCATGGCCCGAGGCACGCAGCAACGCGACCTGCCGTGCATTGCCGGCACAGCCGGGCTTGCCCCAGACCGTTACGCGAGCCATGCGCCAGTCTCCGCCTGTGCCACCGGCCTTGGCGAGTCGCACAGTTCGCGCAATGCAGCCAAAGTTGCCGCGGCGATCGCGGCCGCGCGCGGCGGGATGCCCTGGTATCGCGCCTTGGGACCGCGCGGGTCGACTTCGAGCAACCGCATGCCGGTATGGGCCTCGCTGCCGGGCCGTACCAGCCCGCGCAGGCATCCGCGGAGGGGCGCGCGCACCTGCACACCACCGCACAGGCCGACCACCTCGTCGGCCTCCACGGCCTCCCCAATCGCGCGGTGCGTCCACCACAGGCCGGGGCGAGGGGCGCGGCCGAAACGTTCTCGTCCCACGCCGGCAATCGGGACGGATTTCCCATGCGCCGGAATGGTTTCGCCCCGGCGCAGAATGCGACCGGTTGCCTCGGGCGCGGTTTCCACCGCCAGGTCGACATTGCCGCCGGCGATGAAGCCCGGGCCGAGGCCGATCGCGAATCCAAGGGCGCCGCGCAGGTCGTGCTTTTCATCCCGCCGTCGCATGCGGGCATCGATGACGCCCTCGATCAAGGCGGGATCAAGCAGTTCCTCGGGCCGTCGCGCCGTGACGCTCAGCAGTCCGCAGGCGCCACGCAGCAGCGGCAGGTCGGCGGCACATGCAACGATCCCGTCGAGCAGTACGGACCCATACTCGACAGCATCGTCAAACGACATAGACCGGCGCAGGACCGGCAGCGTCGGATCGCGCACCAGAACGGTGCGAATCCCGCCACGCGCGAGAGCGTGGCCGACGGCGGATGCAATATCGTCGGTGCCGAGGACCAGGACGGGCTTGGGATCATGGCCGGAGATCATCAGCCCAGGGTCGTGCATGGCGTTGTCTCCGCGGAGTGATCGTTTGTCGTGCAAATTCGGCGTGCTGCAAGACATGGGCCAGCGGCACGGGGCGCTGGATGCGCAGGCGACCGCGGTGCTTCCCGACAAAACCGACCAAATGCTGTCGTGAACCGGACAAAATGCGCCCGAACCGCTGGCATCGCGTGCTGCACTGCGGATTTGGATTGCAACCACGCTGTCGTTGTCCATAACCTGCCCGATCCTGTCGGGGTGGAGGAGGCCGACACCAAAGGGGGTTGGACCAGATGGTGCTGCTACATAAGGCTTCCGCCGCCGCGCCGAGCGAGCGACTGCCGTATCGCGCCGACCTCGCGCTGCTGGGTATCTATGAGATTTCAAAATCGCTGTGCGGGCCTGGAAGCCTGCAAGAGGTCCTGACCGGCACGCTGTATGTCCTGCACAGCTTCCTGGACATGGGCAACGGCGTGATTGCGCTGCTCGACGCGGACGGGGAGCCTGAGGAGGTCTTTTCCGCCACCCACGACAACGCCGCGGCCCGGCAGTATTTCGCGGCCCTGCCGGAGAAGGCGGTCGGGCAGATGGTGGTGACCGAAATGCCCGTGGTCATCGAAAACGTCGCGCGAGATACGTCTTTTGGCCAATGGGACACCAGCCTCTGGGGCGACGGCGGGAAGAACTACGCCTTCATGGGCGTGCCGATTCGCGACCGGGGCCGCCCGATTGGCGTGATGACCATCGACCGGGCGTGGTTCAATGTCGCCGATATCCGTACCGATGAGGACGTGCGCTTCCTCAAGATGGTGGCGAACCTGATCGCCCAGACCGTGCGGCTGCATCGGCTCGTCATCCGTGACCGCGAGCGGATCCTGGACGACCAGCGGCGCCTGGAGAAGGAACGCGATGAGTTCGCGCCTGGCGCGCGCCACGGCACGGCGTCCGGCATAGTGGGCCAAAGCCCGGCGTTGCAGGCGGTGATGGAGAAGCTTCGCCTGGTGGCGCGCAGCTCGTCCCCCGTGCTGCTGCGCGGTGAGTCGGGAACCGGCAAGGAATTGTTCGCCCAGGCCCTGCATGAGGCGTCGCCGCGGCACGCCAAGCCCTTCATCAAGTTGAACTGCGCGGCCTTGCCGGAGAGCGTGCTGGAATCGGAGTTGTTCGGCCACGAGAAGGGTTCGTTCACCGGGGCGATCGCCCAGCGCAAGGGGCGCTTCGAACTGGCCGACGGCGGAACGTTGTTCCTGGATGAGATCGGTGAGATCTCCGCCACGTTCCAGGCGAAACTGTTGCGCGTGCTGCAGGAAGGTGAGTTTGAGAGGGTCGGCGGCACGCGTACCCTGAAGGTGGACGTGCGGCTGGTGAGCGCCACCAACCGCAACCTGGAAGAAGCCGTCGCGAAGGGGAACTTTCGCGCCGACCTGTATTATCGCCTGGCGGTGGTGCCCCTGTTCCTGCCGCCGCTGCGCGATCGGCCGGGCGACATCCCGTTGCTGGCGCAGGAGTTCCTCCGCCGGTTCAACAGCGACAACAAGACACGGGTCATGCTGGCGCCCTCCGCCATGCCGGTGCTGCAGTCGTGCTACTTCCCCGGCAACGTGAGGGAGCTGGAGAACTGCGTGCGGCGGACCGCAACGTTGGTGCAGGGAGAGCGGATCTCCGAACGTGATTTCGCCTGCCATAACGATGGCTGCCTGTCGGCCGTCTTGTGGAAGCAGATGCCACGCCCGGCGCAGGCATTGCCGGTCCTGCCGGTGGCAGCGCCGGCGTTGACCGAACCGACCTGCGCATCGGCCGCGACCTGCAAGGTGCCCAACGCCGCGGGCGCCGGCGGGCAGTCGGAATACGAGCAGTTGGTCGAGGCGATGGAGCGGTCCGGCTGGGTGCAGGCCAAGGCCGCGCGGCTGCTGAGCATGACGCCGCGCCAGATTGGCTACGCGCTGCGCAAGCACAGCATCCCGATCAAGAAATTCTGACACCCGTCCGACTTCGCAACGTCGCTGTTGCGACACTCTTGTCCGACATGGCACGCCGCCAGTATGTTGTAGTAGCGCAAATCGCTGTGTTTCTGTCGGTTTTCATCTGGCACGCAGTTTGCGATGCAGCCCTTCGTCCCGTCGGCGGAAGGAGCAGCACATGGCCCAGATCATCTCCATCGAAAGCCTGACCGCGCCAGTCAGCGCCGAAGCCATGCGGGCCGCATTGGAATCCGGCGGGTGTGAGTCGTCCAGCTGCGGGTCGTCCGACGGACCGGCCGACATGGCGCCCGTGGTATGGGCGAAGGTCAAGGACCACCCGTGTTATTCGGAAGAGGCGCATCATTACTTTGCCCGCATGCATGTCGCGGTGGCGCCCGCCTGCAATATCCAGTGCAACTACTGCAACCGAAAGTATGACTGCGCCAACGAAAGCCGCCCCGGTGTGGTGTCGGAGAAGCTGACGCCCGACCAGGCAATGCGCAAGGTCGTCACGGTCGCCAATGAGGTGCCGCAGCTCTCTGTCCTGGGCATCGCCGGGCCGGGAGATGCCTGCTACGACTGGAAGAAGACGCAGGCGACGTTCGAGGCGGTGTCGGCTCAGATCCCCGATATCAAGCTGTGTCTGTCGACCAACGGGCTGGCGCTGCCCGACCATGTCGATGAAATCGCCAGGATGAACATCGACCATGTCACGATCACCATCAACATGGTCGATCCGGAAATCGGTGTCGGCATCTATCCCTGGATCTTCTACCAGCACCGCCGCTGGATCGGCCTGGAAGCCAGCAAGATCCTGCACGAGCGTCAGATGCTCGGTCTGGAGATGCTGGCGGAACGAAACATCCTGGTGAAGGTCAACTCCGTGATGATCCCCGGGATCAACGACCAGCACCTTGTGGAGGTGAACAAGGTGGTGAAGGCCAAGGGTGCGTTCCTGCACAACATCATGCCGCTGATTTCCGATCCTGCCCACGGCACGCATTTTGGCCTGACCGGCCAGCGTGGCCCGCGCGCGATGGAGCTGAAGGCGCTGCAGGACCAGTTGTCGGACGGAACGAAACTGATGCGCCATTGCCGGCAATGCCGCGCCGACGCGGTGGGGTTGCTGGGCGAGGACCGTGGACAGGAATTCACCATGGACCAGTTGCCGGAGGTGGCGGAATACGATCCCTCCAGGCGCGCGGCGTATCGCGAGGTGGTGGCCGAGGAGCGCGGCGAGCACGTCGCCAAGAAGGCTGAAGCCGCCGAGACGGTTGCCGCCTCCGAGGCCGACGAAAAGGTGCTGGTTGCGATTGCCACGAAGGGCGGCGGGCGCATCAACCAGCATTTCGGTCACGCGACCGAATTCCAGGTCTACGAGGTCTCATTTGCCGGTATTGCCTTCATCGGTCATCGCAAGGTGGAACAATATTGCGAAGGCGGCTGGGGTGAGGATGCCACGCTGGACGGTGTGATCGCCGCGCTGGAAGGCGTGCAGGTCGTGCTGTGCGCCAAGGTTGGAGACTGTCCGAAGGACAGCCTGGCCGTGGCCGGCATCGAGGCGTCCCACGAGCATGCCTATGACTGGATCGAGGCGGGGATCGCCGCCTGGTACGCCGCGGCCCATCCCGCCGCGCAGCGTCTGACTGCCTGACCAAAAGGAGAGACTGACATGGCCTACAAGATCGTTGCGTCCCAGTGCACCGCGTGTGGCGCCTGCGAGTTCGAGTGCCCGAATGCGGCAATCTCGACCAAGCGCGGCACCTACGTGATCAGCCCGACATTGTGCACCGAATGCGAAAGCCATTTCCCGGCCCCGCAATGCGCCGCAGTGTGCCCGGTGGCCGATACCTGCATCCCGGCCTGATCCTTGTGGCCGAGGCGGCGGACACGCCCAACCGGATCGGGCAGGCAATCGATTGCGCGGCGTGCGCCCACGCCGCGCAAGCCGACTGCGAACGCGGCAAGACCTGCGTACACGACCGCCGCGCGCAGTAATTCGCGAACGCGTCGCGGCACGTTTGGCTTCAACGAAGCAGGGGGAGGGGACCGATGGGCCTGGGCCGTGAGGAAGAGATCGAGGTCTACAAGCGGCCGCAGTTCAGGGCCGGCACCAAGGTCTATGCGAACCGACAGGTGAAGAACGACGGCACCATGGCGGGTCGCAAGATCGGCGAGATCGTCGTGAAGAAGGGCGATGTCGGCTATGTGCGCGACATCGGGATGTACCTTCAAAGATACTACATCTACGCGGTGGAGTTCATCGATCGCGGGTCGGTGGTCGGCATGCGCGGGCGCGAACTCGGATTGTTTGAAACAAAGGATGCCGCGCCATGAAGGTCATGATCCGACAATCCGGCAAGGTGCTGTCGGCCTATGTGCCGAAGAAGGACCTTGAGGAGGCCATCGTCGAGGTCGAGCACGAGGCGCTGTGGGGTGGCTGGGTGAAGTTGCGCAACGGCTGGGTGCTGGACCTTCCGGCGCTGGACCCGGCGCCTCGCCTGCCGATCACGGTGAACGCGCGCAAGCGCGGTGACGAGGAGTAATTCCATGCTCGAATTCAGCAATACCGCGCCCGGCATTGCGGCTCGTTTGCGGAACGGTTCGTTGCTGCCGTATCTCGGGCCGGGGATCGCGGCGTTGTCCGATACGGCTATTCCGACGTCTTATGAGGCGCTGGCTGCCTGGCTGGGCTCGAAGGTTGCCCTGCCGCGTCGTGCGCGCGGCAATGCCTGGGCGGCGGCACAGTTCATCGAGAGCTTCAAGCATCGAACGACGTTGGACACACTGATGGCGACGGCGTTTGCCTCTCCTGTGCAGCTGACGGCGTTGCATGCGGCGATCGCCCGCGTGGCGCCGGCGCTGGTGGTGGATACCTGGTACGATGCCGCACTGCGGTCCGCTTTTGTCGGCGCTTCGAGTTGGGGCGAGATCCATGCTGCATCCCGTGCGAAACCCGGTGAGTCGCGCTGGTACCGAGCGTATGACTCGACCGGCTCGGAATGTGCCGTGGCCCAGGCCGAAGCTTGGTCGACGTTGATCTACAAACCGCATGGTTGCGTAACGCCGGCACCGAACTTTCTGATCTCCGATGCGGATTATGTTGAGGTGCTGACGGAGATCGACATTCAGACACCGATCCCCGACACGGTGAAGACACGCCGAGCGGAGGGTGGATTTCTGTTCTTGGGGTGTCGGTTCCACGACCAGACGCTGCGCACCTATGCGCGCCAGATTGCAAAGCGGTCTGCGGGCGCCCATGTCGTCGTCGTGGACTCTGAACTGTCTCGCAACGAGCAGAAGTTTCTGGAGGAACTGGGTGCGTCTGTAGTCCAGCACGACCTTGCCGCGTTCGCAATGGAGTTGGCCGACAACCTGTAGTCTCCTTGTGTGGCGGTTGATCGCCCGGCCGGGCCCCCCGGCCGGGCGATGCCGTTCTTGCGCCGTGTGTCGGTCCGGTTCGTCTGACAAATCCTGTTTGTTCTTGTCGTACTCCAGACAGTCCTGTCGCCCGCCCAATCGCAAAGTTCGCTGAATTCCAGGCGTTTTTTGGTTGGCACGACCTTTGCTGTTAGCCCTTTTGCGTTCGTCAGCCGTGTCGGGTTCACCGCCCGCGTCCCAACCGCAAAGGAGTCTCCATATGGCCGCACTTCGTCAGATCGCCTTTTATGGCAAGGGGGGGATCGGCAAATCCACCACCTCCCAGAATACCCTCGCTGCCCTGGTCGACCTCGGCCAGAGGATCCTGATCGTCGGCTGCGATCCCAAGGCCGATTCGACTCGCCTGATCCTCAATGCGAAGGCCCAGGATACGGTGCTGAGCCTCGCAGCCGAAGCCGGTTCCGTCGAGGACCTGGAACTCGAGGACGTGCTGAAGATCGGCTACAAGAACATCAAGTGCGTCGAGTCCGGCGGTCCGGAGCCCGGCGTCGGCTGCGCGGGGCGCGGGGTGATCACCTCGATCAACTTCCTCGAAGAAAACGGCGCGTATGACGATGTCGACTACGTCTCCTACGACGTTCTTGGCGATGTGGTGTGCGGCGGGTTCGCAATGCCGATCCGCGAGAACAAGGCACAGGAAATCTACATCGTGATGTCCGGTGAGATGATGGCGTTGTACGCCGCCAACAACATCGCGAAGGGCATTCTGAAGTACGCGCATTCCGGCGGCGTCCGCCTGGGGGGGCTCATCTGCAACGAGCGCCAGACCGATCGTGAATACGACCTGGCGGAAGCGCTGGCTGCACGGCTGAACACGCAGCTGATCCATTTCGTGCCGCGCGATAACATCGTGCAGCATGCCGAACTGCGCAAGCAGACCGTGATTCAGTACGCACCCGACTCCAAGCAGGCTGGCGAATATCGTGCGCTGGCCGAGAAGATCCATGCCAATGCTGGCAAGGGAACCGTCCCGACGCCGATCACCATGGAAGAGCTGGAGGACATGCTGCTCGACTTCGGCATCATGAAGACCGACGAGCAGGCCTTGGCCGAACTGCAGGCGAAGGAAGCGGCGAAGCAGCTGGTAGCGGCCGCGGTCTGACCAGTCCGGCCGCCACGGTCTCCGTGGCGGCCGATCTTTCTTTCCGGCGATCAGGAGAGCCGAAATGACCTATGATGAAGAGCCCGCCTACCAGAACGACGGTGATTTCCACGAGCGCCTGATCGCTGACGTTCTCGCGGCGTATCCCGACAAAAGCCGCAAGCGGCGCCAGAAGCATCTGTCGACCGCGAAGGCCGTGGACGCGCCAGCCGAGGCGGAAGATGCTCCCGCGCTGACCGAGTGCGACGTCAAGTCGAACATCAAGTCCATTCCTGGCGTGATGACGGTGCGCGGTTGCGCTTATGCCGGATCGAAGGGCGTGGTCTGGGGGCCAGTGAAGGACATGGTGCACATCAGCCACGGCCCGGTCGGCTGTGGTCAATACTCCTGGTCGCAGCGCCGGAACTACTACATCGGCAAGACGGGTGTGGACACCTTCGTGACGATGCAGTTCACGTCGGACTTCCAGGAGAAGGACATCGTCTTCGGCGGCGACAAGAAGCTGGAGAAGGTCATCGATGAGATCGGAGAACTCTTCCCGCTGGCCAAGGGCATCTCCATCCAGTCCGAATGCCCGATCGGCCTGATCGGCGATGATATCGAGGCGGTGTCACGCAAGAAGCACAAGGAAACCGGCAGGACCATCGTCCCCGTCCGTTGCGAGGGCTTCCGCGGCGTCTCCCAGTCGCTTGGCCACCACATCGCCAATGATGCAATCCGAGACTGGGTGTTCGACAAGCGCGAAGTCGAGCATGAGGCCGGCCCGTACGATGTCAATGTCATCGGCGATTACAACATCGGAGGCGACGCCTGGTCCAGCCGCATCCTGCTTGAAGAGATGGGCCTGAAGGTCGTCGGCAACTGGTCCGGCGATGCAACGCTCGCCGAGATCGAACGCGCGCCAAAGGCGAAGCTGAACCTCATCCATTGCTATCGGTCGATGAACTACATCTGCCGGCATATGGAAGAGAAGTACGGCATGCCGTGGCTGGAATACAACTTCTTCGGCCCTACGCAGATTGCTGCCGGCCTACGCAAGATTGCCGCGTTCTTCGATGCGACGATCCAGGAGAACGCGGAGAAGGTTATCGCGAAGTACCAGCCGCTGGTCGACGCCGTCATCGCAAAATTCAAGCCTCGCCTGAAGGGCAAGAAGGTCATGCTGTATGTCGGCGGCCTGCGTCCCCGGCACGTGGTCAACGCCTACGAAGACCTGGGCATGGAAATTGCGGGCACTGGCTATGAGTTCGGTCATGGCGACGACTATCAGCGCACCGGTCATTACGTGAAGGAAGGCACGCTGATCTACGACGACGTGACTTCCTACGAACTGGAGAAGTTCGTCGAGGGTATCCGCCCCGATCTCGTCGGCTCCGGCATCAAGGAGAAATATCCGGTGCAGAAGATGGGGATCCCCTTCCGGCAGATGCACTCATGGGACTATTCGGGCCCGTACCATGGCTATGACGGGTTCGCGATCTTCGCCCGCGACATGGACCTCGCCATCAACAATCCAGTCTGGGGCTTGTTCAAGGCACCGTGGAAGAAGGCGGCCTGAGCCGCGAGTGAAAGGATCAGACCGATGCCACAGAGTGCAGATAAAATCCTTGACCACGCCCCGTTGTTCCGCGAGCCGGAGTATCGGGAAATGCTCGCACGCAAGGGACGGGAAGAGGGCATGCCGTCCAACGAGGAGACCCAGAAGGTCGCCGATTGGACAAAGTCCTGGGACTATCGTGAGAAGAACCTCGCGCGCAAGTCCCTGACCGTCAATCCAGCGAAAGCCTGCCAGCCGCTCGGAGCCGTTTTCGTTGCCGCCGGCTTCGAGAAGACGCTGAGCTTCGTCCACGGCAGCCAGGGCTGCGTTGCGTATTACCGCAGCCATCTCTCCCGGCACTTCAAAGAGCCGTCCTCGATCGTTTCATCCTCCATGACCGAGGATGCCGCCGTGTTTGGTGGCCTGCAGAATATGATCGACGGCTTGGCGAACACCTACGCGCTGTATTCCCCAAAGATGATCGCCGTCTCCACCACCTGCATGGCGGAAGTCATCGGGGACGACCTGCAGGCGTTCATCTCGACCGCAAAGCAGAAGGGGTCTGTTCCCGCAGACTTCGACGTGCCGTTTGCCCATACTCCCGCTTTCGTCGGAAGCCATGTGACCGGCTACGACAACATGCTGAAGGGCATTCTGGAGAACTTCTGGAAAGGCAAGACGGCAGCGCCGGGAACTGCTATCAACATCATCCCCGGGTTCGACGGCTTCGCGGTCGGCAACAACCGCGAGCTCAAGCGCATCCTCGATGAGATGGGCGTCGAGTACACGATCCTGTCCGATGTCGCCGACCAGTTTGATACGCCGTCGGACGGGGAGTTCCGCATGTATGACGGTGGAACTTCCCTGGCGGCGACAGCCGAAGCGATCAACGCCAAGGCGACGCTGTCACTGCAGGAATACTGCAGCCAAAAGACCCTGGAATACGCGGGAGCATTTGGCCAGAAGATTGCAAGCCTGCACTATCCGCTGGGCGTCGCCGGTACAGACGAACTGCTTCAGACCATCTCCGAACTCAGCGGCAAGCCGATCCCCGATTCGCTGGAGAAGGAACGTGGTCGCCTGATTGACGCGATGGCCGACAGCCAGGGCTGGCTGCACGGCAAGACCTATGCGATCTACGGCGATCCAGACTTCGTCTATGGCATGGCCCGCTTCATCATGGAGACCGGCGGCGAACCGCGCCACTGCCTGGCAACCAACGGGAGCAAGGCGTGGGCGGAGCAGATGCGGGGGTTATTCGCATCGTCGCCGTTCGGCGCCGAATGCCAGGTCTGGCCTGGCAAGGATCTTTGGCACATGCGTTCGCTGCTCGCGACCGAACCGGTCGACTTGCTGATCGGCAACTCCTACGGCAAGTATCTCGAGCGCGACTGCAACGTGCCCCTGATCCGCTTGGCGTTTCCTATCTTCGACCGCCATCACCATCATCGCTTTCCGGTCTGGGGATATCAGGGCGGACTGCGCGTGCTGGTGACACTGCTCGACAAGATCCTCGACAAGCTCGACGATGATACGATCGAGCCGGGCGTGACCGACTATTCCTACGATCTGACGCGCTGACCCGTTGCTGGCGGGTGGCGATCGCTGCCCGCGAGCTGCTTCCCCTGCCGGGAGAGTTCGCATGACCGACGCATTGAAGGCCAGAATTGCCGACGTGTTCAACGAGTCCGGCTGCGACAAGAACCAGGCGAAGGATGCCAAGGAGCGCAAGAAGGGGTGTTCCAAGCCGCTCACGCCCGGAGCGGCGGCTGGTGGCTGCGCCTTCGATGGGGCAAAGATAGCGTTGCAGCCTCTGACCGACGTCGTACACCTGGTGCACGGCCCGCTCGCGTGTGAAGGCAATGGCTGGGACAATCGTCACGCGTCCAGCTCCGGGCCGACCCTTTACCGAACCGGCTTCACGACCGACATGACCGAAATGGATATTGTCATGGGCAACGGGGAGAAGCGGTTGTATCGCGCCATAAAGGAAGCGATCGCGCGCCATGACCCGCCTGCCGTGTTCGTCTATGCCACCTGTGTTCCGGCGGTCATCGGCGATGACATAGAGGCAGTCTGCAAGCACGCAACCGCCAAGCTCGGGGTCCCCTGCATTCCAATCAACGCACCCGGCTTCGCCGGGTCCAAGAACCTCGGCAACAAGCTCGCGGGCGAAGCGCTTATCGATCACGTTATCGGAACGATAGAGCCCGACATCATCACGGACACAGACGTCAACATCCTGGGCGAATACAACCTGTCGGGTGAGCTGTGGCAGGTTCGGCCGTTGCTCGATCACCTCGGTATTCGCGTACATTCATGCGTGACTGGCGATGCGCGGTATCGTGAGGTCGCGTCCTCGCATCGCGTCCGCCTTAACATGATGGTCTGCTCCACGGCTCTGATCAATGTCGCACGCAAGATGCAGGAGAGGTTCGGCATTCCCTATTTCGAAGGTTCCTTCTATGGAATCAGCGACACCTCCGATTCGTTGCGTATCATGGCGCGCATGCTGGTGGAACGCGGCGCCAACACGTCCTTGACCCCCCGCACTGAAGACCTGATCGCCGCTGAGGAAGCCCGCGCCTGGGCTCGCATCGAGCCTTACCGAGCAGCCCTGAAGGGCAAGCGGGTCTTGCTCTATACCGGGGGCGTAAAGTCCTGGTCGATCGTCGCCGCCTTGCAAGAGATCGGCATGGAGATCGTCAGCACGTCCGTCCGTAAATCGACCGACAATGACAAGGACAAGATCAAGGCGCTGATGGGCGGCGACGCACACATGGTCGACAGCATTCCCCCACGCGAGATGTACGCGCAACTTAAGCGTGGCGATGCGGACATCATGCTGTCGGGCGGCCGCTCCCAGTTCGTGGCCCTTAAGGCGCGCACGCCATGGCTCGACATCAACCAGGAACGCCACAACGCCTATGCCGGTTACGACGGAATGGTGGAGCTGGTATCCGAACTGCACAGGGCGATCGTCAATCCTGTCTGGCAGGAACTGCGTCGCCCGGCCCCCTGGGAAGCAACCGATCGGGATACGGAACGCTCGACTCTGCTGGAAACTGCCTGCTGAGGGTGTCATGGCCGAAATCATCCACGCGCGGAAAAGCCTCGCTACCAACCCGCTGAAATCCTCCACCCCACTCGGGGCAGCGCTCGCGTATCTGGGAATTGCCGGCTGCGTGCCGCTGCTCCATGGATCGCAAGGCTGCACGTCCTTCGCCCTGGTGTTGACCGTTCGTCACACCAAGGAAGCGATCCCGATGCAGACCACGGCGATCGATGAGGTTGCAACGGTCATGGGCGGCGCCGAGCACCTGGAGGAGGCACTTCTCAACCTGACCAAGCGCATGAAGCCCCGATTTATCGGGGTCGCAACGACCGCCCTGATGGAAACCCGGGGAGAAGACACTGCCGGCGACCTGAAACTGATTGTTGCTCGACGCCCGGAACTTCAGAATGTGCGGATTGTGCTGGCGAAGACACCCGATTTTGCTGGTGCGTTGGAGGATGGTTGGTCGAAAGCTGTCACTGCCATCGTCGATGAGATCGTGGAACCGCATGGTCCCAGTGTGCCGTTGTATCAGCAGGTCAACATCCTGCCTGGCGTGCATCAGACACCCGGGGACATTGAATGGATCGTCGATACCGTTGAGTCCTTCGGCCTGGTTCCGGTGGTTCTGCCGGATGTGTCGGGCTCGCTGGATGGTACGGTGCCCGACCACTATATTCCGACGACGTTCGGCGGCACCTCCGTCGACGCAATTTCGCGGATGGGCCGAGCGCGTCACACCATCGCTATCGGCGAGCATATGCGTGAGCCCGCCGAACACCTCGCAGCACGAACGGGCGTACCGTCCACGGTGCTGCCGACCCTGACCGGCCTTGGACCGTCGGACGACTTCGTTGCGTTGCTCTCGGAAATCTCCGATCGTACCGCGCCCGCTCGGTTGCGTCGCCAGCGCAGCCAGCTGCTTGACGCGATGCTCGATGGGCATTTCCATTTCGGGAGCAAGCGCATTGCGATCGGTGCTGATCCAGACCTTCTGACCGGTCTCGCGAGTTTCTTCACGTCGATGGGCGCCGACGTTGTAACCGCTGTGTCGACTACCGCCAACTCGCCGCTGTTGGCCAATGTCCCGACAGGGCGCGTCGTTGTCGGTGATCTGCTCGACTTCGAGGATAGCGCTTCCGCGGCTGGGGCCGACCTGCTTGTTACCCACAGCCACGGCCGTCAGGCCAGCGAGCGTCTCGGCATCCCACTGTTGCGCGCGGGCTTTCCGGTGTTCGATCGTCTCGGCCCGATGCATCGTTGCACTGTGGGGTATCGTGGTACTCGCAACCTGATCTTCGAAGTCGCCAACATCATGCTGTCTGGTCTGCACAGCCACGCGCCCGAGGACTTCGTGCATGCCAAGCCGATCATCGAGGAGATTCGCCATGCTGGCGCAACGTCTGCAGCTCATTGAACCTGGAGAGCCCGCTGCCGGGTTGCGGCTGCGTATCGCCGTGGCCACCCAGGATCTTAAGAGCCTGAATGCTCATTTTGGGTCGGCCCGTCGTTTTGCCGTGTACGACATCACGCCGACGGAACACCGCTTCGTCGAGGCTGTGAGCTTCGGGGAGGTTTCAAATGAATCTGGTTCGCACGCCAAGGATGGCGATGACCGGATTGGCCCCAAGGTAGAGGCTCTGGCCGGCTGTCATCTGCTGTTCGTGCTAGCAATCGGTGGGCCGGCCGCAGCGAAAGTCGTTAGTGCACACATTCATCCGGTCAAGTTGTCAAAGCCGGAGCCGATCGACGATATCATCAGCCGCGTGCAAGCCATGATGGTCGGCAATCCGCCGCCCTGGTTGCGCAAGGTGATGGGCGCGAAGGCCACGCGCTCCATGGATTTCCTGGACGAGGAGTAACACCGTGAGCGATACGATCGCCGCCGATCCGATGACGACGCCGTTCCTGCAATGCCTCGTCGGCCGCATTCGGGCGGAAGATGCATTCGGGGCCTGGGATCGCAAGTCTGACACAACATTGCTGAAGGAATACATTATTACGAAAGCCGAGCGGCGCCTGATTCCGATCATTGGCGATCCGGACCCGGATACGCTCGGGCGTGTTGAGACCTTCTACCAGGCAGTCGGCCTTGCGATCGAGCGCGCCACTGGCGTGATTGCGACGCCTATGATGAACATGAGCCATGAGGGGTTCGGCCGCGTCGTCCTGCTTGCGGGACGACTGGTTGTATTTTCCCGGACGCTGCGTGATGTGCATCGCTTCGGGTTCGAGGACCTGTCCGCACTTGCCGCCGACGGCATGAAGCACGCGGCCCAGGCCGTCGCGATGATAGAGGCCCATCCTGAACTGGCCCGCGAATAAGGACCGAGTCGATGAGCGACGTCGAAACACTGAAAGCAGAACTGAAGAAGCTGTCGTCCAAGGCGACCTCGGCCAAGATGGACCTGCATGATCTGTCGGAAGAGCTGCCGAAGGACTGGGAGCGCATTCCCGAAGTCGCCTCTCGCGCGCACGCCATTTTTGCGGAACTTACGGCGAAGCGCGCTGAATTGAAGCGATTGGAGGCGTTGGCATCATGATCCAGGCAACACGAGATGGCCGAGAGTGGCAGCCACAATATCTGCTGGCCATCGATGCGAAGACCTGTATCGGCTGCGGCCGATGCTTCAAGGTTTGCGGCCGTGGTGTGATGACGCTGCGTGGTATCGATGACGACGGCGAAGTGGTGGATCTTGACAGCGACGACGATGAGATCGAGCGCAAGGTGATGGTCATGCAGGATATCGGCGCCTGCATCGGGTGTGCGGCCTGCGCCAGGGTTTGCCCGACCAATGCCCAGAGCCACGGGCCAGCCGCCTGAAGGAGACACGCCATGCAGCCCACCGACATCTACGCGTGGCTGACTGCCGAACCCGACCTGGGCTGCGATGGTTTCGATGCACATGTGACGGCCTCGATCCTGGCATTGTCGCTATGGGAGTCGGAAGCCGGCAGGCATCGCGTGATCGATGCGGTCGGCTTGGATGGTGACGTTCTGGCCGACCTGGCATCGGGCTTGTTCCCGCACGCCGCGTCCATGTTTGCACGCCTGCGTGGCCAGGTCTGTTCGGCGGCGGCCGATGATGAGGCCTGTCTGCGGGACCTCCTCCGTCGCAGTACTACGCACGGCACGCCGTTTCAGTGTCGGCTTGCCGACATGGTGGCGCGGCGTTGCATGCGGCCGAATCATCTCTGGCAGGATCTTGGGTTTCGCAACAGACGTGAACTCGGCTGGATGCTAATGCGTCACTTCGAGCCGCTGGCGGAGCGCAACCGGGCGGATATGAAGTGGAAGAAATTCTTCTACCGGACGATTTGCCGCGACGACGGCTTCCTGCTGTGTGCGGCACCGAGTTGCGCGGAATGTGACGATTTCGACCATTGCTTCGGGGAGGAGGGCGGAGAGAGCCTGCTCGCCCAGACTCGCCGCACAGCCGAGCTTGCGGCCTGACACTGTCGGCTTTGCATTGTCGGGGTTGCAACATCGTCGTGTCTCCGACGCACAACTATCAAAAACTTCCAGGTTCTGAGCCATATTCTGTTGGCACACCTTTTGCTGTGTACTGCCATACCAGCAAAAACGGGGTGCCGTGATGATCAATCTCACAGACAGCGCTATCAACGCAGTGCGCACCGCGATGAGCGGCGCCCAGTCCGATGTTCAGGGGTTGCGCATTATGGTGCAGTCCGGCGGTTGCGCGGGCCTGAAATATTCGATGGGCCTGGTGCGTGATCCGGCGCCCGACGACGTCATCATCGAGCACGGCGACGTTCGGGTCTTTGTCGATGCTGCCAGCGAACCTCACATCAAGGGAACGACTGTAGACTTCGTCGTCGGCCTGGAGAATTCAGGCTTTACGTTCAACAACCCGAATGCCGCCTCCAAGTGCTCTTGCGGCAAGTCGTTCGGCTGAGGGAACAGCGCCATGTGGGATTATACCGACAAGGTCAAGGAATACTTCTACAACCCGAAGAACGCCGGTGTCCTGGAAGATGCCAACGGCGTCGGCGATGTCGGCGCGATCTCCTGCGGTGACGCGCTCCGGCTGATGCTGAAGGTAGAGCAGGACACCGAAATCATCCTCGCGGCAAAGTTCCAGACGTTTGGCTGCGGATCGGCGATCGCGTCGTCGTCTGCGCTCACCGAACTGATTATCGGGAAGACAGTGACGGAAGCACTGGAACTGACCAACCAGGACATCGCAGACTTCCTTGGCGGGCTGCCACCCGAGAAGATGCATTGTTCGGTCATGGGTTACGAAGCCCTGCGCGCGGCCATCGCAAACTACAAAGGCGACACCTGGGAAGACGATCACGAGGAAGGGGCGCTGCTCTGCAAGTGCTTCGGCGTGGACGAAGGCATGGTGGAGCGCGCCATCCGGGTCAACAAGCTGACGACGATGGAGCAGGTGACGCACTTCACCAAGGCGACCGGAAGCTGCGGCACCTGCGTGGAGAGCGTTGAATCGGTGCTAGCCCGCGTCAACGCCGACATGGTTGCTGCCGGTGAGATCGATGCCGCGCTCGCCTTTGATCCGGCCCGGGCAGCGCTTCCGCAGCGTCGCGAGCGGGTGAAGTCATCGCCGCTGACCACCGCCAAGCCCCAGATGACATTGCTGCAGCGGATTCGCATCATCGAAGCCGCGATCGAGGAACTGCGTCCCTACCTGAAAGCCGACGGCGGTGACTGCGAACTGGTCGACGTAGATGGCGACCGCGTCATGGTCCGTCTCTCCGGTGCCTGCGTCGGGTGCCAGGCGGCAAGCGTTACGATCGGCGGGATCCAGGAGCGGCTGGCCACCAAGCTGGGCCGTCCGCTGCGCGTTATTCCCGTTCCCCCCGGCCACTGAAGGAGGCTGCGATGCGACCGGTTTACCTCGACAACAATGCCACGACCCGGGTCGATCCAAAAGTCGTCAGCGCCATGCTGCCGTTCTTCACGGAGCAGTTCGGCAACGCCTCCTCCATGCACGCATTCGGCTCCGAGGTTGGCGCCGCTCTGAAGCGTGCCCGCCAGCAACTCCAGGCGCTGCTCGGAACCGAATTCGATCACGAGATCGTCTATACCGGAAGCGGTACGGAATCGGACAACACCGCGCTGCTTTCGGCGCTGGAAACCCAGCCAGGCCGTGACGAAATCGTGACGTCGACGGTCGAGCACCCAGCCGTTCTCGCGCTCTGCCAGTGGCTGCAGAAGACCCGCGGCACCAAGGTGTTCTATACACCCGTCGACAGCCGCGGCCGCCTTGACATAGATGCCTACCGCAAGGCGCTCAGTCCCAAAACCGCCATTGTCTCGATCATGTGGGCCAATAACGAAACCGGCACGATCTTCCCGGTAGAGCAACTCGCAGACCTCGCGCATGAAGCCGGTGCGTTGTTCCACACCGATGCGGTGCAAGCCGTCGGTAAGGTGCCGATCGACCTGAAGACCTCGGAAATCGACCTGCTGTCGCTGTCCGGCCACAAGCTGCATGCTCCCAAAGGCATCGGCGCGCTCTACGTCCGCCGAGGTGTGCGGTTGCGTCCGCTGCTGCGCGGCGGACACCAGGAGCGCGGGCGTCGCGCCAGCACGGAAAATGCACCCGGCATCATCGGCCTGGGTGTTGCGGCGGAACTTGCGCTTGAACACATGCATGACGAGCAGACCCGCGTGAAGGCGCTGCGCGACCGCCTGGAGAAAGGCCTGCTGCAGCGCATCGGCAATGCCTTCGTGACCGGCGATACGGAAAACCGCCTGCCGAACACAGCCAACATTGCCTTCGAGTTCATCGAAGGCGAAGGCATCCTGCTTCTGCTGAACAAGGCGGGTATCGCGTGCTCGTCCGGTTCGGCCTGCACGTCGGGGTCGTTGGAACCGTCCCACGTGCTGCGAGCCATGAAAGTGCCGTACACCGCGGCGCATGGCGCGATCCGGTTCTCGTTCTCGCGCGAAAGCAGCGACGACGATGTGGATCGCGTGCTGGACGCGATGCCGACGGTGGTGGAGAAGCTGCGCGCGCTTTCGCCGTTCTGGAAGGCGGGCCAGCAGGCAGCGTTCGAACCGACCTACGCCTGACCACGATGTTGTCCGCGGTCATGCACGCGCAGGCGGACCGACCACCCGGATTGTGGGCCAGCTTGCGCGGGGATGTCGGTTGCGTGCGTGCGCGTGATCCCGCGGCACGCCATACGGTCGAGATCTTGATCACCTATCCCGGCGTCCACGCGGTGCTGATGCATCGCGTGGCGCATCGGCTCTGGCGTCGCGGCTGGCGGTTCTCTGCGCGCGTACTGTCCTGGTGGGCGCGTGTCGTTACAAATGTTGACATCCATCCCGGCGCCCAGATCGGCCAGCGACTCTTTATCGACCACGGCGCCGGCGTGGTGATCGGCGAAACCGCCCAGATCGGCAACGACGTCACCCTCTACCACGGCGTCACACTCGGTGGCACCAGCTGGTCCCCCGGCAAGCGCCACCCTACGCTGGACAGCGGTGTCCTCGTCGGCGCCGGTGCAAAGATACTGGGTCCCATCAGGATCGGTGCCAATGCGCGGATCGGCGCGAACTCCGTGGTCATCGAAGAAGTGCCGCCCGGCATGACCGTCGTCGGCATTCCCGGTCGCATCGTGCGCGACCCGCAGGAACGTCGGCGGATCGATGGCCGCATCGACCTGGAACATCACCTGATGCCCGATCCGGTGGGTGAGGCGCTGTCCGTGCTGATCGACCGCATCGACTTCCTGGAAGCCCGCCTCGCCAACCTGCAGCGCCGTGCCCTGCCAGCGACTACCCCGTCATGTCCCGATTGCGACAAGGAGACTGCGCCATGAGCCGCCTGTTGGATCGCATGCAAAGCCTGTCCGCCGCCGAGGATTTCTTTGCCATGCTGCAGGTTCCCTATGACCCCGTGGTGCTGCAGGTTGCGCGGCTGCACATCCTCCGCCGCATGGGCCAATACATGGCGGAGGAAACCCTCGCCGCAATGACCGACGATGCGGCCGAGGAAGCCTGTCGCGTAACGTTGCAGCGAGCCTATGAGGATTTCACGCAGTCCTCGCCACTGCAGCAGCGGGTGTTCAAGGTGCTGAAGGAAGCGGTGTCCCCGCAGCGCGGCGCCTTCGTCGCACTGTCCGACATCATGGACGACGCCGAAAGCTGACCGACATGTCTGTTTTGCGACAGACGAAACTGTCCGATCAACCTGCAAACCTACCCGAATCCACCATTTCCTACTTGGCACGCCGCTTGCCATAGCTGGACTACCGAAAGGAGTGGCCATGCACATCGTCGTTTGCATCAAGCAGGTTCCGGACAGCGCGCAGATCCGCGTGCATCCTGTCACCAACACGATCATGCGTCAGGGCGTGCCCACCATCATCAACCCGTACGACCTGTTCGCGCTGGAGGAGGCACTCCGCCTGCGCGACCGTTTCGGCGGCGAGGTGACGGTCCTGACCATGGGGCCGCCGATGGCCGAGGACAGCTTGCGCAAGGCCCTCGGCATCGGTGCTGACCGCGGCGTCCTGCTGACAGACCGTTTCTTTGCCGGTTCGGACACGCTCGCGACCAGTTACGCGCTTGCCCAGGCGGTGCGCAAGATCGGCGAGACCTGGGGCACGCCGGAGATCGTCTTCACCGGCAAGCAAACGATCGACGGCGACACCGCGCAAGTGGGTCCTGGCATCGCGTGCCGCCTGGGCCTGCAACAACTGACCTATGTCGCCTCGATCCAGGACCTTGATCTGGCCGGGGGCACGATCACGGTGTCACGCCGCGCCGAGGGCGGGGTGCAGGAGCTCAAGACCAGGATACCAGCGCTGATCACAATGCTCGAGGGCACCAATGAGGTGCGGCGCGGCTCGATCGGGGATGTCCTGCGTGGCGCGCGTGCGGAACTCGTTGTGTGGAACGCCCAGGCCGCCGGCATCACTGACATGACGAACTGCGGTCTCCGCGGCTCCCCCACGGTGGTGAAACGCGTGTTTGCGCCGAAGGGCCGCGCGACCAAGGCGATCCAGATCGACACGAAGGATCGTGACAACGAAGCGATCGTAGAGGACCTGATCGCGCGGCTCTACGCCGTGCAGCCGTCGCTGGAAGACGACCTGCTGCGCATGGCAGCCGGCTACTGAACGGGAGAGCGCAGCGTCATGAGCACCGCACCCACGCCGGCCGCCGGCCGAGCCGGCATGAAGAAGGAACTGCCCGAGCGGTTCAAGGCTTATAAGCATGTCTGGGTCTTCATAGAATATGAGCACGGGCAAATCCACCCGGTGTCGCTAGAACTCCTCGGTGAGGGCCGCAAGCTTGCTGACAAGCTGGGATCCGAGCTCGCCGGTGTCCTGCTGGGCGGCGACCGCGCGGCATTGCAGGTGGCGGCAACCGAGGCGTGGGAGCACGGGGCCGACCTGGTCTATGTTTGTGCCGATCCGCTCCTGGAGCACTACCGCAACGAACCGTACACCCGGGTGATGACCGACCTGGTCAACACCTACCAGCCGGAGATTTTCCTGCTGGGTGCAACGGTTCTCGGCCGCGACCTGGCCGGCGCCGTCGCTACGACCTTGCTCACAGGCCTGACCGCCGACTGCACGGAGCTGGCGATCGACGACGAGCGCTCGCTTGCAGCGACGCGCCCGACCTTCGGCGGCTCGTTGCTTTGCACCATCCACACGCTGAACTTCCGTCCGCAGATGGCGACCGTCCGGCCCCGCGTGATGGCGATGCCGCCGCGCGCGCCTGGCCAACAGGGCCGCATCATCGAGCATGCCACCGGCCTGCGCGAAGATGACATCATCACCAAGGTGCTGCGCTTCCTGCCGGATCGCGACAGCAACAAAGCCGAGCTTGCCTATGCGGACATCGTGGTCGCCGGCGGCATGGGCCTGCGCTCCCCGGAAAATCTCCAGCATGTGCGGGAGCTTGCCGCGGTGCTGGGCGGCGAATGGGGCGGCTCCCGTCCTTTGGTGCAGAAGGGCTGGATGGAGGCGGATCGGCAGATCGGCCAGACCGGCAAGACGATCCGCCCGAAGCTCTACATCGCTGCCGGCATCTCCGGCGCGATCCAGCACCGCGTGGGCGTCGAGGGGGCCGACACCATCATCGCGATCAACACGGATCGCAACGCACCGATCTTCGACATCGCGCATCTCGGGATAGTAGGCGACGCGATTCTGCTGCTGCCGGTGCTGACCGAGGCCTTCCGGAAGCGCCTGTCTGTCAATCGTCTGGCGGGGTAACGAACATGGCTACCATCGAGGAACGCTTCGACGCGATCGTCGTCGGTGCAGGTCCGGCCGGCAACGCCGCCGCCTACACCATGGCCAAGGCGGGGCTGAAAGTCCTGCAGCTCGAACGCGGCGAATATCCCGGCTCGAAGAACGTCCAGGGCGCGATCCTCTACGCCGATGCGCTGGAGAAGATCATCCCGGACTTTCGCGAAGATGCACCGCTGGAACGCCACGTCATCGAGCAGCGCATCTGGATGATGGACGACACCTCCCACACCGGCATGCATTACCGGTCGGAGGATTTCAACGAGGAAAAGCCCAACCGCTACACCATCATTCGCGCGCAGTTCGACCGCTGGTTCAGCTCCAAGGTGCGTGAGGCCGGCGGGATCGTTCTATGTGAAACCACCGTCGCCGAACTGGTGAAGGACACCAAGGGCCACGTGATCGGTGTGCTGACGGATCGCCACGGCGGCCCGCTGCTGGCCGACGTGGTGGTGATGGCCGAAGGCGTGAACGGCCTGGTCGGCCAGCGTGCCGGCCTGCGCGACGAACTGAAGCCCCAGGCGGTGGCGCTTGCGGTCAAGGAAATGCACTTCCTGCCGCAGGAAGTCGTGGAAAGCCGCTTCAACCTCAGCGGCGACGCCGGTGTGGTGATCGAGGCGATGGGCGCGGTCAGCAAGGGGATGGTGGGTACCGGCTTCCTCTATACCAACCGCGAATCCATTTCGGTGGGCATCGGTTGCATCGTCGAAGACCTGGCCAAAAGCGGCGTCACGCCGTACTCGCTGCTCGATCAGTTCAAGGCCCACCCGTCGATCGCGCCGTTGATCGCCGGCGCGGAGGTCAAGGAATACGCCGCCCACCTCATTCCCGAAGGCGGCTTCCGGTCGATGCCGGCGATCTATGGCGGCGGCTGGGTGGTGACGGGCGACGCGGCACATCTGGTGAACTCGGTTCATCGCGAGGGTTCCAACCTGGCAATGACCTCTGGCCGGATCGCAGCCGAGACGATCATCTGGCTGAAGCGCCGGCGCGAGCCGTGCTCGTTCGACAACCTGGCCGAGTATCGCAAGCGCCTGGAAGCCAGCTTCGTGTTGAAGGACATGCGCAAATACCAGAAGATCCCGGGCCTGCTGCACAACAACCGTCAGTTGCTGAACCTGTATCCCCGCATGTTGAGCGGCGTCGCGCAGAGCTGGCTGCGCGTCGACGGCAAGGCCAAGCGCTCCAAGGAAACTGAAATCTTCAAGGCCGTGCGCAAGCAGCGCGGGCTGGTCGGGCTGGTCGCCGACGGCCTGCGGCTGGCCCGCGCCTGGCGCTGACAGGAGGACCCAATGAGCACGCAAGGCACCCGTATCGAAGAGAAGCTCTACCAGAACCGCTATGTCGTCGATGCCGGCAAGCCGCACATCAAGGTGCGGGACCACGACATTCCATCCCCGGCGCTGAAATCGCTTGTCACCGCCTGCCCGGCAAGCTGCTACAGCCTCAACGAGCAGGGCAGGGTGGAGATCGTCGCCGACGGCTGCATGGAATGCGGCACCTGCCGCGTCGTCTGTGCCGCCACCGGAGAGGTGGAATGGAACTACCCCCGCGGCGGCTACGGCGTTCTGTTCAAGTTCGGCTGATGGTCTACGTTCCCGACGCCGATATCGACCGCCTTATCGCCGAGGATGCCGGCTTCGGCGACCTGACCACCGCGGCCCTGGGCATCACTGCCGCGGCGGGCGTGATGCGCTTCACCGCGCGCCACGCGATGGTCGTCTGCGCCACCGAGGAAGCCGCCCGCCTGCTTGCCCGTCTCGGTGCGCGGGTGGAACTGATCACCCGCAGTGGCCAGGCCGTCCAGCCCGGTGCGCCGCTGCTGACGGCCCACGGTCCTGGCGCAACCCTGCACGCCGGCTGGAAGGCCGCGCAGACCCTGGTCGAGTGGGCGTCCGGCATCGCCACCTCGGTCGCCGCGATCATTGCGGCGGCGCGCAGCGAACGTCCCGCCATCGTGGTCGCCTGCACGCGCAAGGCGGTGCCGCTGACCCGCACGCTCTCGATCAAGGCGGTTCATTCCGGCGGTGGCGTCATGCACCGCACCGGCCTGTCCGACACCGTGCTGCTGTTCGCCGAACATCGCGCGTTCCTGCCGGACCTCGACCCCGCCGCCCTGGTGGCGCGCCTGCGGGCGGCCGCCCCCGAACGCAAGCTGGCAGTCGAGGTCGCCGACGTGGCGGAGGCGCTGGCGTTCGCCCATGCGGGTGCCGACATCCTGCAACTGGAGAAATTCCCAATCGATTCGGTGGCGCATGTGGTGGCGGCGCTTGGCGCCCTGCCGCACCGGCCACTGCTCGTCGCGGCGGGCGGTGTCAGCGCGGCGAACGCCGCCGCCTATGCCGCTGCGGGTGCGGACGTGCTGGCCACGTCCGCCCCGTATGCGGCGTCGCCCCGCGACGTCCAGGTCACCATCGGGCTGTCCGACACAAGAAGCACCGCCTGACACAGACCGCTTACGAAACCTTCATCGACGGTTCACCATTCCGCCCACGCGATCGATAATCTGCCGGGTCGGTCGATTTCGCCGCACCGCGAAGGTGTTCACCCCGCCAAACCAATGATATAGCGCGAGCGTGACAGTCGCGGGGAATTGTGTCGTGCGACCATTCTGCGCCTTTTTCGTTGCGGCCTTCGCGCTGGCCGCCTGTTCGACCAAGCCGGAGGCGCCCCCCAGCGTCACCGGGCAGATGCCTCTGACCCCGGCGCAGAACACCGACGGGTTGTTCCCCAACGACGCCGGCAGCAACACGCTGGTCTATCGCAGCCCCACTCTGGACACGGCGCGCTACCGCGGCTTCGTCGTGCTGCCGACCATCGTCTACGAAGGAACGGACACCGACTGGGGCAACGCCACGCCCGAGGATCGTGCCACCGTCGCCAAGGACCTCACCGCCGCGTTCAGCAAGGCGCTGCGCCAGCATCGCCGGGTGGTGGCCCAGCCGGGGCCCGGCATCGTCGTGCTGCAACTGACGCTCGCCGGTATGTCCAGCACCCACTCGGTGGGCTCCCTCGTGCGGCTGACCCCGGTCGGCCTCGGCATGACCCTGGTCAACAGCGCCGCGGGCCTGCCCGCCACCTTCACCGGCTCCATCACCATCGCCGGCAAGCTCACCGACGGCGCGACCGGCGCGGTGCTTGGCGGCTTCGTCTCGAAGGTCAGCCCGCCCGCGTTCGACATCCGCTCCTCCGCCGGCACGATGACCACGGCAGACCTCGCCGTCACCAAGGCGGCCGAGGATTTCGGCCGTGCGATCGAGAGGGTCGTTGCGCAATCCGGTGCGAAACCTTCGGCCAAGAAGCCTTCCTGACCAATCAAGAGCAATACAAACCGATCTGAGGCGGCCCGCATGTTCCTTTCAATCTTCGATCGCGCCTGGGTGTTCCGTACCGGCCTGCTGCTGATGGCCGGGACCGGGCTGGCAGGGTGCAAGGAGCAGAACAAATACGTGCCGCCGCCGCCGCCGAAGGTCTCGGTCGCGACGCCGGCCCGCCAGGAGGTGACGGACTACCTGGAGGTGAATGGCACCGTGGAAGCGGTGAACACCGTCGATCTGGTGGCTCGCGTCCAGGGCTTCCTGCAGGAGATCGCCTACACCGACGGTGAGTCGGTCAAAGGCGGGCGCAACTTGTTCACCATCGAGCCGCCCCCCTACCTCGCCAAGCTGAACCAGGCGAAGGCGCAGGAAGCCAGCACCCAGGCGCAGCTCAAGCAGGCGCAAGACGAGTACACCCGCCAGTCCACGCTGGGGCGGAACGATTTCGCCTCCCAGTCCGTCGTCGAGCAGGCCCTGGCCAAGCGCGACGCCCTGGCGGCCAACCTGCTGGATGCCCAGGCGAACACGCAGGTTGCTGGGATCAACTATTCCTATACCCACGTGCTGGCGCCGTTCGATGGCGTCGTGACGGCGCATATCCCGTCGATCGGCGCCCTGGTGGGTGGCACCACGCCGACCAAGCTCGCCACCATCATCCAGATCGACCCGATCCATGTGACCTTCACGATCAGCGAGCAGGACGTCCAGCGCATCCGAGCCGCGATGGCGAAGGCGGGGATCACCGTCGCCGAACTCGGCAAGATCCCGATCGAGGTCGGGCTGCAAACCGAGCAGGGGTACCCGCATACCGGGACGATCGATTACTTCGCACCGGAGGTCGATCCGTCGACCGGCACGCTGCTGGGGCGCGGGCTGTTCGTGAATGCCGAACACATCCTGCTGCCCGGCTTCTTCACCCGCGTCCGTGTCCCGCTCGGCAAGCAGCCAAACGCGCTGCTGGTGCCCGACACCGCGCTGGGCGCCGACCAGGGCGGCCGCTACGTGCTGGTGGTCAACAAGGACAACGTGGTCGAGCAGCGCCATGTCGATGTCGGCGCGCTGGTCGGCACCATGCGAGTGATCGACAAGGGTGTCACCGCGGACGACCGCGTCGTGGTCGACGGCATCCAGCGGGCGATCCCCGGGGCCAAGGTCGATCCGACCGTGCAGACCGCCGCCGCCGCGCCAACCAACGCCGCCAAGAACTGACGGCGGAGGCACAGCGCCATGATATCGAAATTCTTCATCGAGCGGCCCGTCCTCGCCAACGTCCTGGCGATCGTCATGGTGCTGATCGGCGGCGTCGCGCTGTTCGACCTGCCGATCGCGCAGTACCCCGACGTGGTGCCGCCCACCGTGCAGGTCACCACGCGCTATCCCGGTGCCAGCGCGCAGACCGTCATCGACACCATCGCCCTGCCGATCGAGCAGCAGGTGAATGGCGTCGAGAACATGCTCTACATGCAGTCCACCGCGGCGAGCGACGGCAGCTACACCCTGACCGTGACCTTCGCGATCGGCACCGACCTGAACTTCGCCCAGGTGCTGGTGCAGAACCGGGTGTCCTCCGCGCTCGCCTCGCTGCCGACCTCGGTGCAGGCGCAGGGCGTCACGGTCCAGAAGAAGTCGACCTCGATCCTGGAGATCGCGACGCTGAGTTCGGATAACGGGCGCTACGACAGCCTGTACCTGAGCAACTACGCCACCATCAACCTGGTGAACGAATTGTCGCGCCTGCCGGGTGTCGGCAACGTCAACGTGTTCGGCGCCGGCCAATACGCGATGCGCGTGTGGCTCGACCCGAACCAGCTGCAGGCGCGCGGGCTGGCGGCAAGCGACGTCATCCAGGCGATCCAGCAGCAGAGCCAGGAGGTCACCGCCGGCCAGGTCGGCATGCCGCCGGCGCCATCGACCACCGGATTCCAGTACACCATCAATGTGGCCGGGCGGCTGGCCGATGCGGACGCGTTCGCTGCCATCATCGTCAAGGCCGGCACCGGCACCGGCGCACAGGTTACGCGGGTGCGTGACGTCGGCCGCGTCGAGCTGGGCGCGCAGACCTACAGCCAGGTGTTCACGCTGAACGGCAAGCCTTCGGCGGGCATCGCGATCTTCCAGACCCCTGGCGCCAACGCGCTGCAGGTCGCCAAGGAAGTGTCCGCCAAGCTGCAGGACCTCGCGAAGGCGTTCCCGCAGGGGATGCAGTACAGCATTCCGTTCGACACCACGAAGTTCGTCACCGCCTCGATCGATGAGGTCTACAAGACCCTGGTCGAGGCCGGCGTGCTGGTGCTGATCGTCATCCTGGTCTTCCTGCAGGACTGGCGCGCCACGCTGGTCCCGGCGACCACCGTGCCGGTCACGATCATCGGCGCCTTCGCCGCGATGGCCGCCTTGGGCTTCACCATCAACCTCTCCACCCTGTTCGCGATCGTGCTGGCGATCGGCATCGTGGTCGACGATGCGATCGTGGTGGTGGAAGGCGCCGCCAAATACATCGAGCGCGGCATGAGCGGCCACGACTCCGCCATCAAGGCGATGGACGAGCTGTTCGGTCCGATCATCGGCATCACCCTGGTATTGATGTCGGTGTTCATCCCGGCGGCCTTCCTGCCGGGCCTGACCGGCCGGCTCTATGCCCAGTTCGCCCTGGTGATCGCCGCGACCGCGCTGATCAGCGCGATCAATGCCGCGACCCTGAAGCCGACCCAGTGCGCCATGTGGCTGCGCCAGCCGGTGCCGCCGGCGCAGCGCAACTTCTTCTTCCGCGCCTTCAACCGGATCTACGACCCGTTCGAGCTGCGCTATGCCGGCCTGATCGGCCGCATGGTTGCCCATAGCGGCGCCATGGTGATCGTGGCACTGCTGCTCGTCGCCGGTGCGTTGTACGGCTACATGCAGATTCCCACCGGCTTTCTGCCGCTGGAGGACCAGGGTTACGTGCTGATCGGCGTGCAATTGCCGGACGGCGCCTCGCTCGACCGCACTCAGGGCGTCATGGACAAGGTCGACGCGCTCGCCCAGGCGGTGCCGGGTGTCGACCAGGTGATTGGCATCGCCGGCGTCTCGGTGCTCGACAACAACGCCACCCTGGCCAATGCCGGCGTCGCCTACGTGGTGCTGAAGGACTGGGGCGTGCGCGGCGCGGGCCAGGACTTGCGCTCGATCTACGCCAATATCAGCAAGGCCCTGCAATCGGTGGGCGAGGCGCAGAGCTTCGTCCTGGTGCCGCCCGCCATCCAGGGCATCGGCAGCTCCGGCGGCTTCACCATGCAGGTCGAGCTGCGCGACGGCACGTTTGACTTCGGCAAGCTGCAGGGCATGACGCGCACGCTGATCGCCGACGCGGCCTCGCAATCGGCGCTGTCGCGGCTGAACACGTCGTTCCGCTCCTCGGTGCCGCAGCTCAGCCTGACGGTGGACCGCGTGAAGGCCGAGACGCTGCATGTCTCGGTCGGCCAGGTGTTCCAGTCGCTGGCGACCTATCTCGGTTCCAGCTACGTCGACCAGTTCAACAAGTTCGGCCGCACGTTCCAGAGTTACGCCCAGGCCGACTCGCAGTTCCGGCTTAGCCCGCGCGACATCAACAACCTCACCG
>JARLIJ010000135.1 GCA_031291795.1 Acetobacteraceae bacterium | reverse complement strand
GGGGACTTCTCGGCGCGGCCGCCGATGTGCATGTTGCTGCGCGCCTCGCCCTGGGCGGGGACGCGGTTGACGGCACCGACCGCCTCGCCGTCGACCAGGATGATGCGCTTGTCGCCCTGGCGTACCGCCGGTTCGTAGCGCTGCACCATCAGGGGCTCGCGCGAGCGGGCGAAATGCATCTCCAGCAGGGCGTTCAGGTTGGGGTCGTCGTGGCGGATCAGGAACACGCCCGAGCCGCCGTTGCCGAACAGCGGCTTGACCACGATGTCCTTGTGGGTGGCGCGGAAACCGCGGATGGCCTCGACATCCCAGGTCACCATGGTCGGCGGCATCAGCTCGGGGAAGTGCATCACCAGCAGCTTCTCCGGCGCGTTGCGCACCGAGGCCGGGTTGTTCACCACCAGGGTGCCGGTGCCGTCGTCGCGGTGGATGTGCTCGAGCATGTGGGTAGCGGTAATATAGGCCATGTCGAAGGGCGGGTCCTGGCGCATCAGCACCACGTCCATCGTGCCGAGGTCGATCAGCGCCGGCTCGCCGAACCGGTAATGGTCGTTGCGAACGCGCTGCACGCTGACCGGCCGGGCGCGGGCGAACAGGCGCTGCTCGCGATGCGCGCCTTCCTTCAGCACGCCCTCGCGCAGGGTGAGGTATTTCACTTCGTAGTGCCACAGCGCATGGCCGCGCTTCTGGGCGGCCAGCATCAGGGCGAAGCTGGAATCGCCGTCGATGTTGATGGTCTCGATCGGGTCCATCTGAACCGCGACTTTTAGCGCGCGTGCCATCACTGTCTCCATCGTCCTTAAGTGGCCATCGTCTATCCGCCGCGCCAGAGAAAGGCCAGGGGAAGCGCGGGGGCGGCGAAATTTCGGGGCTGGTTCCCGATTATGCCGGCGCGGCTGCCCCTTGCCTTCCCGCCCCTTTCATCACTATGTCAAGGGGACTCGGCGGGTCCTGTTAAGCGGGCCCGGCCGACCCGCCACGAACCCAGGGTTTCCGTCATGTTCATCGAGACCGAAGGCACGCCCAATCCCGCCACGCTGAAGTTCCTGCCCGGACGGGACGTGATGGGCGCCGCCACCGCCGATTTCGCCTCCGCCGAGGCGGCCGGGCGCAGCCCTCTCGCCGCGGCTCTGTTCGCCCTGCCCGGCGTCGTGCGGGTGTTCCTCGGCGGCGACTTCATCGCCGTGACCAAGGCCGCGGACGGAACCTGGCAGGCGCTGAAGCCGCAGGTGCTCGGCGCCATCATGGAGCACTTCATTGCCGGCCGGCCCGTCATCGAGGGCGACGGCGCGGATGCCGACGAGGACGTCGATCCGGCGGACGCCGAAATCGTCGCCCAGATCAAGGAACTGCTGGACACCCGCGTGCGCCCGGCGGTGGCCGGCGACGGCGGCGACATCGTCTTCCGCGGCTACCGCGACGGCGTGGTCCGCCTGCACATGCAGGGCGCGTGCAGCGGCTGCCCCTCCTCCACGGCGACGCTGAAGCATGGCATCGAGAACATGCTGCGCCACTACGTTCCCGAAGTGGTGGCGGTGGAGCAGGTCGCCTTCTGACCGTCCCCCCCTTGCAGGGCGGCGCGCGGCACCCAAATCCCCGGTCTAATTGTTCGATATCGAACGATCGAAAGGACATTCTCATGCCGCTCGACGATGCCGCCCTGAATTTGCTCTTCCGCGACGCCCGCACGCACAACAAATGGATCGACCAGCCCGTCACCGACGACGAGCTGCGGGCGGTATTCGATCTGCTGAAGATGGCTCCGACCTCGGCCAACTGCTCGCCGGCGCGGTACCTCTTCCTGCGCACCCAGGAGGCGAAGGAGAAGCTGCGCCCGGCGCTGTCGGCGGGCAATGTGGACAAGACCATGGCCGCGCCGGTCACCGTCATCGTCGCGCACGACCCCCACTTCTACGATCAGCTGCCCAAGCTGTTCCCCCACGCCGACGCCAAATCGTGGTTCAGCAGCAACTACGATCTCGCGAAGGAGACGGCGTTCCGCAACGGCACCCTGCAGGGCGGCTACCTGATCCTCGCTGCCCGGGCGCTGGGGCTGGATTGCGGGCCGATGTCGGGCTTCGACAATTCGCTGGTGGACACCGCCTTCCTTGCCGACAAGGGCTGGAAGAGCAATTTCCTGGTCAACCTCGGCCATGGCGACCCCGCCGGCCTGTATCCGCGCTCGCCGCGCTTCGAGTTCGACGAGGCCTGCCAGCTGCTCTGAACCGCCCTGGTCGCGGCCGCGGTCCCGGCGCTAGGTTGCCCTCATGCTGATCCTGGGACTGGATGCCTCGCTGGCACGCTGTTCGGCCGCCGTGCTGGCCGACGGGGTGGTGTGCGCCGAGCGCTGCGAAGAAGGCGGACGCGGCTATGCCACGGTTCTGCCGGCCCTGGCGCGCGAGACGCTGCGCGAGGCCGGGCTGCGCGCCGCCGGGCTGGACGGGGTGGCGGTAACGGTCGGGCCGGGCAGCTTCACCGGCCTGCGCGCCGCGCTGGCGCTCGCCC
>JARLIJ010000134.1 GCA_031291795.1 Acetobacteraceae bacterium | reverse complement strand
GGGCAGCGGATGATTTCACCCTTGCGCGAGTATTGGTAATGGCCGGGCTCGTCCGATTGGATCAGGCCGGTCAGGATGCCCTCGCACATCGGGCCGCCCTGGTGCGGGCAGCGGTTGAACAGGCCGTAGAACGAGCCTTCGAGGTTGAACACGGCGATCGGCCGCCCGCGCACCGTTACCAGCTTCCGGCTGCCGGGCGGGATTTCCGCCACGGTGGCGATCACATGCTTGCTCATTCGGTCCGGCGTTCCCGCTTTCTTGTCCCACGGCAGGCTACTCACACAGCACGATGGCGGCAACCGGCGGGACACCTCCTTGACCCCTCGGAACGAGCCGCATAAGGCTACGGGCATAAATGGAGGAATGCCAATGATCCGAGGAATTCGGGCAGGATTCGTAGCGCTTGCCGCGGGTATCGTCCTGTGCGGGGTGGCATCGGCGGAAACCATCCACCTCGGCGCGATCCTGCCGCTGACCGGCCCCGGCGCCGTTGTCGGCACCCAGGAAATGCGCGGCATCCAGTTCGCCATCGACGCCGCCAATGCCAAAGGCGGCGTGCAAGGCAACCGGGTGGAAATCCAGTTCGAGGACAACCAGGCCAAGCCCGACCAGTCGGTGCTGAGCTTCAACAAGCTGGTCGACCTGCAGCACATCCCGATGATCTTCACCGGCTATTCCGGGCCCTCCCTGGCGATGGCGCCGCTGGCGACGCGCAAGAAGGTGCTGCTGGTCAACGCCGGCGCGCAGTCGGACAAGCTGAAGACCGCTTCGCCCTACCTGGTGAACACGCTGCCCAGCACCGGGGACGAGGTTGCGGTGATGGCCAAATACCTGATCCAGCAGGGCAAGAAGAACGCCGTCGTGCTGTTCGAGAATGATGCCGCGGGGATTGGCGGGCGCGACGATTTCCTCGACCTGTTCCCCAAAGCGGGCGGCACGATCCTGGCGCAGGAGCCGACCCAGTTCGGCCAGACCGACTACCGGCCGGCGCTGCTGAAACTCGCCGCGGCCAAGCCGGATGTGATGTACGTGGTGACCACCGCGGGCATGGTGCCGCTGGTGCAGCAGCTCAAGCAGATGAACCCCGGGTTCCTGGTGGCCGGCACCACCTTCATGTCCGACCCGGCCGCGATTGCCGACCCGGCCTCCACCGGGCTGATCCACACCCAGGTACAGATCGATGCGCCGCCCGAACTGGCGGCCGCGTTCAAGGCAAAGTTCGGCGACGACATGGATTTCTTCGGTCGTCAGTACTACAACGCCGCACAGATCATCCTGACCGTGCTGGACAAGATCCTGACCGAGAAGCAGCCGGTTACCGGTGAAACCATGCACGACACGCTGTTCGCCATCCGCAGCTTCCAGGGCCTGATCCCGATGGAGTTCAAGTCCAACACCGCGACCGTCCCGATCGGCATCAACATGATGAAGGATGGGAAGGACGTGACCCTGACCAAGGTGACGGCGGAGTAGGCAGCGACCCCCGAACGGACGCCGACCCATGGTCTGGCTGCAATTGCTGGTCAACGGATTGGTGACCGGCTCCGCCCTCGGCGTGGTGGCGATCAGCTTCGCGCTGATCTACGCCACGACGAAGATCTTTCACGTGGCGCATGCCGGCATCTACACGATGGCCGGCTACCTCGCCTGGTCGCTGGCGACAAGCGGCGTGCCCGACATCCTGTCGCTGCTGCTGGCGATTGCCGCCTGCACGATTGCGGGCGGGCTGATCCAGTACCTGCTCTACGCGCAACTGGAACGGCGGCGCGCCACGCATCTGGTGGTGCTGATCGCCTCGCTGGGCACGCTGGCGGTGATCCAGAACATCCTGGCCGCGGTCTACTCGCCCAACATCCTGCAATTCCCGGTGCCCTGGGGCGGCAACGTGCTGTCGCTCGGCACCGTGCGGCTGACCTGGACGCAGATCCTGACCGTGGCGCTGAGCGTCGCCGCCTATGCCGGAACGATGTGGTTCGCCCACCGCACCATCCTGGGCAAGCGCATCCGCGCCGTCGCGTCCAACCCGTTCCTCGCCGAGATCACCCGCCTGCGGCCGCAATCAGTCTACATCTACGTCGTTGCGATCGGGTCGGCGATCGTGGCGCTGCCGGGCGTGCTGGTGCCGTTCGACCTCGGCCTGCAGCCCTATGGCGGTGTCACGCCGCTGCTGACCGCCACCATCGCCATGATCGCCGGCGGCGTCGGATCGATCAGCGGCGCCTTCGTCCTCGCGGTCGGCATCGCGGTGCTGCAGAACCTGTCGCTGCTGGTCATGCCGGGCGAGTGGAGCATCGGCGTGACGTTCTTCATCTTCGTCATCTTCATGCTGTTCCGGCCCACCGGCCTTTTCGCGAAAGGCCGCTGAACCATGGACTTCCTCTACAGCTACATCATCCTCGCCGAGATCTACGTCCTGCTCGGCCTCTCCACCAACCTGCTGGTCGGCATCGCCGGGATCTTCTCGGTGTCGCAAGCTGCGGTGTTCGGTGTCGGCGGCTACATCGTCGCGTATTTCCTGATGAACGAGACCATGGGCTTCCTGCCCGCCATGCTGGTCACCGCCGTGGTGTGCATCGTGCTGAACATCCTGGTGACGCTGCCGGCCTTGCGCGTGTCCGGCGACTACTTCGTGGTGACGAGCTTCGGGATCCAGCTGCTGGCGACGGCCGTCTTCACCAACTGGACGGGTGCCACGGGCGGCGCCAACGGCCTGCCGGGTATCCCGCCGCCCGACCTGTTCGGCTATTCGCTCGACAGCAACGCCCAGGTCGTTGCGCTGTGCAGCGTGGCAATGGCCCTGGGCGGCCTGGCGTTCTTCCTGATCATGCGCGCCCCGTTCGGCCGCCTGCTGCGCGCCATCCGCGAAGACGAGCTCGCCGTCGCCGCTTCCGGCAAGAACGTGCTGCGCGCGAAGGTCTCCGCCGCCGCCCTGGCCGGCGCCTTCGCCGGCAGCGCAGGCGGGCTCTACGCCACGTTCCTGAGCTTCGTCGATCCATCCTCGTTCGATCTCGACGCGTCGATCCTGCTGCTCACCATGGTCGTCGTCGGTGGCGCCCGCACCCTGGTCGGATCGGTCCTCGGCCCGTTCCTGCTGCTCGCCCTGCCGCAGGTGCTGGCCATGATCGACATCCCGACCACGATCGCCGCCGCCGCAAGGCAGTTGATCTACGGCGTGCTGCTGATCGCCTTCATGCTGTTCCGCCCGCAAGGCCTGGCGGGAGAGAAACTATGACACCCTACCTGGAAGCCGCCGGGGTGGAGG
>JARLIJ010000133.1 GCA_031291795.1 Acetobacteraceae bacterium | reverse complement strand
GAGTCACGTTCCTGTTGGCTGCGCTTGCCTTCGCCGACGCGGATATCGGCGACCGCGTCCTCCAGCATCTGCTGGTAGAGCTCGATGCCGACTTCGCGGATATGGCCGGACTGCTCGTCGCCCAGCAGGTTGCCCGCGCCGCGGATGTCCAGGTCGTGCGACGCCAGGGTGAAGCCGGCGCCCAGCGCATCCAGGGTCTGCATCACGGTCAGCCGTTTCTCGGCGGCGACCGACAGCCGATGGTTGGGCGGCCAGGTCAGATAGGCGTAGCCGCGTTGCTTGCCGCGCCCGACCCGCCCGCGCAACTGGTACAGCTGGCCGAGCCCGAACATGTCGGCGCGGTGGATCACCAGCGTGTTGACCGCCGGCATGTCCAACCCGCTCTCGACGATGTTGGTCGACAGCAGGATGTCGTATTTGCCATCGCCGAACTCGGTCATGACGCGTTCGAGTTCGGTGGGCGCCAGCCGTCCATGCGCCTGGATGGTGCGCGCTTCCGGCACGATCTCGGCCAGCCGGTCGGCCATGCGCTGCAGGTCCTCGATGCGCGGCACTACGCAGAACACCTGCCCGCCACGGAACCGTTCGCGCTGCAGGGCCTCGCGGATCACCACCGAATCGAACGGCATGATGAACGTTCGCACCGACAGCCGGTCGACGGGCGGCGTGCTGATCAGGCTCATCTCCCGCACGCCGGTCAGCGCCAGCTGCAGGGTGCGCGGGATCGGCGTCGCGGTCAGTGTCAGCACGTGTACGTCGGCCTTCAGCGCCTTCAGCCGTTCCTTGTGGGACACGCCGAAATGCTGCTCCTCATCGACGACCAGCAGGCCAAGGTCGGCGAAGGCGATCGACTTGGCCAGCAGGGCGTGGGTGCCGACGACGATATTGACCTCGCCGGTGGTCAGGCCGCGGCGGACCTCATTGGCTTCCTTGGCGGTGACCATGCGCGACAGCTGCGCGACCTTGATCGGCAGGTCGGCGAACCGCGCCGAGAAGGTACGGAAATGCTGGCGCGCGAGCAGCGTGGTCGGCACCACCACGGCGACTTGGGCACCGGACATGGCAGCGATGAAGGCGGCGCGCAGGGCGACCTCGGTCTTGCCGAAGCCGACATCGCCGCAGATCAGCCGGTCCATTGGGCGGCCGGACGCCAGGTCTTCCAGCACGTCGGCGATGGCGCGCGACTGGTCCTCGGTCTCGGCGAAGGGGAAGCGGGCGCAGAACTCGTCCCAGGTGCCTTCGGATGGCGCCATCACGGCGGCGTCGCGGATTTTGCGGGCGGCGGCGATGCGGATCAGTTCGCCTGCCATGTCGCGGATGCGGCTCTTCATCCGCGCCTTGCGGGTCTGCCAGCCGACGCCGCCCAGCTTGTCGAGCGAAACCCCCTGCTGCTCGCTGCCGAAGCGCGACAGGACTTCGATGTTCTCGACCGGTAGGAACAGTTTTTCGTCGCCGTCGTAGATCAGCCGCAGGCAGTCATGCGGGGCGCCGGTGACGTGCAGGGTGGCCAGGCCATCGTAGCGTCCGATGCCGTATTCCTGGTGCACGACCAGGTCGCCCTCGGCGATTTCGGTCGCTTCGGCGATGAACTGGTCGGCCCGCTTGCGCCGGCGCGGCGGGCGGGAGATGCGCTCGCCCAGCAGGTCCTGCTCGCTGACCAATGCGACGCGGTCGGCAACGAACCCGCGTTCCACGCCCAACGTGACGAGCGAGACGGAGCCGGCGGGTTTCTTGCGGATCGCGGTCCAGTCGTCCTCGGCCGCAACGTCCTTGAAGTGGTGCTCGCGCAGCAGGTTGGCGATGCGCTCGCGCGAGCCGCGGGTCCAGGCTGCGACGACGATGCGCCGGCCGTCGCGGGTCCAGCGGTCCGCCTGGGTGCGCAGCTGCTCGAACACGTTGATGCCGGGGCCGGCACCTGCCTGCGCGAACACCGGCCCGGGGCGACCGCCGCCATCGACGCCGGTGGCGCCCTCCGACATCCCGAACGGGGAGAACGCCAGCAGCGGCCCGAACGACAGCATCTCGTCCCAGGCGTCCCGGTCGAGATAGAGACGGTCGGGTGGCAGCGGGCGGTACGGGACCTCGCCGTCACGCGGCACGGATTTACGGGCCTGGGCGTGGTCCGCGATCATTTCCAGCCGTCCGGTCAGCACTTCCTCGGACTGATGGTCGAGGCTGACGGAGGCGTCCGGCAAATAGTCCAGCAGGTTTTCCATCGTGGGATGGAACAGCGGCACCCAGTGTTCCATCCCCGGGTGGCGGCGCCCGTCGGAGATCGACAGGTACAGCGGGTCCTGCGTGGCATCCTGGCCGAACATCTCGCGCCAGCCGGTGCGGAAACGGGCAATGGACGCCTTGTCGAGCGGCACCTCCGACACCGGCCGCAGCGACAGGCGCTGGCGCTTGGCCCCGCTGCGCTGGGTGGTCGGGTCGAAGCTGCGGATCGACTCGATGGTGTCGCCGAACAGGTCCAGCCGGACGGGATCGGCCTCACCGGCCGGGAAGATATCGATGATGCCGCCGCGCATGGCGTATTCGCCCGGCTCCATCACGGTGCCGGCGCGGCCATAACCGTGCGCTTCCAGGAAGGCGGCCAGCTTTTCCGGCTGCACCGACCCGTTGACCGCGATGTCCATGCTGGCGCCGGCGAAGGCGGAGCGTGGCGGGATGCGCTGCACCAGCGCGTTGACCGTGGTCAGCACGATGCGCGGGGCGGTGGGTTTCTCCAGCAGCCGCGCCAGGGTCGCGATGCGTTCGGAGACCAGGGCCGGCGCCGGCGACACGCGGTCGTAAGGCAGGCAGTCCCAGGCGGGGAAGCGCAGGATCTCGGCTTCCGGCATGACGAAGGCCAGTGCCTCGGCCAGGCGGGCCATGCGGGCGTCGTCGCGCGTGACATGCAGAATGGCGCCGGCAAACTCGCGGCGGCGCTGGGCGAGCAGGAAGGCGTCCCAGCCTTCCGGCGCCCCCCAGACCTGAAGGGGCGCTGTCACGCGTTCAGGCTCGCGCGGACGCGCAGCATCATAGGCGTCGCAGCCTCCGGTGGGAGTGGGCGTCGGCCGGTCAGCCAATCGGCGAGGTCGACATCCGGGGTTTCCAACAGCGCCTCCAACGCATCCAGGTCGGCGTCGGTCAGAGTCGACAGGTTGGCACGCACGAATCCACCGATCATCAGGTCGTTCTCGAACGTCCCGCGATGCGTGGCGCGGAATAATAGACGGCGACGCCGCGCGTCCGGCGTGGAGTGGTCGCGCGTTTCGCGCGCCGCGTGTTCTGGTTCTGTCATCGGCGTGATGTCATATAGCGGCGCCTTTTGGACCTGTCAGCCCGTGGATGCCGACCCGCTAACCCCTGTTTTCGCGCCTCTGACCTCCCTGCGCGGCATAGGACCCACCGTGGCGGGGCTGATTGCGCGAGTGGCGGGCGGCGATCGGCTGGTCGATCTGCTGTTCCATCTGCCCGATTCGTACCTGGACCGGCGCAACCGGCCCACGATCAGAGACGCCCTGGTCGGAACGGTTGCGACCCTGGCGGTAGAAGTCGTGCGCCACGAGCGGCCGGCGACCAGCCGGCAACCCTGGCGGATCATTGTCAAGGACGATACCGGCATAGCGGAGCTGGTGTTCTTCAAATTCACGCGCGAACAGCAGATGCCGCCGGGGGCGCGGCTGCTGGTCTCCGGCAAGATCGACCTGTTCAACGGCCGCGTGACGATTGCGCACCCGGAGCATGTGGTGCCGGCGGACCAGCCGGAGAAGCTGCCGGGAATCGAGCCGGTCTGGCCGCTGACCGCCGGCCTGTGGCCGCGGCAGGTGGCGAATGCCATGCGTCAGGCGCTGGCGCAGGTGCCCGCGCTGCCCGAATGGCACGATCCCGCGCTGCTGCGGCGGGAGAAATGGCCGGGGTTCCTGGAGGCGCTGCGGATGGTGCAGGCGCCGGAGGAAGCCGGGGAAGAACGCGGCGCCCTGCTCCCCCTCCCCTTGAGGGAGGGGGATGGGGGGAGGGGGCCCGCAAGCACCTTCGACGTGGTTGGCACCCGTCCCGCCACCCCCCTCCCTCAAGGGGAGGGGGAGGACTCTGCCGCGCTCTTGCCCGACCCGACCTACCTCGAAAAGGCCCGCGCGCGCCTCGCTTACGACGAGTTCCTCGCCGGCCAGGTGGCGCTCGCCGTCATCCGCGGTCGGGTGCGGGCGCGGCCCGGCCGGATATTGGCGGGCGACTCCCACCTGCGCGCCAAGGCCTTGGAGCGGTTCGGGTTTACCCCCACCGCTTCGCAGCGCCAGGCGCTGCAGGAGATCGACGCCGACCTGGCATCCAACAGGCGCATGCTGCGGCTGCTGCAGGGCGATGTCGGCTCCGGCAAGACCCTGGTCGCCCTGCTGGCCATGCTGCGCGCGGTCGAGGCCGGCGCGCAGGCCGCCCTCATGGCGCCGACCGAGGTGCTCGCCAAGCAGCACCACCGCACGCTCACTCGCCTCTGCCCCGTGCCGGTCGCGCTGCTGACCGGCTCGATCAAGGGGCGCGAGCGCATGCGGCTGTTGCGCGGGCTGAAGGACGGTTCGATCCCGCTGGTCGTCGGCACCCACGCCCTGTTCCAGGATGCGGTCGAATACCACGACCTCGCCCTGGCGGTGATCGACGAGCAGCACCGCTTCGGTGTCGACCAGCGCCTGCTGCTTGGCGGCAAGGGTGAGCACACCGACGTGCTGGTGATGACCGCCACCCCCATCCCGCGCACGCTGCTGCTGACGCAGTGGGGCGAGATGGAGGTCTCCCGCCTGACCGAAAAGCCCGCCGGCCGCCAGCCGATCCGTACGACGCTCCATTCGCTGGGCACGCTGCCGGACATCCTGGACGGCATCGCGCGCACGCTCGACCGCGGCGCCCAGGTCTACTGGGTGTGCCCGCTGGTCGCCGAGAGCGAGGCGTTGGACCTCGCCGCCGCCGAGGACCGTTTCGCCACGCTGCACGCCCGCTTCGGCGATCGGGTGGGCCTGGCACACGGCCAGCAGAGCGCCGACGTGCGTGACGCCGCGCTGGCCGCCTTCGCCGCTGGCAAGATCCGCCTGCTGGTGGCGACGACTGTTATAGAAGTCGGCGTCGACGTCCCCGAGGCGAGCGTGATGGTGATCGAGCACGCCGAACGCTTCGGCCTGGCCCAGCTGCACCAGCTGCGCGGCCGGGTCGGGCGCGGATCGGAAGTGAGCTTCTGCCTGCTGCTGCACGAGGACTGGGTGAGCGAGACCGCCCGCCGCCGGCTGACCTTGCTGCGCGACACCGATGACGGCTTCCTGATCGCCGACGAGGATTTTCGTCTGCGCGGCGCCGGTGACGTGCTCGGCACGCGGCAGGCCGGTGCGCCGGGCTTCCGGCTGGCCGACCCGATCGAGCACGAGCCTCTGCTGCACATGGCGCATCGCGACGCGCAGGTGCTGCTCAGCCGCGACCCGAAGCTGACAAGCGAGCGGGGCAAGGCGGTGCGTATGCTGCTGCGGCTGTTCGAGCGGACGGCGGCAATGAAGACGCTGGCCGCGGGATAGTTCCGGCACGCTGTCCCGGACGCCGTCACGGAAATGCGAAAGGTACCGCCGAAACCTGTTTCGATCCGATATCGGCATGGCTAAGCCCCCCGGCCGGATCGCTCGGCAGTCGAAAGCGCAGCAATCAACAATATAGTTTTAACCAATATCAAGCACGGCCGCACGGCTGTTCATATACCGTATTCGAAACATATGACCGGTTGGCGTCAGCCAAGCGTTGACAGCGCGCCGGGACTCGGGCGTAAGCACATGACGTCCAGAAAAGCAGTCCAAGCAGGTGTCCAAAAATGACATTGACGCGTCGTGGCTTCACGCTCGCTGCCGCCGGTTCCCTCGCGGCCCCCTTCGTCGCCCGTCCCGCCTTCGCCGACAATGAACCCATTCGCGTCGGCTGGCTCGCCGCCCTGACCGGCCCCAGTTCCGCTCCCGCCATCGGCTTCGACCGCGGCGTGCGCTACGCGACCGACCTGATCAATGCCGCCGGCGGCGTCAAGGGCCGCAAGATCGAGCTGGTGGTGCGCGACACCCAGGGCGATCCCACCAAGGCGGTGAACGCGGTGCAGGACATGGTCAGCCGCGCCAAGGTGCACGCGATCTACGGCCCGACCAACTCGGGCGAAGCCCTGGCGACCACGCCCATCATGGCACGGGGCAAGATGCCCAACCTGCATCCCGGCTTCGTGGACAGCCTGATCGATCCAACGAAATTCCCCAACGCGTTCCGTATGGCGCCGTCCAACAGCCAGATCAACGAGGCGGTCGCCAATTACTGCCTGCAGATCCAGAAAGTGACGGAGGTCGCCGTGCTGGGCGACACCACCGGCTACGGCGTCAGCGCGGTGACCGACTTCGTCACCCTGTTCAAGCAGAAGGGCGGGACGGTGGTCTACCAGGCGCAGATCGACGCCACCCAGCCGGACGTCACGCCCGACATGCTGCGCGCCAGGAACGCCAACGCGAAGGCGATCGTGATCTGGAGCGTCTCTACCGGCATGGAAGCGCGGTTGATGAACACCCGCACGACGCTGAACTGGGACATCCCCTTCCTCGGCCATCCCGCGATGGGATCGGGCGAGGTCGGGCACCTGGTCGACAAACCCGAGAACTGGTCGAAGGTCTACATCCTCGGCTTCAAGAACTGCAGTTTCGGCGCCGATGGCAAGCTGCCGCCGCGCACCCAGGCCTTCGTCGACAAGATCAAAGGCAAGATCGAGCTGAAGGACACCATCCTCTGGTGGGTGGCCTGTGGCTACGATGCGATCGACCTGATCGCAAAGGCGGTGGACGCCACTGGGTCTTCCAGCTCCGAGGCGATCATCGGCCACTGGAACACGCTCAAGTCCTATCCCGGCCTGTATGCCGACTACGCGTGGTCAGCCACCCAGCACAACGGCTTCCCGACCGATGAGATCGTGATGTCGGAAGCCAACTCGCAGACCGACGGCGCCTACAAGCTGGCCCCCGGCTACACGATCTGCGGCCCAAGCCCTCAAGGGGAGGGGGAGAAAAGTCGCCGTGAACCAAAAGACTGCCCAATCGAGGAGGTGATGATGTCCGCTGTAACGACCTTGCGCGCCGTCGCGCACCCGCGCGCAGCCGTCTGACGCATGCTCGCCTCGATCCTCGCCTCCGGCCTGGCGATCGGCGCGGTCTACGCACTGATCGGCATCACCTACAACACGATGTACACCGCCTCCCGCGTGATGAGCTTCACCGCGGGCCAGCTCGGCATGCTGGGCGGCGTGCTGGGCTCGCTGTTCATCCTGCGCCTCGGCCTGCCCGCCGCAATCGGTTTCGTTGTCACCCTGATCGCCTGCGCGGCGATCGGCGTGGTGACCGAAATCGTCGCGGTGCGCCCGGTCCTGGGCAAGCTGGACCAACACCTCTACGTGCTGTCTACCCTGGCCTTCGCCCTGATGATCCAGCAGGTCACCGCGATCGAATGGAGCACCGAACCGCAGCCGTTTCCCCGCCTGCTGGGCATCGGCAATGGCGGCCCCTGGGATGAAAAATTCTGGCTCCCCTTGGTCGCCTGCGCCGCGGTCACCGGCGGGCTGGAGTTCCTGTATCGCCGCACCCTGGTCGGCCGCGCCTTCCTCGCGATCTCCGAGGACAATTTCGCGGCCCGCGCCCTCGGCCTGCCGGAACGCAACCTCCGCATGGCGAGCTACGCATTGGCGGGGGTGGTGGGCGGCATCGCCGGCTTCGCCAGCGGTGAGCTGCTGCTGGCGTTCTTTGCGAACGGCGCAATGCTGAACTTCTACGGCTTCGTCCCCGTGGCGTTGGGCGGCCTCGGCAACAACCGCGGTGCCATCATCGGCGGAATTGCCCTGGGCCTGTTCCAGCAGGCGGCGAACTTCACCGTGGGCGGCGTGTTCTCCTCGGTCGCGGTGTTCGTGGTGTTCATCGTGGTGCTGCTGGCGGCGCCACAGGGGCTGTTCGGGTCATCCCGGGCACGGCGGGTCTGAGACGATGCGCAGCATGTTCCCCTTCCTGATCGTCTTCGGCCTCGCCGCGGTCCTGCCGTTCACCGGCAGCGACTACTGGACCCTGATCGCCACCCGAGCGGCGATCTACTGGGTGCTGGTATCGGGGCTGAACCTCGCCGTGGGCTTCGGCGGCCAGCTCGCGATCGGCTATGTCGCGCTGCTGACGCTGGGGGCCTACACCGCCTCCGTGCTGGTGGCCGGCAACCTCGGACCGGCCTGGCCGGCATTCCCCGCGTTGGGGGCTGCCGGCGTGGTCGGCGCGGTCGCCGGCGTCATCATCGGCCTGCCTGCCTTGCGGCTGCGCACCTTCTACTTCGCCATGACGACGCTGGGCTTTGCCACCATCCTGACCCAGGTGGCGCTCGCCTGGCAGGGCGTCACCGGCGGCGGCATCGGCCTGCCAGGTCCGACGCTGCCGGCGCCGTTCGACACCGGCCCCGGCTTCTACTTCCTGTGCCTGGCCTTCGCCGCGTTCTGCACCTGGATCACCGCCAACGTGGCGCATAGCCGGTTCGGCCGCGCATTGGTGGCGATCCGCGATGCGGAAGTCGCCGCCGAGGCCATCGGTATCAGCAAGCCCGCATTGCTGGTCACCGTGTTCCTGTTCAGCGGCGCCACCGCGGCGATTGCCGGCGGGCTGTTCGCCACGCTGCAATCCTACATCACGCCTGACGCCTTCACCTTCGACCTGTCGGTGCTGTTCTTCATCGCCATCCTGATCGGCGGCCGCGGCTCCATCCTCGGGCCGCTGCTGGGCACCATCATCCTGACCGTGTTGCCGGAGTTCGCCGCCCCGCTGGTGGCGTGGTCGACCTTCCTCTACGCCGCATTGCTCCTGATCATCGTGCTGGTGATCCCCGGCGGCATTGCCGACCTGCTGGACTTCGCCAATCGCCGCCCGCTGGAGCGCAACCGCGCCATCATCCCGCGGCCGGAGCTGCTGGCCGAGATCCTGGACCACGGTGCGGCCAGGGCCACGATCGACCTGCGCGGCGTGGTCCTGAGTTTCGGCGGCGTGCGCGCGATCGACGGGCTGGACCTGCAGATCGAGCCCCGCCAGGTGCACGGCCTGATCGGCCCCAACGGTTCCGGCAAGACCACGACGCTGAACGTGATCAGCGGCTACTACCGCCCCGAACATGGCACCGTCGGGCTGGGCGACGTCGACCTGTCGCACCAGCCGACCCAGGCACGCGCCGGCCTGGGCATCGCGCGCACCTTCCAGACGCCGCGGCTGATCGGCGAGGCGTCCGTGCTGCAGAACGTCATGATCGGCGGCAGCATCAACGGCACCGCCAGCTTCGCCGAGTCGCTGCTGACCCTGCCGCGCCACCGCCGCGACGAGCGGCGGCTGAGGGCCCAGGCCACGCTGGCGCTGCGCGTGGTCGGGCTGGAATCGCTGGCCGCCGTCCGCGCCGACCGCCTGCAGCACAGCGAGCTGCGCTTCATGGAGATCGCCCGCGCGCTGATGCTGCACCCGACCTTCATCCTGCTGGACGAGCCGGCGGCCGGCCTGTCGACCGACGAGATCAAGCGGCTGGGCGAGCTGATCAAGCGGATCAGCCAGCGCGGCACCGGCGTGCTGCTGGTGGAGCACCATGCCGACCTGATCTTCGATATCTGCGACACCGTGACCGTGCTCAACCTGGGCCGAGAGCTGGCCGCCGGCACGCCGTCCGACATCCGCGCCCACAAGGAGGTGGTCAGTGCCTATCTCGGCGCCTGAATCGCTGCTCGAAATCGACGCGCTGAACGCCGGCTACGGCAAGATTGCCGTGCTGCACGACGTCGCCCTCGCCATCCGTTCCGGCGAGGCAGTCGCCCTGCTCGGCCCCAACGGCGCCGGCAAGACCACGCTGTTGCGCGCGGTGTCCGGGCTGCTGCCCTGGACCGGGGGGACGGTGCGCTTCGACGGCCGGGACCTGCGCGGTGCCGGCCCGCGCGAGACCGCCCGCCGCGGCCTGGTGCACGTGATCGAGGGCCACCGGGTGTTCACCCAGCTCTCGGTCACCGACAACCTGCTGCTGGCCGGCTACGACCTGCCCCGCGGCGAGCGCGCCGCCCGGGTCGAGGAAGCCCTGACGTATTTCCCCGAGATCGCCGCCAAGCGCGCCGACCGCGGCGGTGCCCTGTCCGGCGGCCAGCAGCAGATGCTGGCGGTGGCGCAGGGCCTGGTGCGCCGGCCGAGGCTGCTGATGCTGGACGAGCCCTCGGCCGGCCTGTCGCCCGTCCTGGTGGACCGGGTGCTGTCAGTGGCACGCCGGCTGAAGGAGACCGGCACGGCGGTGCTGCTGGTGGACCAGTTGATCGAAAAGGCCCTGGCCCTGGCCGACCGGGTCTACGCCATGGCCCGCGGGCGGATCGTGCTGCAGGCCGACACCGCCACGCCCGACCTGCCGCACCGCCTGGAACGCGCCTATTTCGGCCAGGATGTCCCCACCGCCATCCACGGATAAGCCGCATCGGCGGCGCGTCGGACCCGCTGCTTCCGGCCGGGACGTCCCCGCCGCCATCCGCGGACAGGCTGCATCGGTGCCGCGCCCGACCGCCGCACCGCAGCCGGCCCAGACGCCGATCAGAGTGCTTTGCCGTCCGGCCGCCTGCCGCGGCGCGTCGCCTCGGTGCAGCCACCCGTGAACACCAGACGGCTGGTCTTGGCGCGAGGTTGCCCTATACAGCGCCTCATGCAGTACCCTCTTCGCTGGTTCCTCGCCGCGCTGTGCCTGGCGCTTCCGCTGTTCCTGACCGCCTGTGGCGACCTGCCCGAACCGTTTCTGGGCAATCCGGGCGCCACAGCCATGCGCCTGGCGCAGCCGCCGACACCCAGGCTCGCAGTGCCGCCGCAAGGCGACATGATGCTGCCCGACGCGGCCAGCCGCGGCCTCGCCGATCAGTTGGCGACCGCGCTCCAGCAGGCCGAGGTCCCGGCCGTCGCGCAGGTCAGCCAGCACACCGATTGGACGCTGGTCGGGCGCGCCGAACAGCGTGGCGGCACCGTGGTGCCTGTCTTCACGGTCCGCGACCCGCAAGGCAAGGACAAGGGCAATGCCGAGGGCGCGCCGGTCCCGACTCCGGCCTGGGCTGCAGCCGATCCAGCCACGCTGCAGCAGACGGCGGTCGAGGCGGCCCCGAAGATTGCGGCCTTGCTGACCAGCATCCAGACCGCGATCGTGCAGGCCGACCCGAACAGTCTCTACAACCGCACTGCGAAGGTGATGGTGGCCGACGTCACCGGCGCCCCCGGCGACGGCAACACGGCGTTGACGCGGGAGATGCGCCGGCGACTCGGCTTGCTGGGCCCGGTGGTGCAGACCACGGCCGCCGGCGCCGACTTCATCGTCCAGGGCCAGGTCAAGGTCGTGCCGATCCCCAACCGCCAGGAGCGGGTGGAGATCCAGTGGATCATCACCGTCCCGCCCAGCGATGAACGCGGCCGGGTGGTCCAGCTCAACGAGATCCCGGCCGGCACGCTGGACCATTATTGGGGTGACGTGGCCGTGGTAGTGGCCACCGAGGCGTCCGGGGGCGTGCAGAACGTGCTGCAGCGCCAGACCGGCCATGCCCCGGATGCAGCCCAGCCGCCTGGCGCCCAACCCGCGGCCGGCGCCACGCCCCCGGCTGGTGCCTCGTCCGCAGCGGGGGCCGCATCGACCACGGCCGCCCCACCGGCCGGTTTGCCGACCGCCGCCGCGCCGTCTGGCGCCGCCCGGCTGGGCGCGTCTGAGCCGGAGGGCTGAGGCGGATGCCTGAGTCGGCGTTCGTGGACAGCGGCGGGGGGGGTTGCTAGAAGGCCTGACCGCAAGCGCCGGCCCGGGGGCCGGCTGCGCTCCATTGGCACCCGATCCCCATGAAGATTGTCGCCTGCAATAGCAACCGTCCCTTGGCCGAGGCGGTCGCAGCCAAACTCAACCTGCCGCTGACCAAGGCATCGATCCGCCGTTTCGCGGATATGGAAGTCTTCGTGGAGATCCAGGAGAACGTCCGGGGCGAGGACGTTTTCGTCCTGCAATCGACCTCTTACCCCGCGAACGACAACCTCATGGAGCTGCTGATCACGCTGGACGCGTTGCGTCGCGGGTCGGCGCGCCGGGTCACCGCGGTCATCCCGTATTTCGGCTATGCCAGGCAGGACCGGAAGTCCGGTCCGCGCACCCCGATCAGTGCCAAGCTGGTGGCCAACCTGATCACCGAGGCAGGCGCCAACCGGGTCCTGACCATGGATCTGCACGCCGGGCAGATCCAGGGCTTCTTCGACATTCCCGTGGACAACCTCTTCGCCGCCCCGCTCTACAGCCGCGACATCAAGGAGCGGTATGAGGGGCGCAACATCATGATCGTCTCGCCCGACGTCGGCGGCGTGGTGCGGGCCCGCATGATCGCCACAAGGCTGAACTGCGACCTGGCGATCATCGACAAGCGGCGCGAGCGGGCCGGCCAGTCCGAGGTGATGAACGTGATCGGCGACGTCAACGGGCGGGACTGCATCCTGGTCGACGACATCGTCGATTCCGGCGGCACCCTGTGCAACGCGGCCGAGGCGCTGCTCAAGGTCGGGGCCAGCTCCGCCAGCGTCTATTGCACCCACGGCGTGCTGTCGGGCGGCGCGGTGGCGCGGATCGCGTCCTCGGCGGTCGAGATGACAACGCTGACCGACTCGATCCTGGCAACCGAGGCCGTTCGCCTGGCGCACAACATCCGCCAGCTCACCATCGCCCCCCTGATGGCCGAGGCGATGCGGCGGATCTCCGACGAGAGTTCGGTCAGCTCGCTGTTCGACTGAGCGCTCGCGGTTACCTTCCCGTACTGGCTACCCACGGGTATAGCTGGAGACCGAAGGCCCTGATGGGCCATCGGGGGAGGGCCGCATGCGCCAGATGACACTCGTGGGTTTCCTGCAAGCGCAGAACTGCAGCAATTTCGTGGGCTCCTGGCGGCATCCGCAGGCGGCGCCGGATTTTGCCTCGGCCGAGTACTATCGCCGCATCGGCCGCGTGCTGGAGGCCGGCAAGTTCCACCTCGGTTTCTTCGACGACCGGCTGGCGATGCCAGACCTGTTCGGCGGCGACCACGCCCATACCGTCGCCAATGGCATCCGCTGCGTGAAGATGGACCCGGTCACCATCCTGACCGTCATGGGCATGGCCACCCAGCGGCTGGGGCTTGGGGCGACGTTTTCGACAACGTATTATGAACCGTTCCATGTGGCCCGCGTGTTCGCCACCCTCGACCTGATGACCGAGGGCCGCGCCGCTTGGAACATCGTCACCTCGATGAATGACGGGGAGGCGTTCAATATGGGCGCCACCGGCCATGGCGAGCACGATCGCCGCTACGACCGAGCGGACGAGTTCCTGGAGGTTGTGCACGGCCACTGGGACAGTTGGGAGGACGGCGCGATCGTCGCCGACCGGGAAACCGGCCTGTTCGCCCACCCCGAAAAGGTCCATCGGCTCGATCACCACGGCACGTTCTTCAACTCGCGCGGCCCGTTCACCGTGCCGCGCTCCGCCCAGGGCCACCCGGTGCTGATCCAGGCCGGCCAGAGCGGCCGCGGCCAGCGCTTCGCCGCGCGCTGGGCGGAACTGGTGTTCGTCGCGTACTACGACCTCGAACGCGCCAAGATCGATTATGCGTCGTTCAAGCAGCAGGTCGCTGCGGCCGGCCGCGATCCGGACAAGACGTTCGTCTGTGCCGGCGTCTACCCGATCGTTGCCGAAACCCGATCCGAAGCCGAGGACAAGGCCGCCCTGATCGACAGCCTGCCCAAGGAGATCGACAGCCTGTCGCTGCTATCCGAGGTGCTGAACTACGATTTCTCGAAGCAGCCGATCGACCAGCCGTTCACCGAGGAGGAACTCGCCAGTTGGACCGGCGTGCAGGGCATGCGCGACCGCATCCGCCGCCTGCTCGGCGGCCGCCTGCCGACGCCGCGCGACTTCATCGAGATCACCCACCGCGGCACCGCTTACGACCATCCCCGCTTCGTCGGCACCGCCAGGGACGTGGCCGACGGCCTGGAGGAATGGTTCGTCGGTCGTGGCTGCGACGGCTTCGTCGTGGCGGCGACGCATGTTCCGGGGGCGTACGAGGAGTTCGTGCAGTTCGTCGTACCTGAACTGCAACGGCGCGGGCTGTACCACAAAGATTATGCCGGCACGACGCTGCGTGAGAACCTCGGCCTGGCCCGGCCGGACACCGGCGACTGGAAGCACGCCCGATAGCGCAGGCCCCACGCTTTCAGCGCAGGCCGAGTAAGCGTTCCTCCCCCTCCCATCGAGGGAGGGGGTGGGGGGAGGGGGCGGGCTGCACGGACCCACGACCCTCCCCCAGCCTTGGTCCGCTCTGCGGCCCAAGCCCTCAAGGGGAGGGGGAGGAACGGCCCTATCCCCGATGGATGCCGCCCACCGTTACGTTTCGCGCCTGCGAGTCGGAGCTCAACCATAACGATTGGAGCGGCTCAGCCAGCCAGAACCAGCACGTCCCCCGGCGATGACGGTCGGCCCAAGGTGGCGCATGGTGTGTCCGCACCACTGTAGGGCGAGGTTCTATGCAGACAGACGTCATCCGCGCGGCCGGCTTGTCCGAGTCGCGTTGGCTGAACGGGGCCGGGCGTAAGGCCGATATCGCCAGTGGACCCGGCTGGCTGGTCGGCTTCGCCTGGCTGGAGCGGGATGCGCCGTTCTCGGACTATGCCGACCATGACCGGACCATCACCCTGCTGGAGGGGGCCGGCTTCAGCCTGGCGCTGCCCGAGGGGGCGCTGCTGACCGTCGACCGCCCGGGCGTCCCGGCAGCCTTCAATGGCGCAGGTCCGATCGCGTGCGGCCTGCGCAGTGGGCCGTGCATGGTGCTGAACGTGATCACCGCCTATCCGGCGTATTCCCATACCGTTCAGGTGCTCGACGCTGCGGACCTGATGGGCCTCCCGCCGGGTCGTTCCGGGTTTCTGGTGGTGCTGCAAGGCGCGATCACCGTCGGCGCGACAACCGTGGGGCCACGCGACACGGTACGATGGACCGCCGCCGTGAATTTGCGGCCCAGCGCCGATGCCCGCGTGGCCGTGATCCGGATCGAGCCGATGGGAGACGACGAGATATGATACCCCGCTTTGCCGATATCGCTCCCGCCACGCCCACCCACGAAAGCCTGGCCGGCCGCTACGCCGCGATCCAGGCGATGTTCGATGCCGGGGGCCGGGCAGCGGCGCTCGCCGAATGGGATGGGCTGCGCCGGGACTACGACACCTGGAGTGCCTTGGTGCATCTGCGCTTCGAGCAGGACACCACCGACGAGGCCGCCCGCCAGGCCCGCGACTATGCCGACACGCTGGCCCCCGAGGCGACCGAACTGGAGGTGGCGATGAAGCGCCGCCTGCTGGCGCATCCCGACCGAGCGGCGATGGAACGCCTGGCCGGCGCGCATGCGCTGCGGCTGTGGGAAACCGACGTCACGACGTTCGAGCCCGCGATCAAGCAGGACCTCGAAGAAGAATCCAAGCTGACGGCCCGCTACACCCAGCTGCTCGCATCGGCGCAGATCGCGATCGACGGGCAGAGTGTGAACCTGTCCGGTCTCGGCCCGTTCGCCGAATCGTCCGATCGCGCGACTCGTCATCGCGCGGAACAGGCCCGCTGGGCGTTCTTCGCGGACCATGGCGAGGAATTCGACGGCCTCTACGACTCCCTGACCAAACTCCGTCACGGCATGGCCCGCAAGCTCGGCCTGCCCAGCTACATCCCGCTGGGCTACCGCCGCCTGCGCCGGGTGGATTACGGACCCGCCGAGGTCGCCCGCTACCGCGACCAGGTCGCGACCCATGTCGTGCCGCTGGTCGCGCGTCTGCTGGAAGCGCGGCGGGCGGCGAACGGCTGGGACACGCTGCGCTACTGGGATGAGGCGCTGGTCGATCCTGCCGGCAACCCGAAGCCAGCCGGCGGCCACGATTTCCTGGTGGAACAGGCACAGGCGATGTTCGACGGCCTGGATCCGCGGCTGGGCGAATTCTACCGGATGATGCGGGCGGGCGGGTTCCTCGACCTGAAGAACCGGCCCGGCAAGGCCGGCGGCGGGTTCTGCACCTCGTTCCCGACCCAGGGCGTGCCGTTCATCTTCGCCAACTTCAACGGCACGCATCATGACATCGGCGTGTTCACCCATGAAATGGGCCACGCCTTCCAGAACTGGGAGAGCCGCGACCAGCCGGGCGTGGACTACCTCTGGCCGACAATGGAGGCGGCGGAAATCCACTCGATGGGGCTGGAGTTCCTGTCCTATCCGCAGATCGGGCTGATGGTGGGGGACGACGCAGCCGACCGGTTCCGCCGCATGCACCTGATCGGTGCGCTGGCATTCCTGCCCTACGGCGTCTGCGTCGACCACTTCCAGCATGAGGTCTACGCGCACCCGGATGCTTCGCCTGCGGAACGCCACGCGATGTGGCAGGCGCTGGAGCGGCGCTACATGCCGTGGACGGATTACGGCGATCTTGGCTACCCCGCGAAAGGCGGCCGCTGGCAGGCCAAGGCGCATATCTACGGCTC
>JARLIJ010000017.1 GCA_031291795.1 Acetobacteraceae bacterium | reverse complement strand
CTAGTAAAGGCGGACCGAAGCGACAGCAAAAAAAGAGGCGGTGCCGAACGGCACCGCCAAGTTTGGGGAGGAGTCCAAGAGAGGAGCTAACGAGAAGATCTCGTCTGCTTCTCGAGGAGCACCATGATCCCTGGAGACAACACGCTCATTGACCTGGATCAAAGCCCCTGAATTTTTTACCCCGCGGCGATATTAATTCGCGCCAATGCCTCCTCGCGCCCCAAAGCGGCGAGGGTAGCGTCGATCCCAGGGCTGATATTGCTGCCGGTCAGCGCCGCCCGCAGCGGCTGCGCCACCTGGCCCAGCTTCCGGCCGGTCCGTTCGGCGAAGCCCCGCAGCGCCGCATCCAGCGCCGGGACTGAGAAATCCGTCTCGCCCAAGGCTGCACCGACGTCGCGCAGCATCAGCTTCGCCTCCGGAGTCAGCGCGGCGGCGGCCTTTGGTTCCATCGGCAACGGCACCACGCGGGCCAGGAAGGCGGCGGCGTCGGCCAGCTCCACCAGCGTCTTGGCCCGCTCCTTCAGGGCCGGCATCAGCGCGCGGATGCGTTCGGCCGCGCGTGAGCCCAGCGACAGGTCGGGGCGATGGGCGAGTCGCTGCAGCACCTCATGCGTCAGGCGCGAATCGTCGGCCTGGCGGATATAGACCCCGTTCAGGTGGGTCAGCTTGGCGTAGTCCATCCGCGCCGCGCCGCGGTTGACGTCGACGATATCGAACAGGCGGATCGCCTCCGCCATGTCGAGGATCTCCAGATCGCCATGCGACCAGCCGAGGCGCAGCAGGTAGTTGCACAGCGCCTCCGGCAGGAACCCCTGCTCGCGGAACTCCAGCATCGAGACCGCGCCGTGCCGCTTCGACAGCTTCGCGCCGTCGGCCCCGTGGATCAGCGGGATATGGGCGAAGCCCGGCAGGTCCCAGCCCATCGCCTGGTAGACCTGCACCTGGCGGAAGGTGTTGGTCAGGTGGTCGTCGCCGCGGATCACGTGGGTGATCGCCATGTCGTGGTCGTCGACCACCACCGCATGCTGGTAGGTGGGCGTGCCGTCGCTGCGCAGGATGATCATGTCGTCGAGTTCGGCGTTGGCGACGCGGACGGTGCCTTGCACCAGGTCCTCGACCACGGTCTCGCCCTCGCGCGGGGCCTTCAGGCGGATGGCGGGGGCGATGCCGGCCGGTGCCTCGGACGGGTCGCGATCGCGCCAGCGCCCGTCGTAGCGGGGGGAGCGGCCCTCGGCCACCGCCTGCTCGCGCATCTGGCGCAGCTCTTCGGCGGTGCAGTAGCAGTAATAGGCGCGGCCTGCGGCGAGCATCTCGTGCGCGACCTCGGCATGGCGGGCGGCGCGGGTGGACTGGAACACGGTCTGGCCGTCGTGGTGCAGGCCAAGCCAGTCCAGGCCTTCCAGGATCACCTGGGTGGCAGCGTCGGTGCTGCGCTCGCGATCGGTGTCCTCGATGCGCAGCAGGAACTCGCCGCCGTGGTGGCGGCTGTACAGATAATTGAATAGCGCGGTGCGGGCGCCGCCGATGTGCAGCAGGCCGGTCGGGCTGGGGGCGAAGCGGGTGCGGACGGTCATGGGCGGCAAATAGCACGCGTCTTCACCGGCTGTAGAGGCAGTTGGCGCCACACTGCCCCGCATGGAGCTCGTGCTCGCCCTGCGAAGCTCCCTCGGAAGCCTCCTCGGGTCGCCCCTGAGCGTTGCCGTGGGACGCCGCCTGCGCAGCCGCCTGCGGTGGCGGATCGGGTTCGGCTGGCTGGCGGCATGGTGCGACGCCGAGGCCGGCCAGTTCGCGCTGTGGCTGCCGGTGTTCATGGGCGCCGGCGTGCTGGCCTATTACAGCCTGCGGTTCGAGCCGCCGCCCTGGTGGGGGCCGGTGGCAGTCGTGCCGCCTCTCGCCCTGGCGGTGTTCGGGCGTGGCTGGCTGCGCCTGGCGGCCCTGCCGGCGGCAGCGCTTGCGCTGGGGTTTGCCTCCGCCCAGGTCGCCACCGCGCGGGCGCCCCCGATCGAGGCCGGGCTGCCGTTCCGCGCCACGATCGTCACCGGCACGATCCGCGCGGTCGAAATCCTGCCGGAGGGACGGCGCATCACCCTGGAAGCGGCGCGGCTGGACGACGCGGCCACGCCGTTGCGGCGCGCCGTCCGCATCCGGCTGCGCAAGACCGATGCGGGGGATTTCGCCACCGGCGACACCGTGCGCGTGCGCGCGCTGGTGCGGCCACCCTCGCCGCCGTCCTATCCCGGCGGCTGGGATCTGCAGCGCGACGCCTACTACACCGGCCTCGGCGCATCCGGATTCGCGCTGGGGCCGGCGGAACGGCTGCTGCAAGCGGTGCCGAGTGCGCCGCTGCGCCTGGTGCAGGCCCTGCGCGAGGCGATTGCACGGCGGGTGAGCGCGGTGATCCCGGGCGCCGCCGGCCAGGTCGCGGTGACGCTGCTGACCGGCATGCAGACCGGCATCCCCGAAGCGGACCACCAGGCGTTCCGCGACTCGGGGCTGGCGCATCTCCTGGCGGTGGCCGGCCTGCATATCGGGATCGTCATGGGGTTCTTCCTGGCGGTGTCGCGGATCGGGTTCGCGGCGTCGGTGCACGCCAGCCTGTTCTGGCCCTGCAAGCAGTTGACGGTGGTCGTCGCGCTGGTCGCGGGCGCCGCCTACATGGTGCTGACCGGCATGCACGTGCCGATCGTGCGCAGCTTCAGCATGGCCTGCCTGTTCACCGTGGCGGTGCTCGCCGGCCGCAATCCGGTGTCATTGCGCGGGCTGGGCCTGGCCGGTGCGGTGCTGATGCTGCTGGCACCGCAGGAGGTGCCGGGCGTCTCGTTTCAGATGAGCTTTTCCGCCGTGCTGGCGCTGATCTCCGGCTATGAGGCGGTGCGGCCCTGGTTGCGCCGGCTGCAGGGCAAGAGCCGTGCGCGGCGGCTGGCGTCGTACGTGGCGGCCCTGGCGCTGACCAGCGCGCTGGCCGGCACCGCCTCGGCGCCGTATGGCGCGTACCATTTCGGGCACATCCAGGCGTATTTCATCCTGGCGAACATGGTGGCGGTGCCGCTGACCGCGCTGTGGGTCATGCCGGCCGGACTGATTGCGCTGGGCCTGATGCCGTGGGGCCTCGACCGGCTCGCGCTGGTGCCGATGGGCTGGGGAGCGGAAGCGGTCGTATGGGTGGCGCGGACCGCCGCCGCATGGCCGGCGGCGACGGTGATCGTGCCGCATGTCCCGGCCTGGGGGCTGGCCGTGTTGTCGCTCGGCCTGGCCTGGCTGGGGCTGTGGCGGACGAAGCTGCGCCTGGCCGGTCTGGCGGCGATCGTGCTGGGCGTGATATCGCCAGCGCTGGACCATCCCCCGGACCTGCTCCTGTCGGCCGACGCCCGTCTGCTCGGGGTGCGGACCGAGGCCGGGGTGTTCGTGCAGCGGACCCAGGGCGGCAGCAGCTTCACCCGCGATGCCTGGCTGCAATACTGGGCGGCGCAAACCGCGGAGCCCGTGCCGAACGATGGCACCGCGGCGGCAGGCGTGATCGCCTGTGCCGGCGGCAATTGCCTCCTGCGCCCGGACCGCGACAGGCTGGCCGCCCTGCTGGTGCGCGACGGCGTGCGGCCGCGGGACTGCAAGGGCGTGTCCGTCATCGTCTCGCTGGAGCCGGCGCGCGGGTTGTGTCCGAAGCCGTGGCCGCAATTGGCCGATCGGTTCACCGTCTGGCGGGACGGTTCGGTCGCGATCTGGCTGCGACCCGGCGGCGCTTTCGTGCTGACCGACCGTGCGGAGCGTGGCGCGCGGCCCTGGGTACCGCCGCCGCCGACGCCACACGCCAAACCGCCGGTGTCGGCGCTGCCGCAAGCGTCTACCGACGAGGCGGAATGAGGCGAGGGCCTCCCCGTCCTGGCTGGTTCCGGACCGGCGCTACTCGACCGAGAAGCTTGTCCCGCAGCCGCAGGCCGACTTGGCGTTGGGGTTGCGCACCGCGAAGTGGCTGCCCATCAGCGCATCGGCGTAATCGAGCTCCGATCCGGCCAGCAGGTCGAGGCTGGCAGGATCGACCAGCACCCGGGCGCCGGCGTTCTCGATCACCAGGTCGTCCTCCTGCGGGGTGTCGTCCAGCTCGAAGCGGTACTGGAAGCCACTGCAGCCGCCTGCCAGCACCGCGACGCGCAACGCAGCGTCCCGGCCCTCGGCGGCGACAATTTCGGCGATCCGCGCAGCCGCGCGGTCGGTCACGGCAAACTGGTTCATGGGATGCAACATAGGGGCACAGGAGGCGGAATTGAAGCATTCCCCGTGGCGGTGTAAGCCCCATCCATGAATCCGGCGCCCTATGCGGTCTGTGCGGCCACTGCCCGCGGGCGGTTCCACCCTGAACCGGAGGCGGCCACGCGCTCGCCCTGGCAGCGCGACCGCGACCGCATCATCCACAGCTCGGCGTTCCGCAAGCTGCAGTACAAGACCCAGGTGTTCGTCAACCACGAGGGCGATTTCTACCGCACCCGCCTGACCCACTCGATCGAGGTGGCGCAGATCGCACGCTCCGTCGCCCGCGCGCTGGGGCTGGACGAGGACCTCACCGAGGCGCTGGCGCTGGCGCACGACCTGGGCCACCCGCCGTTCGGCCATGCGGGAGAGGAGGCGCTGAACCTGGCGATGAAGCCGTTCGGCGGCTTCGACCACAACGCCCAGAGCCTGCGGGTGGTGACGCTGCTGGAGAGCCGCTATGCCGGCTGGGACGGGCTGAACCTGACCTGGGAGACGCTGGAGGGCCTGGCCAAGCATAACGGTCCGCTGCGCAGCCCGCCGCCCTACATCGCCGAATACAACGATCGCTACAAGCTCGACCTGTCCACCCATGCCGCGGCCGAGGCGCAGGTCGCGGCAATGTCCGACGACATCGCCTACCACAGCCACGACCTGGACGACGCGCTGCGGGCGCGGCTGTTCGGGCCGAAGGACATCGCGCATCTGCCGATCGTGGGGGAGGCGCTGTCCGCCGCCCGCCGCTCCAGCCTGGACGTGCCGCCGCCACGGCTGCGCCACGAGACGATCCGGCGGGTGATCGACGCCATGGTCACCGACCTGATCGAGGAGACCCGCAAGCGGCTGACCAAGCTGGCCCCCAAGGACGCCGACGCGATCCGGCGGGCAAAGCAGCGCGTGGTGACGTTCAGCCCCGCGATGGCCGAGGCCAACCAGGTGATCAAGGATTTCCTGTTCGCGCGGATGTATCGCCATTGGCGGGTCAACCGCATGACCACCAAGGCGCGGCGCCTGACCGAGGAGCTGTTCCGCCTGCTGCACGCCGATCCGACCCTGCTGCCGGACGATTGGCGCGGGCGGGCCGGCGAGCCGGGCACGCCGCGCGCGGCCACCGTGGTGGGCGACTACGTGGCGGGCATGACGGACCGCTATGCGATGGACGAGCACCGCCGGCTGACCGACATCACCGTCAGCGGGTAGGGGGCGGGCAGTCGGCTACGGCTGCATACCGGGCCGGGCAGGACATTCTGGATCGCCGCCGTGCGGGAACGCGTCACCGTCTGGCCGTCGTTCGGCATTCGCTTGAGCAAAAGGCCTGCGGTCACGTCGCGATGCCGATCGCGAAGGCGATCTGCCCCCGGATGGCGGTCAGTTGAGCCTGGGTAACCTTCGACGTTGTTGGACGGACGCGGTGTTTCGAGGTCGCCGTGACGAGATGCGACGCCGCCCAGCACGGCTTCGTGCAGCCGTTCATGTCATCCGGTGCGATGGCAACCGAGAGGGCCACGATGACGAGGCCCGCATCATCCGTCAGCGGCACCAGCAGGACGTTCGGATAAGTCGGGGAGAACAGGTTGTCATCCTCGACCACCACGGCCGGCCGAAGCTTGTTCGCTTCTCTGGGCAGTGCATCGCCTCGCCAGTCAGCCAGCACGATCTGGCCGGCAAGCACCGTCGGATGCCCGGTCTCAGCCGGCATCGGTGCTGGGTGTGCCCCAATCCTCGTAGAACGATCGCGCTTCCGGCGATGCCGCCACATAAGCACCGACCGCGGCGCTGCCCTCCCGAATACGGGCCTTCCGCGCCTCTCGCGCGCTTTGGGTGGCGATCTCCCGCAAGAGCGTCGCCAGCCCGACGCCGCGTGCGTGGGCCTGCATCTCCAGCTCGGCGCGCACATCGTCGTCCAATCGGATAGAGATGGGGACACCCATGGATCACCTGCGTAGCGCGTTTATCAACTACATTAGCGTAGTCTGTACTGCATTGTATGGCAAGCGCGGTTTCGCATGTTGTCCATCCTGCTTGGCGGAACCCGGCCAAGCGAGTAGAGGGCCGACATGAAAGCGTCCTCTGATATCTACGCCCGCATGCGCGAGACTGTGTTGACCGCATTGCGCGGCATCGTTCCCGACCTGCCTGACGACATCGCCGCCCGCGTCGATGTGACCCCCGCGCGCGACCCCACCCATGGCGACATGGCGACCAACGCTGCGATGGTCTCCGCCAAGGCCGCCCGCCAGCCGCCTGCCAAGATCGCCGCGGCGCTGGTTGCGTTCCTCAATGAGGTGCCGGAGATCGCCGAGGCCTCCGCGGCTGGCCCCGGTTTCGTCAATCTCCGGCTCGATGCCGGGGCGTTCCGTGCCCTGATGCCCGCCATCCTGCGCAGCGGCATTGCGTACGGCGACAGCACCGCCGGCAGCGGCGTGCGGGTGAACGTGGAATACGTCTCCGCCAACCCGACCGGCCCGATGCATATCGGCCATTGCCGCGGCGCGGTGGTGGGCGACGCGCTCGCCAACCTGCTCGCCAAGGCCGGCTTTGACGTCACCAAGGAGTACTACATCAACGACGCCGGTGCGCAGGTCACCGCGCTCGCCTGGGCGGCCTATTGGCGCTATCTGCAGGCGATCGGCACGTCGTTGACCGAAGCCGAATTCTCCGAGGAGGTCCCCGGCGGCCTGCAATACCGCGGCGAGTACCTGATCCCGGTCGGGCAGCGGCTGGCAGAGCATTACGGCACCGCCCTGGCCCTGCCGGACGGCGGCATCGCGGCCCCCGAGTTGTGGATCGACACCGTCCGCGACTTCACGATCACCGCGATGATGGCCGAAGTCCGCGCCGACCTGCGCCAGCTGGGGGTCGAGCAGGACGTGTTCAGCTCCGAACGCGCGCTGGCCGAAACCGGCGCGGTGGACGCCGCGATCGACTGGCTGGGCCAGCAGGGCCTGATCTATGAGGGCGTACTGGAGCCGCCCAAGGGCAAGACCCCGGACGACTGGGAGCCGCGGCCACAGACCCTGTTCCGCTCCACCCAGTTCGGCGACGACGTCGACCGCCCGCTGCGCAAGTCCGACGGCAGCAACACCTATTTCGCCAACGACATCGCCTACCACGCCGACAAGGTGAACCGCGGCTACGACATTCTGATCGACGTGCTCGGTGCCGACCATGGTGGCTACGTCAAGCGGATGCAGGCGGCGGTGCAGGCGGTCTCGGCCGGGCGGACGAAGTTCGAGGCGGTGCTCTGCCAGATCGTGCACATCATGCGCGGCGGCCAGCCGGTGCGCATGTCCAAGCGCGCCGGCACCTATGTCACCATGAGCGACCTGCTCGATGAGGTTGGGCGCGACGCCGTCCGCTTCACCATGCTGACGCGCAAGGCGGATGCGCAGATGGAGTTCGACCTCGACCAGGCGCTGGCCCAGACCCGCGACAACCCGGTGTTCTACGTGCAGTACGCACATGCCCGCTGCCGCTCCGTGCTGCGCGCCGCGGCGGAGATGTTCCCGCCCGAGCAGGTTGCCGATGCGGCCTTGGCGGAGCTGCCGCTCGACAGCCTTGTCGCCGAGGCGGAGCTGACGCTGATCCGTCGCCTCGCCGGCTGGCCGCGCCTGGTGGAAGCTGCCGCGCTGGCACGTGAACCGCACCGAATCGCGTTTTTTCTCTATGACTTGGCGGCCGACTTTCATATGCTATGGAACCGAGGCAAGGACGACGCCACGCTGCGTTTCATCCAAAAGGACCGGCCGGACGAAACGCTGGCCCGTCTTGCATTGGTGGCAGCGACAGCGGTGGTGATCCGCTCCGGCCTCGCCGTGATGGGCGTGGATCCCGTCGAAGAGATGCGCTGACCGCCGGCAGGCCAACAGCCCGCGCCGTCGGTTCGGCCGAACGGAGTGTGCTGCGCTGTGTCGGATGATCTGAGCATCCCAAGCCCGACTTACCGTGTGCCCCATCGGGGGCGTCGCGGAGGGTTGGGGTTGGATCCTGCCCTTCAGCGCTTGCTGATGTATGCGGGCGGTGTGGTGGTGGTGGCGGCCGTCATCGGCGGGGTGTCGATGCTGTTCAGCCGGCATGGCGGGCCCGTGCCGGTCGTCCAGGCGGACCCGCGGCCGTTGCGGGTCAAGCCGGACCATCCGGGCGGTATGCAGATCGCCGGCAGCGCCGACCCGGCGGCCAATGATGGGACGACGACGGGCAAGCTTGCACCGGCCCCCGAGACACCCGACCCCACTGCGTTGCGAGCGCCGCCTGCGCCGGTTCCGGTGCCGCAGGCTGCTGCGCCGGCAACGGCACCAACTGCATTGGCAACGCCGCCAGTTCCCGCCGCGCCCGCGCCGGCCGCCCGGTCGGCGGTGGTGCCGGCTGTGCCGCCTGCCGCCCGGACAGCTGCGGCTGCGGCGCCCCGGACTGCGGTTCCGCCGGAACCGGCCGCCGCAGCGCAGGCCTCCGCCGCGCACGCCGCGGCCAAGCCGGCGCCGGTGGGAAAGAGTCCGGCCATCCAGCTCGCCGCACTGGCATCCGAGGACGCCGCCAAAACCGAATGGCAGCACATGGAGCACCGGATGCCCGAACTGCTCGGGGGCCGCACGCCGTCCTACAGCAAGATCGAGGTGGGCGGGCGCACCTATTGGCGCGTGCGGGTCTCTGGCTTCGGGGATGTGGCCCAGGCCAAGACGTTCTGCGACCGCGTGCGCGCCAAGAATGCGAGCTGCTCGGTAGCGGATTTCTGATCCCGTCGCGCCACCGGTCGTCCAACCTCGTCTGGTCGTCCCGTTCAAATCGTCATGGCCGGGCTTGTCCCGGCCATCTGTGCCAGCATTGTGCCGCGATTGATGGCCGGGATGAGCCCGGCCATGACGGCGTGGGGTTGCCAGTCTCCCTGAACACCGCGCCAGCCAACTGCCCCCGCTGAAACCGCTCCAGTGCCAAGAGGGCACGCCCCCAGAATCCGCCTGCGTGACGGCACCCCGCGGGCATCCCGCCAGGACCGGGCATGACATGACAGGGCGGCCCCGGTAGCTTCCGCCCATGAAAGCAGCGATCGTCGGTATTGCCGGGCCTGTCCTTCTTGAGGCGGAAGTCGCACTGTTCCGCGCCGCCCCGCCGGCGGGCGTGATCCTGTTCTCCCGCAACATCCAGGACCCCGCGCAGCTTGCCGCCCTGGTGGCGTCGCTGCGCGCCGTGCTGCCGGAAACTGCCGTGCTGATGGTCGATCAGGAGGGCGGCCGGGTCGCGCGCCTCCGCCCGCCGCACTGGCGCGGCCATCCGCCGGCCGCAATGCACGGGCAGTGCTACGACCGCCACCCGGCGGCGGGCCTGCGCGCGGCCTGGCTCACCGGCGCGCTGATCGGCCTCGACTGTGCCGCGGCCGGGTTCGACGTGGCGGCGGCACCGGTGCTCGACCTGTCGGTCCCCGATGCGCATGACGTGATCGGCGACCGTGCCCTGGCGCAGGATCCGGAGGTGGTGGCCCGCCTCGGCCGGGCCATGGCGGCGGGGCTGATGGCGGCCGGCGTGCAGCCGGTGGGCAAGCACGCGCCCGGCCACGGGCGGGCGCGGGTCGACAGCCACAAGGCCCTGCCACGGGTCGAAGCGAACCACCTCGACGCCGATCTGCTACCGTTTGTCTTGAATGCAGACCTGCCTTGGCTCATGACGGCCCATATCGTCTATCCGGCATTCGACCCGACCCTGCCCGCGACCCTGTCGCCCACGGTGATAGGGACGGTCATCCGGGAGCGGATCGGCTTCAAAGGAACCCTGGTGACCGACGACCTGGCCATGCACGCCCTTTCGGGCCGCCCCGCCGACCTCGCCTGCCAGGCGCTGGCGGCGGGTTGCGACATCGCGCTGTATTGCCGCGGCGACCTGCCGGCGACGGCTTCCCTGCTGGCGGAATGCCCCGCCCTGGAGGGCCCCGCGGCCGCCCGCTTCGCCCGTGCCCGGACCGAGGCCGCCTGGCGACGCATGCCCCTGGATGCCAGCGTCCTCGCCGCAGAGCGGGATCGGGTCCTGGCGTGAACCACATGCTGCTCCAACTCGCGCTGGCGGTGATCCCCACCGTCCTGGCGATCACCTTGCATGAGGCCGCGCATGGCTACGCCGCGCTGGCGCTCGGCGACGACACCGCGCGCCGGGCAGGGCGGCTGTCGCTCAACCCGATCCGCCATATCGACCGGGTCGGCACCATCCTGCTGCCCGGCGGCCTGCTGCTGTTCCAGTTGCTGACCATTCACCACGTGGCGTTCATGTTCGGCTGGGCAAAGCCGGTGCCGGTGGATGCGCGGCGATTCTCCAACCCGCGGCGCGGCATGGCCTGGGTCGCCTCGGCCGGTCCGGCGATGAACTTCGTCCTCGCCTGGCTGGGCGCGCTGCTGATGCCCGCAGCCCCCGGCCCCGGCGGCGGCAGCTTTGAGGCGCTGGACGCCTCGCTCGCCACCCACCCGATCGTCGGGTTGTTCCTGTTCTACTTCATCCTGACCAACCTGGTCCTCGGCCTGTTCAACCTGATCCCGATCCCACCGCTGGACGGCGGCCGCATCGCAGTCGGCTTGCTGCCGCTGGGCCTGGCGCGGCGCTGGGCGGGGATGGAGCGCGCCGGCATCCTGATCGTGATGGTGGTGGTGTTCCTGCTGCCGCATCTCATTGATTTCGATCCAGTGGGTGAAGCACTGAACACCATCCTGCCCTGGGCCTTCCGCACCGTGTTCTGGCTGTCCGGGCACGACGTCGGCGACGGCGGTGGCGGTGTCGGAGTCATCTGAGCCGGCCCGGGAGGGCTCGCCCGACAGCCTGCTGCTGCAGCTCGAGGGGTTCGAAGGGCCGCTCGACCTGCTGCTGGAACTGGCGCGGGCGCAGAAATTCGACCTGGCGAAGATCTCCATCCTGTCTCTGGTGGACCAGTACCTCGCGATGATCGAGGGCGCGCGGCGGGTCCGGCTGGAACTCGCCGCCGACTGGCTGGTGATGGCGGCCTGGCTCACCTGGCTGAAATCGCGGCTGCTGCTGCCCCCCGGCACCGAGGCGGCCGAGGAAGGCGAACAGGCGGCCGAGGTGCTCGCCGCCCGCCTGCGCGAACTCGAAGTCATCCGCACCGTCGCCGCCTGGATCGGCCAGCAGCCGCGGCTTGGGGTCGACGTGTTCGCCCGCGGCATGCCCGAGGACAATACCGAGATCGACCGCTCCCGCCTGGCGCTCGATCTGGGGGCGCTGATGCGGGCCTATCTCGCGGCGGTACGCCGGGGCACCAAGGCCACGATCTACCGGCCGCGGGCGCTGACGCTGTGGACGGTGCAGGACGCGCTGCGCCGGCTGGCCAGCCTGGTCGGCACGCTGCCCGACTGGAGCACGCTGGAGGCGTTTCTGCCGGAGCGGCTGCTCGGCCCGACGGAGCGGCGGGCGGCACTGGCGAGCACGCTGATGGCCGGGCTGGAAATGGCGCGCGGCGGGGCGGTGCGGCTGCGTCAGGATGAGATGTTCGGTCCGATCCTGGTCCGCCGGGGCGGTGGCGCGGTAGAGGAGGGCGCATGACAGACGAGCCCCATCCCGAGACGCCCCCGCTTGCGCACGTTCCCGCCGGACCCCAGCCGGTCGATGCGGGGTCGACAGAGACCGTGCAGGCCGAGGTTGGGCCGGTTGAGATGGTGCCGGCCGATGCCGGGTCGGCTGAAACGGTGCCGGCGGGCGCCGCGCCGCCTGACGCCGCACCGGCGGAAATGACGCCGACTAACGCCGCCCTGCAGGATGCTGTCCCGGCGGCTGCTTTGCCATCCGACGCCGGGTCGACCGAGGGTGTGCTGTCCGATTCCGAGCCGTCCGGCGACGATGCGGCCCAAACCGAGCCTTCTGAGGACGTGCCGGTTCAGCCAGGCGCATCCGATGCCGATCGGGTCGAGGCCGTGTCGCCTCCCGTTGTCGCCGAACCGGCCGCAGCCGAGGCGTCCGACGGGGCGGCACCGGTCGCGGATGCGCCTGTTGCGTCAGCCTCGGACGAGTCGTCCGTCCCCGCGAAAACGGTGGAACCGGATGAGGCGGCGTTGCGCCTCGCCGAAGCGCTGGTGTTCGCCAGCGCGACGCCGGTGAGCGCACGCATGCTGTCGCAGCTCCTGCCGGCGGATATGGATTCCGATGCGGTGGTGACCGCCCTGCGCGAACGCTATGCCGGCCGGGGCGTGGAACTGGTGGAGGCTGGCGGGGGCCTGCAGTTCCGCACTGCGCTCGACCTGGCACCGCGGCTGCGCAAGGTGATCGAGGCGCCGCGGCGGCTGCCTCGGGTGGCAATGGAGACGCTGGCGATCATCGCCTACCACCAGCCGGTTACCCGTCCCGAGATCGAGGAGATCCGCGGCGCCAGCCTGTCCCAGCAGACGTTGGATGCGCTGCTGGAGGCAAACCTGGTAACGCCCAAGGGGCGGCGGGAAAGTCCCGGCCGCCCGACGCTCTGGGGCACCACGCCGCAGTTCCTGACGCAGTTCGGCCTGAAGGATCTGCGCGACCTGCCGCGGCGCGACGACCTGCTGGTGGAGCCGCCAAAACCCGCGTCACATACCGCTGACGCGCCGGCTGAGGCGGGCGGCGAGGATGCCGCGGCCGCGGCGGAGGCGGGCGGCGAGGAAGCCGAGGCTGCGACCGGCGGCGAGGATACCGAAGCAGTGGCCGCGGCAGCGGATGGGACGGACGAAGCGTAGGGCGGCAGCGGGCTGACCGGCGTCGGCTGCCGACCGTGCCCCCACCGTCATGGGCGGGGG
>JARLIJ010000016.1 GCA_031291795.1 Acetobacteraceae bacterium | reverse complement strand
TGGGGGTGGGGTTTTTTTTGGTGTTGTGGGTGGTTGTAGATTTTTATTGTTTCTTGTAAGTGGTGCGCCCCTATGTGTTTTTGTTCAGCGGGTGGGCGCGGCGGGGCCCCGCCGGCGCCGGGGGGGGGGGGGCCCCCCGCCCCCCCCCCCCCCGCGACTGTCCACGCCGCCCGCACCGTCTCCAGCCTCGCCTCGGCATCCGGGGCGACGTGCACGATCGTCGCCACCGCGCCAGCCCCGCCGCCGATCGCACCCCGCTGCAGCGCTGCGTCCACTTCACCGTCCAGCCGGATCGCGTCGTGCAACAGCAGCGCGCCGCCGCGCCGCACCCGGATCACGTCGCGCAGCCAGGCGTGCTCCACCCGCTCGCCCATTGCCACGCGGCCGAACACCAGCGACTCCACGCCCAGGAACCATCCGTCCGGCGCGAGGTCGACTTCGAGCCGCCGATCCAGCGCACACCGGTCGAACAGGATCGTCTCCTGGGGCAGCCATTCCAGAGCACCGCCGGCCGCCACCGTCAGCCGCGTCCGCACTTCGGACGGCGCGCCGCCTGGCACCGACCGGTAGAACCGTTCCGCCGCCTGGGCCGCCACGCAGGCCTGCGCGCCCTCGCCCACCGCGAAGGCCTGCGTCAGCCGGTCGCCGCCGGCGATCCCACCCGACGTGTTCAGCGTCACGGCCGTCGCCCATTCGGATGGCTCCACCCGGGGGAATCGTGCCTTCAGGCATCCGTCCTGCCGCAGCCCGTCCAGCACGCTCGCCGCCCCGCGCCGCTTGAACGACACGGACAACGCGCCGCGTGCACGCTGGAAAACCGGAGAGTCAGCCAGGGGGTGATCAGACAGACAGGCGGCGTCGCACATCGGTCTCGTCGAGATCCTCCCGCCGCCCGGCCAGCACGACGTCACCGCGGTCCAGGACCACGATCGTCTGCGCCAGCTCGTTGGCAAAGTCGAAATACTGCTCGACCAGCAGGATGGCCATCTCGCCCCGCGACCGCAACAGCGCGATCACCCGCCCAATATCCTTGATGATGCTGGGCTGGATGCCCTCGGTCGGCTCGTCCAGCACCAGCAGCCGCGGCTTCATGATCAGCGCCCGCGCGATCGCCAGTTGCTGCTGCTGGCCGCCCGAGAGATCGCCGCCGCGCCGGCGCAGCATGGTCTTCAGCACCGGGAACAGGTCGTAGATCTCGTCCGGGATCTTCCGCTCCCGGCGCGGCAGCACGGCAAACCCGGTCTCCAGGTTCTCGCGCACCGTCAGCAGCGGGAACACGTCACGGCCCTGCGGCACCCAGGCGATGCCGCGCCGCGCCCGCTCATAGGTCGGCAGGCGGGAGATCTCCTGGCCCTCCCACCGGATCGTCCCGGCGCTGATCGGGTGCGCCCCGGTGATCGCCCGCAGCATCGAGGTCTTCCCAACCCCGTTGCGCCCCAGCAGGCAGGTGACGGCACCGATCTCGGCGCGGAGCGAAACCTTGCGCAGCGCGATTGCTGCGCCGTAGTGCAGGTCGACGTTATCGACTTCCAGCATCTACCGCCCCATCCTCTAGCGTCCGAGATACACTTCGATGACGCGCGGGTCTTCGCTGACGTGGTCGATGGACCCCTCCGACAGCACCGCTCCCTCGTGCAGCACGGTGACCTTCACGTCCAAGGCGCGCACGAAGGCCATGTCGTGCTCGACCACCACCACGCTGCGGGTGCGGTTGATCTCGCGCAGCAACTCGGCGGTCTGTTCGGTTTCGGCGTCGGTCATGCCGGCCACCGGCTCGTCCACCAGCAGCAGCTGCGGCTCCTGGGCCAGCAGCATGCCGATTTCCAGCCACTGCTTCTGGCCGTGCGACAGGTCGCCGGCGCGGCGTTGGCGTGCCTCGGTCAGCCGCGTGGTGACCAGGATTTCCTCGATGCGCTCACGTTCCGCCGGGGTCTCGCGCGCCCACAGGCTGAACGTGGGCCGCCGATCGCCGGCCAGCGCGAGCAGCAGGTTGTCCCAGACGGTATGCGGCTCGAACACCGTCGGCTTCTGGAACTTCCGGCCGATGCCCAGCGCGGCGATCGCCGGCTCGTCCATCCGCGTCAGGTCGGTGTGCGCGTCGAACACCACGCGGCCGGTGTCCGGCCGGGTCTTGCCGGTGATGACGTCCATCATGGTCGTCTTGCCGGCGCCGTTCGGCCCGATCACTGCCCGCATCTCCCCTTTTTCGAGATACAGCGACAGCGCGTTCAGCGCGCGGAAGCCGTCGAAGGTGACCGTGACGCCGTCGAGGTAGAGCAGCGTGTCGCCGACGTTCATCCTGTCACCTCATGGGCGGCCGCGGTCGCCGGCGTTTCGACCTCGGGTTCCGGCGCGAGCTTCCGGCGGCGGGCGAACAGGCCCATTACGCCGCGCGGCAGGAACAGCGTCACGAAGATGAACAGCGCGCCCAGCGCGTACAGCCACAACTCGGGCAAGGCGCCGGTGAACCAGGTCTTGCCGAAATTCACCAGGACCGCACCCAGGATCGCGCCCACCAGCGTGCCGCGGCCCCCAACAGCGACCCAGATCACCGCCTCGATCGAATTGGCTGGCGAGAACTCGGACGGATTGATGATGCCGACCTGCGGCACGTAGAGCGCGCCGCCGATGCCGGCCATGACGGCCGACAGCACCCACACGACCAGCTTGTAGGACTCCGGCCGGTAACCCAGGAAGCGCGTTCGCGATTCGGTGTCGCGCACCGCGATCAGCACCTTGCCGAAACGGGACTGCACGACGAACCGGGCCAGCAGGAACTGGCCGCACAGGAACAGCGCCGAGACCACCAGCAGCGCCGACCGTGTGAAATCCGCCTGCACGTTGAAGCCCAGGATGTCCTTGAAGTCGGTCAGCCCGTTGTTGCCGCCGAACCCCATGTCGTTGCGGAAGAACGCCAGCAGCAGCGCGTAGGTCAGCGCCTGCGTCATGATCGACAAATAGACGCCGGTGACGCGCGAGCGGAACGCCAGGTAGCCGAACACCAGCGCCAGCACACCCGGCACCAGCACCACCATCAGCAGCGCGAAGCCGAACCACTCGAAGCCATGCCAGTACCACGGCAGCTCATGCCATCCCAGGAACACCATGAAGTCCGGCAGCATCGCGTTGCCGTAGACCCCGCGCGTGCCGATCTGGCGCATCAGGTACATGCCCATGGCGTATCCGCCCAAGGCGAAGAACGCCGCATGGCCCAGCGAGAGGATGCCGGCGAAGCCCCAGACCAGGTCGACCGCGAGGGCCAGCATCGCAAAGCACAAATACTTGCCGGCGAGCGCGATCACATAGGTCGGCACATGCAGCGCGGAGCCCGCATCCGTCGCCTGGTTCAACACCGCCAGAGCCAGCGCGCCGCCCAGTACAAGCAGCAGCGTCAGGTAAGTGGACCGTTCCAGCGTCATGTCTCCACCGCTCGGCCCTTGAGCGGAAACATCCCGCGCGGCCGCCGCTGGATGAACATGATCAGCAACACCAGCACCACGATCTTGGCCAGCACCGCACCGGCGACCGGTTCCAGGAACTTGTTGACGATGCCCAAGGTCAGCGCGCCCAGCGTGGTGCCCCACAGATTGCCGACGCCGCCAAACACCACGACCATGAAGCTGTCGATGATGTAGCCTTGCCCGAGATTGGGCGAGACATTGTCGATCTGGCTCAGCGCCACGCCCGCCATCCCGGCCACGCCCGATCCCAGCCCGAAGGTCAGCGCGTCGATCCAGGGGGTGCGGATGCCCATGGCGGCGGCCATGCGCCGGTTCTGCGTCACCGCGCGCATGCGCAGGCCCAGTGACGTGAAGCGCAGCGCGGCCATCAGCGCGGCCAGCACGATGATGGCGAACAGGATGATGTACATCCGGTTCCAGGTCAGCGTCAGCCCGCCAAGCTGCGTCGCGCCGCTCATCCAGGCCGGCGTGTCGACGTCGCGGTTGTTGGCCCCAAAGATCGAACGCACCGCCTGCTGCAGCACCAGCGACAGACCCCAGGTGGCCAGCAGCGTCTCCAACGGACGGCCGTAGAGCCAGCGGATCAGGCTACGCTCGATCACGACGCCGATCGCGCCGGAAACCAGAAACGCCAGGGGCACCGCGAACAGCAGGCTGGCCGGATACAGGCCTGGCAGGTAGGCGTGCATGAACTGCTGCACCATGAAGGTGACGTAGGCACCGATCATGACCATCTCGCCGTGCGCCATGTTGATCACGCCCATGACGCCGAAGGTGATCGCCAGGCCGGCCGCCGCGAGCAGCAGCACCGATCCAAGGCTCAGGCCGTAGTAGACACTTTGCAGAAGGCTCCAGAGTTCCAGTTGGCGGTCGATCGCGATGATCGCCGTCGCTGCCGCAGCGGCCACCGCCGGCGGCTGCCCGGACAGCGAGCCGAGGAAGCCGCGCGCATCGATGTCACCGCGCGCCCGCAGCGTCGCCACCGCCGCGAGACGATCGGTTTCGCTGGCATCGGAGGACGACAGCAGGGCCGCGGCGCGTGCCTGCTCCATGCGGCGGCGGACGCCGGAATCGGTCTCCTTGACCAGCGCCTTGTCGAGCGCCGGCAAGGCGGCAGGATCATGCGAGGTGAACACGGCCGATGCCGCCTGCAGCCGGGTCGGCGCATCGGGGGCGAACAGTTGCAGGCTGCCCAGGGCCGCGTCGATCGCACTGCGCACCGCGTTGTTCACGCGCACCGTATGGACGTCGTCGTCGGTCACGTCCGCGGCGGGCGCCCCGGTGCGTGCATCGACATAGGTCCCGTCCGGCTGCTGGATGAACAGCGCGTTGTCCTCACGGGCGTATAGCAGCCCGTCATGCAACGCGCCGATCACCGCCGCCGCGCGCGGATCGCCCGAAGCCGCAAGCTGCTCCACGCCCTGGCGGACGGATTCGAAACTCGCGGGAGAAATCGTGAGCGCGGACGCGGACAGCGCCTCATAGGCATCGTCTACGGCGTCGGCGCGGGCCTGCGACGCGGGAAGCGCCAAAACTAGGAGCAGAAGCAATGCGATCAGCCGGTGCATCGCGAACCCTTCATGAATGGAAGCAGTTGGGGGCGGCCAGGAGGAACGGCCGCCCCCATCTGGGCAATCAGGCCCCAGGCTGGGCTAACACGCCCGGGTCAGGCCTTCTTGCCGGCGGTGCAGGCGCCGGTCTTCACGTTGAACGCACCGCATTTCAGGGGCGCCCGCCAATCGCCGATCAGGTCCTTGGTGTCTTCGACATAGGGCGACCATTCCTGCGCCACGACCAGGCCGGGCGTCTGGGAGACCGTGTTGAACTGGCCGTTCGCCTGGATCTCGCCGATCAGCACCGGCTTGGTGATGTGGTGGTTCGGCATCATCGCCGAGTAGCCGCCCGACAGGTTCGGCACGGCCACGCCGATCAGCGCGTCGATCACCGCATCCGGATCGGTGGTGCCGGCCTTCTCGACGCCC
>JARLIJ010000132.1 GCA_031291795.1 Acetobacteraceae bacterium | reverse complement strand
TGGAGCAGACCGACATCAAGCGCCTGCTGTGGCCGCTGGTCGAAAGCCTGCTGCCGAAGGGCTGGATGTGCCCGGAAGCCGAGTTCCACGTGAACCCGACCGGCAAGTTCGTCATCGGCGGTCCGGACGGCGATTGCGGCCTGACCGGGCGCAAGATCATCGTCGACACCTACGGCGGCGCGGCCCCGCATGGCGGTGGCGCGTTCAGCGGCAAGGACCCCACCAAGGTGGACCGGTCCGCCGCCTATGCCTGCCGCTATCTGGCGAAGAACGTGGTCGCCGCCGGCCTGGCCGACCGCTGCACACTGCAGATCAGCTACGCGATCGGCATTTCCCGCCCGCTCTCGGTCTATGTCGACCTGCAGGGCACCGGCCATGACGTCGATGAGGTGCGGCTTGAGAAGACGCTGCGCGATCTGGTCAACCTCTCGCCGCGCGGCATCCGCGAGCACCTGCACCTGAACCGGCCGATCTATGTGCCGACCTCGGCCTACGGTCATTTCGGTCGTGAGCCGGATGAGGAGAAGGGCACCTTCACGTGGGAGCGCACCGATCTGGTGCCGGCGCTGAAGGCGGCCCTGGGCCGCTGATCGACCCGTCGGAGGCAGACCCGCGGCGCGTCAAACCGCCACCGGATCGGCTCTATGGCCGTAGCCGCGGCCATAAGCTGCGGCCGCGCCAGGAAATGCTGCTGGAGGCGACGCTGCCGCGGCTGCGCCTGCGCGCCGAACAGGCGGCCGATCCGCTGGCTGCGTTCGCCGTTCGACCCGCGGCGCTGTGGCTGGAGATCGGCTTCGGCGGCGGCGAACACGCGCTTGCACAGAGCGCGGCACACCCGGATGCCGGCTTGATCGCCTGCGAAGTGTTCGAGAACGGCATCTGCTCGCTGCTGTCCCGCCTGGTGCCGGACGGCGGCGAGGCGACTGCGCCAGTGCCGGCCAATCTGTTGCTCTGGCCGGATGATGCCCGGTTGCTGTTGCGGGCCTTGCCGGATGGCTGCCTCGACCGGCTGTTCCTGTTGTTCCCGGATCCCTGGCCGAAGACGCGCCACGCCAAGCGCCGGTTCGTGCATCCGGGGATGCTGCCGCTGCTGGCACGGGTGCTGAAACCGAACGCCGAATGGCGGGTGGCGAGCGATGACCCGACCTACCAGGCCTGGGTCTCGGACGTCATGGCGGACCAGGTCCTGTTCGATGCCCCGCCGCCAGCCGATGCCCGGCCGGACGGTTGGCCGGCGACCCGCTATGAGGCCAAGGCGCTGCGCTCCGGCCGGCGGCCGTTGTACTGGACGTTCGTGCGGCGGCCTCAGCAGGCCAGCACGGAGACGTGCCCGGCCTCCCCATAGGCCAGGATCCGGGCATCGCGCGTCGCGATCGTGGCACCCAGGTGCCGAGCGGTGGCGATCAGCAGGCGATCCGCGGCATCGACGTGCAGTGGTTCGGGCAGGAAGGCGGCATCGACCGCAATGTCCGAACAGAACGGTGCCAGGCGAACGCCGGGGCGTGCGGTTGCGCGGCGAAACCAGGTCTTCGGGTCCGGCAGGAACACCAGCGGATTGGCCCGCCCGGCCCGCGGGCGGCTGAGCATGCCGATCTCCCACCCCGAAACCGGCGAAATCAGGATGCCGCCGGCCAGTCCCGCATCCACGATGGCCCGCTCCGCCTGGCGCGTGAGCTTGTCGCCATTGAACAGCCAGATGATGGCGCAGGTATCGAGCAGCAGGGCCGGAGGTGGCGTCATCGGTGCAGGATGCTGTGGTCGGCCATCAACGGCTCATCCAGGATCGGTGCGGTGAGATCGATCTCGGGCGGATACGTCACGGAGCCCCGCATACAGCCATGCAGGGCACGGACGGCGTCCGCCAGGTCGACGGGCGGGCTGAGCACGGCCACGATCCGGCCGCGCTTGGTGATGGTGACGCGGGACAGTTCCCGCGCGCTCAGCCGGTCCAGGATCTGAAGGCACCTGGCCTTGAAGTCGGTGGCGTTGACGGTCTGGACGCCTGCCCCCGACTGTCGTGACGGATCGCTCAGGGCCTCGGAGTCGTCGAGCGACTGGCTGGATTGATCGCGATCCATACCGGGCGTTCCTCTCTTGGCTGGACGATTCGTGTGGCAAAGGTTCGGCCTCGGCGCTGCGCGGGTGCCTCGATGTGGCGGTGCAGCCAATCCGCCACGAGCAGGGGAACCAGGATAGCGAGCGGCACCCAGAAGAGGGTGAACAGCCGCCCGTCACCATGCGCCAGCCATGCCAGCCCGAGGCCGAACACCTTCTGAAGCGGCTCGTTGGCGAGATAGAGACAGTAGGAGATGCTGCCCAGCCACAGCATCGGCCGGGCTTGCAGCACGCGTCTGAGGACCGCCATGCCGGGTAATTCGGGGTGCAATTGCGCGACGAGGCAAACGGTCCAGACCAGCGGCGGCAGCAATTTGTCCAGTTCGCCCAACCAACCGCATACCAGCAGGGTGCCCGCAAGGGCGGCGGCGTAGGCACGCCAGCTGCCGCCTTCCACCAGCATGGCGCTGGCGATGCCGAGGGCGAAATACTGTGCCTTGTTCGGTAGGAACGCACGGCTGAACAGCTGCCAGGGCGCCGGGGCGAGAAGTTGCCAGCCGACCCCGGCGACGCCCAGCAGCATGAACACGATGACGAGGTGCGGCAGGCGTGGCGTCCGCAAGGACGCGAGACGGTCAGGCCGCGGTTCCTCTCCGAAGGGTTGCGCCCGTCCGCGCGTCAGCACCAGGCCGCATGCCAGGACGAGGAGGTAGAACTGCCACTCGGTCGACAGGCTCCAGGCAGCACCGAGGAAGCTCACCCAGGCATCCGGCAGCACAGCGTTGGGGAACAGGCCGTGGGTCATGGTCAGGTGCGCGGCGATCTCCACGATCCAGGCGTGCGGCCAGCCTTCCGACCAGATGAAGCGAGCCGGGCTGTCCGCGGCCACCCATGGCATGGCGTCGAACGCGGCGGGCAGCGGCTGTACGGCCAGCGCCAGGGCGAACATCGCCAGGTAGACCGGGAAGATCCGGAACGCCCGCGCGATCAGGAACGGGCGCGCTTGCCACCCCAAGCTCTGCAGCGAGCGGACGATGACCAGGCCGCTCAGAATAAAGAACATATCGACGCCGGCGCCGCCATGGGACAGCAGCGATGCCAGCCAGCCTGGCACGACGCCGAACGGCGCCATGTGACTGAGCATCACATAGGCCGCCAGGGCGCCACGCACGCCATCGAGGCAGATCAGCCGTTGCATCCTGCCAGCATGGCAAAGGATGCTTAACAACCTGCGAAGCCTTGCAAACTCTATGAGCGCACGCTATGTGAGACCCCTCAATCATTCTCCGCTGTGTAACGGGGGGTGGCCTTCACGGGCCGCCTTTTTTGTTTTGGACGCAGGTTCTTGGGCGCGGACGAACCCATCCACACGACCCTGGAGGCCAAGCTGGCCGCCATCATCACCCCCTCGCTGGAAGGCATGGGCTATGAGCTCGTGCGCGTCTCCGTGCTGGGCCGCCAGCGCCCGACCGTCCAGGTAATGGCCGACCGCGCCGACGGCGCACAGATCAGCGTCGAAGACTGCGAGGCGATCAGCCGTGCGCTCGGAGCCGTCCTGGACGTCGACGACCCGATCCCTGGCGCGTGGACGCTGGAGGTCAGTTCCGCGGGCATCGACCGGCCCTTGACGCGCGTGAAGGACTGGAACCGCTACGCCGGCCATCTCGCGCGGGTGGAGATGCAATTTCCGGTGGATGGGCGCAAACGCTTCGCTGGCGTGGTATTAGGGGCGGACACCGACGTCGCACGGATGCGGCTGGACGACGGCGCGGAAGTGGCGCTGAAATTGAGTGCCATCCGGAGCGCCAAGCTGGTGCTGACCGACGCGCTGATTGAAGCCACTGCGATCGAAGCTGCTGCAACCCCCCTCCGGCCCAACTAGGCCGGCTCAACCGAACCGGGCCGCTTGAGTCCGGAACCAACCGCCACCGGACGAAGCCAACAAACCGGACGAAACTGCCAACCGGACGAAACTGACAGAGGCCGACCATGGATACCGCCATCGCACGTCCCGAACTGCTGCTGGTCGCCGACGCCGTCGCGCGGGAGAAGAATATCGACCGCGAGGAAGTGCTGGAGGCGATGGAACAGGCCATCCAGAAGGCTGGCCGCGCCAAGTACGGGCACGAGAAGGACATCCGCGCCACCATCGACCGCAAGACCGGCGACGTCCGGCTGTCGCGCTGGACTGAGGCCGTCGAGGTCGCCGAAAACGAAGAGACCCAGATACCGCTGCACATCGCCAAGAAGTTCAAGCCCGACATCGAGCTCGGCCAGCACCTGATCGACCCGCTGCCGCCGATCGATTTCGGCCGTATCGCCGCGCAGACCGCCAAGCAGGTGATCGTGCAGCGCGTCCGCGAGTATGAGCGCAAGAAGCAGTTCGACGAGTTCAAGGACCGCGTCGGCGAGATCGTCAACGGCGTGGTGAAGCGCACCGAGTACGGCAACCTGATGGTCGAGCTCGGCCGCGCCGAAGCGCTGCTGCGGCGCGACGAGCTGATCCCGCGCGAGAGCTTCCGCAACGGCGATCGCGTGCGCGCGTACATCTATGATGTGCGGGAGGAGCCGCGTGGGCCGCAGATCTTCCTGTCCCGCACGCATCCCGGCTTCCTGGCCAAGCTGTTCGCGCAGGAAGTGCCGGAAATCTATGACGGCATCATCGAGATTCGCGCCGTGGCGCGCGATCCCGGCAGCCGCGCCAAGATCGCCGTGATCTCTAAGGATTCCTCGATCGATCCGGTCGGCGCCTGCGTCGGTATGCGCGGCGTGCGCGTGCAGGCCGTGGTGCAGGAGCTCCAGGGCGAGCGCATCGACATCATTCCGTGGTCGGGCGAAGCGGCCACTTTCATCGTCAACGCCTTGGCGCCGGCGGAAGTGTCGAAGGTCGTGCTCGACGAGGAC
>JARLIJ010000131.1 GCA_031291795.1 Acetobacteraceae bacterium | reverse complement strand
GCGTCGAGTTCAAGCGTCAGGTCGTGCAGGAATACCTGGCCGGCGAGACATTGCATTCTCTGTCGAAGCGGCACGACCTCTCACGAAACCTGATCCGGGTTTGGATCCAGAAATACGAGGCCGGCGCGTTCGATGAGGACGCGGCCGCAGTCGACCTGATCCAGGAATACGAAGCCCGCATCACAGCTCTTGAGCGGCTGGTCGGCAAGCAGGCTCTTGAACTGGAGTTTCTAAAGGGGGCTCTGCGAAACGCACCCCGGCTGAAAAGCGGGCCTACATCCGTGATCACCGGCCCCGCTGTCTCTCTGTCAGCGCAGGATGCAGGCTGATGGGTATCTCCCGCTCGACCTACTACGACACGACCTCGAAGCGCGACGACACGGCGGTCGTCGAGGCGATGGCGGCGATCTGCGATGAGTTCGAACACTATGGCTGGCGTCGCGTTCGTGCCGCGCTGCGGCAGCAGGGCGTGGTCGTCAATCACAAGAAAATCAAGCGTTTGATGCGTGAACACCAGCTTCAGCCGAAGACACGACGACGCCACGTCGCGACCACGGACAGCGATCATGACGACCCGATCTTCCCGAACAAGGCCAAGGGCATGGTCGTCGACGGACCCAACCAGCTCTGGGTGTCGGACATCACCTACGTCGCGATCCAGAGCGGCTTCGTCTATGTCGCCGTTATCCTCGATACCTGGTCCCGCCGCGTCGTCGGCTATGCGCTCAGCCGATCCATTGACGCCAGGCTGACGGTTGCCGCCCTGAAGGCGGCACTCGCCCGCCGGAAGCCGCCTCCAGGCTGCGTTCATCACTCGGACCGCGGATCGCAATACGCAGCCCAGGTCTACCGGGAGGCCCTGACCGCGCATGGCCTGGTCGGCTCGATGGGCCGGCGCGGCAATCCGTACGACAACGCCAAGGCAGAAAGCTTCATGAAGACGCTGAAGGTCGAGGCGGTTTATCCGATGGCCTATGACACCTTCGACGATGTCGTGGAGAACCTTCCCCGCTTCATCGACGAGGTCTACAACCGCCGCAGACTCCACTCTGCACTCGGATACCTCAGCCCCCAGCAGTTCGAGGATCAACACACCCGGCAGACGGTCAAATCAGCAGCCTGAGGTTGTCCGCCCCCAGGGGCCCACTCCATCGAGGTGGCCGATCACGACCGCTCAGCCGACCCGGCAAGGCCTGTTCCGCCGCTGCTGCCCGCGCCAACGCCGCAACCGGCCGAACTGATTGAGATCACGCTGCCGGACGGCACGACGCTGCGGATGCCCGCACGGATCGATCCACGCACCCTGGCGGTCTGCTGAGCGCGCTGCGGCGATGATCGGGCTGGCATCGGGTGTGCGTGTCTGGTTGGCCTGTGGCGCCACGGACATGCGCAAAGGCATGGACGGCCCGGCGCTGCTGACGCAGCAGGTGCTGGCGGAGGACCCGTTCAGTGGTGCGGTGTTCGCCTTGCCGCGGCAAGCGCGGTGGGTTGGTCAAACTGCTCTGGTTTGACGGATAAGGGATGTGCCTGTTCAGCAAGCGGCTTGAGAAGGGGCACTTTTTCTGGCCGGCGACCAACACGGGACGCGTGACGCTGAGCCCGGCGCAGCTCTCGATGTTACTGGAAGGGATCGACTGGCGCCTGCCACGACCGGCTCGCCGCCCGGAACTGGCAGGCTGAACGGCGCCTCACGCCGGATTCATTGGACCCGGTTCGCAATGGCGACTCAGCCTCCCGGCATGTTCACCCTGCCTGTCGAGTTGCCCGATGATCCGGCCACGTTGCAGGCTACCGGGAGGACTTGACCGCAAGACGCCCCGTTTCAGCCGCCGATGGCGGCTTAGCGGCGCACTGGTCGTCGGGGGCGAAGCGCGCGATCCTCGCACCGCCACCGCCCCGGGGCGGGCGCTGGTTGGGCATGCCCGCACCCGAGCCTGCTCCGATGGCCCGGCGTGCAGTCCGGCGCCCCCGTCAGCGAAGGACGGATGCTCCGCTATGGGGAGCCTCCTCCAGCAACCGACGGGCACGCGTGGCCACCGGCGCGTCGACCATTTCACCGTCGAACACGCAGGCCCCCTGGCCCACCGCCACCGCCGCGTCATAGGTGGCGAGCAGGCGACGGGCGCGTTCCAGTTCCGCCGCATCCGGGGCGAAGGCTTCGTTCAACAGCGGCACCACCGCCGGATGCACGCAGCTCGCGCCGTCGAAACCATGCATCCGTGCCTCCGTCGCCGCCGCGCGGATCGCCTCCAGATCGCGATAATCGGCAATAGAACGCAGCAGTCCGAAAGAGCGCACCCTCGCCGCCCGTGCCGCGTAATGCACCAGCAGCTTGGGCAGGCGTAGAACCTCCGGCGTCGGCCGGCCGCCGAGGTCGGTCGACAGATCCTCGCCGCCGCATAACAGCCCGAACACGCGCGGGGAGGCCGCAGCGACCGCTCGTGCCTCCAACACCCCGGCCGCATCCTCCACCACCGGCAGCAGCCGTAGCGGGGTGCCGAGCGCATCGAGCAGCGCCGCCGCCTGCACGACCCGCGTGGGCGTCGCCTTGGGCAGCAGCGCTACCGTGGCTCCTGCGGCGCAGGCGGCGCCGAGATCCGCAGCCAGCCGCTCCGGGGTGGAGTTGACGCGGACGAACACCAACGCGCCCGCCCGCCCCACCTGCGCGGCCGCTGCTGCGAGACCCTCCCGCGCCAGGTCCTTGCGCGCCGACGTCACCCCGTCCTCCAGATCGAGGATGACGGCATCGGCGCCGCGTTCATGGGCACGGGCGACGAAGCGTTCGGCGTCGGCGGGCACGAAGAGCAGGGAGCGAATCATGCTGTCCCTCCGACCCGTTCGGGCCAGTAGAGGCGGGTGGGATTGTCCACCAGCACTGCCTGGCGTGCTACCGGGTCCGGCAGGGCGCGATGCAGCAGATCGACGAGTTCGCCATCGTTGGGCATGTCGCCCGCGATGTTCGGATGCGGCCAGTCGGTGCCCCAGAGGGTGCGGGCCGGTGCGGCGTCATAAAGGGCGCGGGCGAAGGGGGTGGCGTCGTGGAACGGCGCGCCGGCGGTGGAGACACGCTCCGGTCCGCAGATCTTGATCCAGGCCCGCTCGTCCCTGAGCAGCGCAAGCAGCACCTGGAACGGCGCCTGCTCCGACCCCGCGTCGGCGCGCACCCGGCCCATGTGGTCGATGACGAAGGGAATGCGCAGCGCCTCCAGCCGGGCGCGGTGGGTGAGGATATCCTCCGCTCCCATATGCATCACCACGTGCCAGCCGATCTCCGCCAGCCGGTCGACCGTGCGGTCGAACAGCGCAAGGTCATGCATCCCGCCGAGGTGTTGGACGAAGTTGAAGCGCACCCCGCGAATACCGCCCGCATGCAGGGCGGCGTAATCGGCGTCCGTCTCATGGCCGTCCACGATGGCGATGCCGCGATAATCTGCGGGACGCGTCGCGATGGCGTCGAGCATCGCTGTGTTGTCCGACCCATGTGGGCTCGCTTGGACGATCACCGCGCGATCGATGCCAAGGATGCGGTGTACCCGCTGCAATCCGGCCAGCGGCGCATCGGGTGGGGAGTAGGCGCGGCCGGGCGCATAGGGGTAGCGGTCGGTGGGGCCGAAGACGTGGCAATGGGTGTCGCAGGCGCCGACGGGCGGACGTTGCTGCGGGGCGCGCGTGTCGGGGTCGGGTCCCTTGCAGGTCTTGATGACGCGGCCATCCGGTTGGATGTCAGGCGGGTTCATGGTGCAACGCCTCCTGCCGGTCGTCGAAGCCGGCGCTGAAGAGGATGTGGATGCCGCCCATTGCGGCGAGGACGGCGAGCAGCAGCAAGCCGAGGGAGAAGCTGCCGGTGGCATCGCGGATCCAGCCCATCGCAAAGGGTGGCAGGAAGCCGGAGAGATTGCCGATTGCAGTCGCCATCGCGATGCCGCCCGCCGCTCCCGGCCCGCGGAAGGCATTGGCGAGCAGTGTCAGGAATGGTCCCTTGATGCCGAAGATACCGACAGCGGCGATGCTGATGAAGACCATCTGCAGCGTCGGGGACGGGGTCAGCATGCAGGCGCCGAGCCCGATCGCCGCGGTGAAGGCGCATGCCGCCGCATGCCACAGACGCTCGCCCGAGCGGTCCGAATGGCGGCCCCACCAGAGCATCGCGACGGAGCCGAAAGCGAAAGGAATGGCAGCGATCAGCCCGGTCTGGACGTTGCTGACGCCGAAGCTCTTCACGATCTGCGGCAGCCAGAGGCTGAGCCCGTAGCTGGCGGCGGTGACGTTGAAATAGATGGCGGCGTAATACAGCACCCGGCGGTTGATCAGGGAGCGCAGATAGCCCTCTCGCGCATGTACCTGTCGCGCCTGGCGGCGTTCGGCAGCGAGGGTTGCGATCAGCCATTCCCGCTGCGCGGGGGCGAGCCAGTCGGCCTTCGCCGGCTGGTCGGTCAGCAGCCACCAGCAGAGGCCGGCGAGGACGATGGAAGGCAGGGCTTCGAGCATATAGAGCCACTGCCAGCCCTTGAAGCCCAGCATTCCGTCAAGTCCGAGCAGGAGTCCCGAAATCGGCGAGCCGACCAGGCTCGAGACCGGCACGCCCAGCATGAAGATGCCAATGCAGCGCGCGCGGTAGCGTTGCGGCAGCCAATAGGTGAGAAACAGGATCACGCCCGGGAAGAACCCGGCCTCGGCGATGCCGAGCAGGAAGCGCAGGGTGTAGAAGCTCAACGGCCCGGTGACGAGGGCCATGGCGGCGGCCAGCAGCCCGAGGGTGAGCATGATGCGCGCCAGCCACAGCCGCGCGCCCACGCGTTCGAGGATGATGTTGCTCGGGAATTCGAACAGGAAGTAACCGACAAAGAAGAGTCCGGCGCCCCAGCCATAGGCGGTGGCGGAAAGGCCGAGATCCCGGTTGGCGGTCAGCGCCGCGAAGCCCGCGTTCACCCGGTCCAGAAAGCTGCTGACATAGGCGATCATCAGCAGCGGCAGGAAGCGGCCGATGACGTGGCGCATCGTCGTCCGCTCTAGCTCGCTCAGATCATCCAGCACGCCGCCGCGCGGTGGTGCGGTTGCGGTGGTGCTCATGCATCCCCTCCCCTAATGCCGCCCCCGTTGGCCGGGGAGCGGCCGTCCTCAGCCGTTCACGCTCGCACATATCTTGCAGTCCACGATTGCCACCCCGCTTGCGATCAGCGCGGCGATGGCATCTTCCGTCAGCCCCGCCGCGGCGAGCACGGCGCGGGTGGACTGGCCGAGTTGTTCGGCCGGCGGCCCGGGATCGACCGGCGCGCCATCGATAAGCAGGCTCGGACGGATCGTGGTCATCGGTCCGTCGGTCGGATGGGTCTCGTGCACCAGCAGGCCGGTGGCACGCAGATGCGCGTCCTCGGGCAGGCTCTCAAGCGTGTGGCAGATCATCGCCGGCACGTCGGCGGCCTGTAGTACCTCCAGCCAATGGGCCGTCGGCTGCTGGTGCAGTGCCTCCGCCCGCAGGCCGAACCAGTCCCCGGCGTGGCGGAAGCGGGTGGCGACGGTGCGGAAGCGCGGATCTTCGATCAACTCCGGCCGGCCGATCGCGCGCAGGAAAGCATGCGCCTGGGCATCGGTGTTGGAGGTGACGCAGATCCAACCATCCGCGGTCGCTACCGGCGTGTTGTTGGGGTCGAGCACCCGCGCATCCCCGGCCCGGCCCAGCGGTGGGTTGAAGGTCTGCGGCCCCAGATGTTCCTGCAGCACGAAGGCGGCCATCGTCTCGAACATCGGAATTTCGAGCGTGCTGCCCTGGCCGGTGCGCAACCGGCGCAGCAAGGCAGCGGAGATGGCGCCGGCGGTGATCTCCCCCACCACATGGTCCGCCAGCAGCAGCGGCGCAAAACGCGGCACCCCGTCGCGCCGAAGCGCAAGGCCGGCGACGCCGGCGACGCCTTGGAGCACGCTGTCATAGGCCGGGCGGCCGCGATAGGGGCCGCCGGGGCCGAAACCGGTGATGGTGCAATGGATCAGCCCAGGTTGGCGGACGCGGCAGGTGGTGGCGTCCAGCCCGAGCCGCGCCAGGGCGTCGGGGCGGATATTTGAGACCAACACGTCGCACCCGGCGAGGATGCTGAGCAGCGCCTCCAGCCCAGCCTTCTGCTTGAGGTCGAGGCAGACCGAACGCTTCGCGCGGTTGAAATGCAGGTATTTTCCCGACATCTGCCCCGACGGCGACGGCCCGCCGAGGGTGCGCAGCAGATCGCCGCCCGGCGCCTCGATCTTGATGATCTCGGCGCCGAGATCGGCCAGGCGCAGCGTTGCCGCCGGCCCGACGACGACGCTGGTCAGGTCAAGGATGCGGATGCCAGCCAGCGGGCGGGTGTCCGTCTCCCCGGACGGCGCGGACGGGGCGGCGGGATGGGGGGTGACATTCGGGCTCATTCGGCACTCGCTTCCAGGGCGATGCGCCCCTTGTCGTCCTCGGCCCAGAGGGACCAGCCGGTTGCGGCCGGCGCGATGCAGAGGCGCAGGGGACGGCCGCAGAACAGGGGGCGGCGGTTACGGGCGGTGGTCAGCCGCAGCGGCGCGGGGACAACAGCCTTGAGCATCTCGATCAGCAGCAGCATGGTCAGTCCGCCGTTGACGATCAGCGCCGGATAACCCTCCGTCCCCGTGGCATAAGGCGCGTCATAGTGAATGCGGTGGGCGTTGAAGGTGATGGCGGAATAGCGGAACAGCAGCGCCGGACCGGGCGTCAGCGTGCGCGTATGGACGGGCGCGGGGTGCGGCGCGACAGCGTCGGCCGCCGCCGCGGCTCCCAGATCGGGGGTGGGCGCGCTCTTGCCGGCGGCGGGCGCCTCCGTCGCAATGGCCTCGCGATAGAGGACGTCCTGCTCCTCGATGAGCGCGGGGGCGGGGGCATCCGCCACGCCGATGGTGTGACGCAGCGTCACCACTGCCAGCCGGCCGCTGCGGGCCTGTTTTTCCGTCATCCCGGCGACCTCGCTGACCCGCCACACCTTGGCGTCCAGCGGCAGCGGGGCGAGGAAGCGGGTCCGCCGGCCGCCCAGCATCCGCCGCGGCAGCTCCGGCGGGCCGAAATGTGCCTGGCCGGTCGGATGCCCGTCAGGCCCCAGCGTCGATTGCGGGGCAAGCGGGGTGAAGAGGATCATGTGCCAGCCTTGGGGGAGCGGATCGCCCGCACGCAGGGCCATGGCATCCTGGTCGAGCAGGGCGGCCAGACGCTGCGCCAGCGGTACGGCGCAGACATCGGAGGCTTCTTCCCGCCAGTCTTGCCAGTTCGTGGTCTTGGTCATGGGCAATACGTAGAACCGCCCCGATCTGGCGCGCCAATGCATTATGGATCAGAATTGATGCGTCTGCTGCATCAACTACCACCATGATCGACGCTCCTGGCCTCGCCGCCTTCCTGACAGTCGTCGAAACCGGCACCGTCCATGCCGCCGCCATCCTGCTCGGCCTGTCGCAACCCGCCCTCACCCGTCGGCTCCAGCGGCTGGAGGCGGCGCTAGGCGTCGCGCTCTTCGTGCGCAGCGGCCAGCGGCTGCGGCTGAGCGAGGCGGGGCAGCGGCTTCTGCCGCAGGCGCAGGCGCATCTGGATGGGCTGAATCAGGCGCTGGACGCGCTGCGCGACGCCGCGCGCTATGGGGCGGCTTCGGTGACGCTGGGCTGCCTCGCCACCCTCTCCGTCAGCGTGCTGCCGGGCATCCTCGCCGAATACGCGGCGGCACGGCCGCAGGTGCGGGTGCGGGTGCTTGATCTGACGGCGCGCGAGATCGAACAGGCGGTGCGCGACGGCACGGCGGATTTCGCCCTCGCCATGCTGGGGGTGCCCGAACCTGGGCTCACGCAGGAGGTGCTGGCGACGGAGCCGATGGTGCTGCTGGCCCCCGCCCGCCATCCGATCGCAGTCGAGGTGTCGGTAGACTGGGCCGGGCTGGCGGGACTGCCGCTGATCAGCATCGGCCCGCAATCGGCGAACCGGCGACTGCTGGAGAGCGTGCAGGCCAGCCGCGGTCTTGCGCTCGAATGGCGCCACGAGGTGCAGCGACTGAGCACGGCGGTGGCGCTGGTGGCGGCGGGCGTCGGGCTGACGGTGGTGCCGCAGCTGGCGGCGCGCACCCATGCGGAGCCGGACATCCGCACGGTGCGGCTGACGGGGCCTACCGTGATGCGCCGCCTGGGTGTGCTGCGCCGGGCGGGCACGCCGCTGTCGGCGGCCGCGGATGCGTTGCGCCGGCTCTGCGCGCGCGAGCTGCGGCGTCTTCTGCCGGAAGACGGAAGCGAAGGAAGCGAAGAGGGTGCTGGCGGGGAGGCGTAGACGGGTATGGCATCGATGCGGCCCGTTCTCTCCTGGCTGTCGCGAACGCGTCGCGCAAGCGGCGCTCATCCTCACCACATCCGGCTTGCGATGCTCTGCTCTTCCTCGCCGACGGCATTGGCGTAGATCGCCGTGGTGGTGAGCTGGGCGTGGCCCAGCCAGCGCTGCACGAGGTTCAGCGGAATGCCGGCGGAGACAGCCGCCACCCCGAAACCGTGCCGCAGGCCTTTCGGCGAGGCCTGGGGGCCGTCCAGCCCGGCCGCCCGCAGACAGCGTGCACGGCGCACCAGCCGGTCATGCCTATCCATCCGGGGAGTACCGTCTTGCGGTGCTGAATCTGCCTGGTGATCTTAACGGCGCTTGTACGAGCGTCGCAAAGGACAGGGGCAGGTTTGAGGATGGAGATCATCACCGGTGTTGAACGGCGGCGTCGGTGGCGTGTCGCGGACAAGCTTCGGATCGTGGCTGAGTTGGAGCAGCCGGGCGCCTGCTTTGCCGACGTCGCGCGACGACACAAGGTCAGCCGGGGCCTGTTGTGGAACTGGCGACGCCAGGTGCAGAGCGGCACGCTGGCGCCCGGCACAGATCTGCAATTTCGCCAGTGCAGGTTATGGCCGATGTGCCCCCGCCGGAGCCGACGCCTCCCAGCAGAGCGTCATCGCCGCGTCAGCAGCAGGCGGCGGCCGACGCGGCGATCGAGATCACACTTCTGGACGGCACGACGCTTCGGGTCGGGCGGCATGTCG
>JARLIJ010000130.1 GCA_031291795.1 Acetobacteraceae bacterium | reverse complement strand
CGAGCGACAGATTGAGCGCACCGAAGCTCACCTTGCCCGCGCCCAAGTCCGATGAACCGACGCTCAGCGTCTGCGTGGCGCCAAAGCTGAAACCATCCAGCGCAAAATACTGCGCCCCATCCAGCGTCAGCGTGGTGCCCTGTTCGGTGATGAACCGCACCACGTAGTCCAGCGCCACCGGCGCCGCCGAAGCCACGGTGGTCGGCAGCGTCGCCGGTCCCGCCGTGCCAAACCCGCTCGCCACCGTGTTGGTCACCGCCGACCAGCCGCCGATAAGGTCAATGGTCATCTCAAAATCTCACTCATGAATCGGTGGCTGGTTGCATTCAGGTAAGGCCACTCACGTCGATCACCGCGTCGGCGCTTTGTCGACCGCTATTCCCCCGACGTCCGGCTTGTCCGACCATCTGACCGGCACCGTAGCCGCTTCGGAAGCGTTCCGCAACAATACCGTTCTCAAATTGGCGGTCGCAGACTCACAAATTGGTCGGTGATCGCCTTCCGCTCAGCAATCCGGACTCGTGAGCCTGCATCGGGACACACGTCTCCTGCTGATAGCCCGGTCGGCCAGTTAATCGGCGCTGGCCTTGCCGAGCGCGGCGGCGAGGCGGGGCAGGCGGCGGCTGGACGGGGCCAGCCAGTGCTGCAACGAATCGAGATAGAGGTAGATCACCGGGGTCGTGTAGAGCGTCAGGATCTGGCTGAGCGCCAGCCCGCCCACCATCGCCAGCCCGAGCGGCCGGCGAAGCTCCGAGCCCGCCCCGTTGCCCAGCATCAGCGGCAGCCCCGACAGCATCGCCGCCATGGTGGTCATCATGATCGGGCGGAAACGCATCAGGCAGGCCTGGCGGATGGCGTTCAGCGGGGTCTCGCCGTCGCGCCGCTCGGCGGTGATGGCGAAATCGACCATCATGATGCCGTTCTTCTTGACGATGCCGATCAGCAGGATGATGCCGATGAGCGCGATCACCGACAGGTCCTGGCCCGCCAGCATCAGCATCAACAGCGCGCCGACCCCGGCCGAGGGCAGCGTGGACAGGATGACCACCGGCAGGATGTAGCTTTCGTAGAGCACGCCAAGGATGATGTAGACGGCCATGAGGGCGGCGGCGATCAGGTAGGGCTCGCTCGCCAGGGACGTCTGGAACGCCTGCGCGGTGCCCTGGAAGGTGCCCTGCAAGGCCAGCGGCGTGCCGAGGCCGCGCTGGGCCTGCTCGATGGCGGTGACGGCGTCGCCGAGGGCGGCTCCTGGGGCGAGGTTGAAGGAGATGGTGACGGCTGGGAACTGCCCCTGGTGGTTGACCGCCAGCGGCGTCACCGGCGTGGTGTCGGTGCGCACCAGCACCGATAGCGGCACCGCCGCCCCGGTGGTCGCCTTCACATAGAGCTTGTCGAGGGTGGAGAGCCGCGCGGCCTCGTCGGGGCGCACCTCGAGGATGACGTAGTAGGAATTCAACTGGGTGAAATACTGCGCCACCTCGCGCTGGCCAAAAGCGTCGTCGAGGATGGCGTCGATGGCGGCCGGCTCCACTCCCAGGCGCTGCGCCGCCTGGCGGTCGATGCGCAAGGTCGCCGTCGTGCCGGCGATCTGCTGATCGGTGGCGACATCGCGCAACTCGGGCAGGGCGCGCAGCCGCTCCAGCACCTTGGGCGCCCATTCGTTCAGTTGCCCGGCGCTGGCGTCCTGCAGGGTGTATTGATAGGTGGTGCGCGCCAGCCGCCCGCCGACATTGATGTCCTGGGCCGGCTGCATGAACAGTTGCACCCCGACCAGGTCGCGCGCCTTGCGCACCAGCCGGGCGATCACCGTCATCACGCCGGGGCGCTCGCCCCAGGGTTTGAGGTTGATGAACATCCGCCCGTTGTTGCCCTGCTGGCCGGCCACCCCCGCCCCCACCGCCGAGGCGAAGGAGGCCACCGCCGGGTCGGCCCGGACGATGGCGTTCAGGCGCGACTGCAAGCGCAGCATCTTGGCGAAGGAGGCGTCCTGCGGACCTTCCGAGACGCCGATGATCAGGCCGACGTCCTGGGGCGGGAAAAACCCCTTCGGGATCATGATGAACAGCGTTGCCGTCAGGGACAGCGTCACCAGGAAGACGGTCAGGGTGATGCCCCGGTAGCGCAGCGCGATGTCGAGCGTGCGGCGGTAAAAGCCCAGCATGTGGACGAAGCCGGACTCCACCACCCGGTAGATGCGGCCGTGCCCGCCCTCATGGGTGAGCAGGAAGCGCGCGCACAGCATCGGGGTCAGGGTCAGGGAGACCACCGCGGACAGCACCACCGCGACCGACACCGTGACCGCGAACTCGCGGAACAGGCGCCCGACGATGCCGCCCATCAGCAGCAGGGGAATGAACACGGCGATCAGCGAGGTGCTGATGGATACGATGGTGAAGCCGATCTCTCCGGCTCCCTTCAGGGCCGCGTCCATCGGCTTCATGCCGGCCTCGATGTGGCGGTAGATGTTCTCCAGCATCACCACCGCGTCATCGACGACGAAGCCGACCGCGATGGTCAGCCCCATCAGCGACAGATTGTCCAGGCTGAAGCCGAGCAGGTACATCGCCGCCAGGGTTCCGACCAGCGCCAGCGGCACCGTGATGCTGGGAATGACGGTGGCCCAGACGCTGCGCAGGAAGAGAAAAATCACCATCACCACCAGGCTGATCGACAGCAGCAGGGTGAAGGTCACGTCGTGCACCGAGGCACGGATGGTCTGGGTGCGATCGACGATGGTATTGACGTGCAGCGCCGGCGGCAGGCTGGCTTCCAGCGCCGGCAGGGCGGCCTTCACGCTCTGCACGGTGGCGATCACGTTGGCGCCGGGTTGCTTGAAAACCAGCAGCAGAATGCCGCGGCGGCCGTTCTGCCAGGCGGCCAACAGGTTGTTCTGCGCGCCGCGCACGGCGTGGCCGATATCGCCGATGCGCACCGGCGCGCCATTGCGCCAGGCCACGATGACGTCGTTGTAGGCGCCGGCCTTGGTCAGCTGATCGTTGTCGAGCACGGTCCAGGCGCTGTTCGGCCCGTTCACGCTGCCCTTCGGCCCGTTCACCGTGGCCGTGGTCAGCACGTTGCGCACGTCCTCCAGCGTCAATCCCATCGAGGCGAGCTTGCCGGCATCGATCTGCACCCGCACGGCGGGCTTCTGCTGGCCGGTCACCAGCACCTGCGCCACGCCCGACACCTGCGACAGCCGCTGCGCCAGGATGTTCTCGGCGGCATCGTCCACCACCGTCAGCGGCAAGGTGTCCGAGCGCGCCGAGAGGATCAGGATCGGCGCGTCGGCGGGGTTCTGCTTGCGGATTTGCGGCGGGCTGGGCAGGTCCTTTGGCAGTTGCCCCTGGGCCGCGTTGATCGCTTCGAGCACGTCGGTCGCGGCGGCGTCGATGTTGCGGGCGAGGTCGAATTGCAGCGTGATCGAACTGGTGCCCAGGACGTTGATCGAGGTCAACTGGGCGAGCCCGGCGATCTGGGAGAACTGCGTCTCCAGCGGCTGGGCCACCGCCGAGGCCATGGTGCTTGGACTGGCGCCGGGGTACTGGGTGGTGACGGTGATGGTGGGAAAATCCACCTCCGGCAACGGGGCCACCGGCAGCAGCGGATAGGCCGCCAGGCCGACCAGGAACAGCGCCGCCATCAGCAGCGAGGTGCCGACGGGACGGTGGATGAACGGTGCCGAAATACTCACGCCGGTTCAGCCGGCCGCCATCGGCCGGGCGAGGACCCGGCTGCCCGGCTGCAACCGCGACTGCCCGTTCACCACCAGGGTTTCGCCGCCCGTCAGCCCATCGGCGATTTCGGCCTGGCTGTCGTCCTGGTAGGCGACACGGAGCTTGCGCGCCGCCACGGTGTGGTCGGCGTTCACCACATAGGCGAACAGCCCATCCGGCCCGTGCTGCACGGCTTGCAGGGGAATCACCACCACGTTGCGGTCCACGCTGAGGCGTACCCGCGCGGTGACGAACTGCCCGGGCCACAGTTTGCGGTCGGTGTTGGGAAACTCGGCCTTGAGCGAGATCGTGCCGGTGCTGGTGTCGATCGAGTTGTCGGGCGTCACCAGGTGTCCGGTCGCGATCGGGGTCGGATCGTTGCCCACGATTGCCTGCACCTCGGTGCTGCCCGCCGCCAGCGCCGTCCTGACGCGCGGCAGCCTCTCCTGGGCCAGGGTGAACACCACGGCCACCGGCCGGATCTGGGTGACGACGGCGATCGGCTGGGCGTTGCCCGCCACCAGCAGGTTGCCGGCGTCAACCCGGCGGAAGCCGACCACGCCATCGACCGGCGAGGTGATGCGGCAGAAATCGAGGTTGAGCTGGGCCGCCGCGATGCCCGCCTGGTCGGCCTGGATCGCTGCCGCCGCCGTGCGTTGCAGCGCCGTGTCGTTGTCCACCTGCTGGCGCGAGGCGAAGTCGTTGCGCGCCAGCGTGGTATCGCGCTTCAGCGTCGTCGCGGCGTTGGTCTCCGTCGCCTGATCGCCGGCAAGCTTCGCCTGGGCCTGGGCAAGGGCGGCCTGATAGGGTCGGGGATCGATCATCGCCAGCAGGTCGCCGGCATGGACCTCCTGGCCCTCCCTGAAATTCACCGACAGCAGGCGGCCGCCGACCTGCGGCTGCAACTGGATGGTCTGCCAGGCCTGCACCGTGCCGATACCGCTCGCATAGATCGGCAGATCCTTGCGGGTGACGCTGGCCACCGCCACCGGAATCGCCGCCACCGGCTGGGCCGCGGCGGGGACGGCCGGAGTGGCGGTCTGAACGCGCACCGCCACCAGCACGGCCGCAGCCAGCCCGGCGACACCTGTTGCAAGGAGCAGGCGCTTGCGCAATGCGGTCAATACCGGTTCTCCGTGCCGACAAGCCGGGCCGCGGCGCAAGCACCGGCCACAGGCTCCCGGCGCGGCAATATGACCGCGCCGGGCCGCGTGGCACGCTCACGAAAGCGTGCGACTCGTGATAATCCGGAAATGTCGGTGGCCCGGCTCAGGCGGCGATGCGGGCGGCGGCCAGGCGTTCGGCGTATTCGACCGCCTCGATCAGGCTGACCTCGTTGGCGATGCCGCGGCCGGCGATGTCGAAGGCGGTGCCGTGGTCCACCGAGGTGCGCACGATCGGCAGCCCCAGCGTGATGTTCACCCCGCTCAGCGCCTGCCACTCCCCGCTCGCCTCATCGACGTGAAAGCCCAGCAGCTTCACCGGGATGTGCCCCTGGTCGTGATACATCGCCACCACCGCGTCGTACTGG
>JARLIJ010000129.1 GCA_031291795.1 Acetobacteraceae bacterium | reverse complement strand
GTTGTCTCCAGGGATCATGGTGCTCCTCGAGAAGCAGACGAGATCTTCTCGTTAGCTCCTCTCTTGGACTCCTCCCCAAACTTGGCGGTGCCGTTCGGCACCGCCTCTTTTTTTGCTGTCGCTTCGGTCCGCCTTTACTAGAGCGGTCTCACCGTGACTGGAAATCGCCATGCATCGTCATGGCGCAGCAGACGGCAACATCCGCCGACAGCGTGGCTCTTGTGACCGGAGAGTCCATAACTGCGGCGAGACGGCTGACGCATCGATGAACACCAAGGCCGTGGCAGTCCGTGTGCGGCGGGCCCGTCACGGATCGGGCACTGACGCCCAAGGTCGGTGCCGGCCACGCCAGGCGCCGGCGCCTGGCATCGCGGGCAAGACCGCTTTTTAACACGGAGGACGAAAGGCGAGGGCCACAGGAGGGCCACGGAGCGCGTGTGCCGCGTGGTTGGTCTGAGGCTTCCCCCGCAGCACACATGCTCCGTGGCCCTCCTGTGGCCCTCGCCTTTCTTCTCCGTGTTGAAGATGCGGTGCCGATCTGGTCCGGGGCCGTCACGAATTGGGAAGGATCTGCCGGCCCGACAAGCCGGCAACCGGGCCAAGGCGAACCGGCCGCCTGCATTTGTCCACCAGTGGCTTGCGACGATGGAGGGTGTTTCCGGTCAGCGCAAAACCGCTCCAGCCTGTTCGGTGCACGCCGATATCACCGATACCCGAATAGCCGGTCGGTACCTGGGACGGCTCTCGCCCGCCTTCGTCGCGACGGCGTTGTGTCGGCCAGCATCACCGTGTCGGTGCTAAGACTGAGACAGAGGCCCGGCCGCAACGAGAAAAACGCCCCTCCGCCAGCCGCGCCGCGCTACGCCGTCACATCCCGCAGGAACGCGTCCATCCGCACACCCGCCGTGTCGGCCAGCACGTTGGGGAACAGCGTGAACCCGTGCGCGCCGCCGGGATACACTGCCAGCTCCGCCGGATTCCCCGCCGCGATCCATCGCCCATGCATGAACAGCGTGTCGTCCAGCAGCGCATCCGCCGTGCCCACGCTGAACAGCGCCGGGCACAGCCCCTTGAGGTCGGCATACAGCGGCGACACATCGGGCACCCGCCGATCCGTCAGCGTCGGCAGGAACGCATTGTAGAACTGCTGCATATCGATCGTCCGCAGCACCAGCCGGGTATCTCCGAACGCCCTCTGGCTCGGCGTCATCCCCAGGTCGAACGCGCCATACGCCAGGTTGGCCCCGCGGAACCCGGTGTAGCCGTGCCGGTCGCGCAGCCGCAGCAGCGTGACTGCACTCAGATGCCCGCCCGCCGATTCGCCCCCGATCGTCAGCACGTCGCTGCCGAACTCCCGAGCAGCGTTCTGCACCAGCCACACCGCGGCCGTCTCGCAATCGTCCGGCCCGGCCGGATACGGGTATTCGGGCGCCAGCCGATACTCCACGCTGACCACCGCGAGGCCCGTCGTGTCCGCGATCCGCTCCAGCATCGGATCCTGCATGTCGGCACCGCCCAGCACCCAGCCGCCGCCGTGGATGTGCAGGTAGACGCCACGCGGGTTGGCGGGCTCAATCACCCGCAGCGGGATCGTGTTGCCGTCCTTGCCCGCGATCTCGATGGTCCGCGCCCGCGGCGAGACCACCGGTGCGGGGAACGGCCCGTCGCCACGCCGCCGCGCCTGCCGCGTCGCCTCCGCCCCCACCACCCACCATTCCGGCATCGGCGTCATCAGCGCGATCATCAGCTGGTTCAACCGCGCGATTTCCGGCGCGACCGCCTCCGGCCGAAACAAGGCGGGGTCGAACGGGTTGTCGGCTTTCGGCTGGTCGGTCACGCCGGTCTCCTTCTGGCTCAGGCTGGCCGCGCGGGGCCGCCTCAGAACAAGTCGGGCCTCAGAACAACTTGTCCTTCTGGGTGAACTGCACGATCACATCGTTCGGATCCGCGAGGTTCAGCATCGCCCGCGCCCGTTCGTCCAACGTGTCGCCATCCAACCGGTTGCTGCGCAGCCCCGACACCCGCCGGTCCCACATATCGCGTTCGGCCACCGCCGCGGCCTGATCCGCCGTCACCTGGCGCAGCAGGTCCTCACGCTGGGCGTAGGCCATCAGCCCCCGGTTCCCCTGCGTCGCGTTCCAGCCGAAATAGCCAGTGATCGCCAGGAACACGACCGGCATCGCAATCGCCCGCGCCCTGCGTTTCATCTCGCGTCCAAGTTGCATGTGCCGCTCCGTGCTCGAATCCACAGCCTACAGCATGCCCTGGCGGACGTGAATGCAGTGCCTTGATCCCGACCGAGTTTCGCCATACCCGCTCGGCACGATCCCTCCAACGCCGGTAATTCGGCGGAAGGAGGTTCCAATGCGTTCCCGCACCTTGATCCTGGCTGCCCTCGCCGGCGTGTTCGTCCTGGGCGCAATATCGCCCGCTTTCGCCGATTACGACGACTGGCGCCGCCATGAATGGCGGGAACGCGCCTGGCGCGAGCATGCGTGGCGGGAGCACGAATGGCGCGAGCATGCCTGGCGCGAGCGGCATGAAGGCTACTACTATTACGCTCCGCCGCCGCCCGTCTTCGTGGTCCCGGCCTATCCGCGCTACTGACCGCGCATGCGCCTATGACGACACCCGGTCGGTGTAGCTTGTCGGGATGACGGTCTCATCCTTCATCGTCTCCATCGAGATGTAGGCCGAGACATCCGACAGCTCCACCTGCCGGACCAGATCCTTGTAGATCAGGTCGTAGTGTTCGACGTTCGGCAGCACGAGTTTCAGGATGTAGTCGAAATTGCCCGTCAGGCGGTGCACTTCGACGATCTCGGGGATCGATGCGACGGCGGCACGGAAATCCTCCAGCCAGTCGGTGGCGTGGCGCGTGGTCTTCACGATCACGAACACCGTCGTCGGCAGGTTCATCCGCTTGCGGTCGAGCAGCGCGACGCGGCGGCTGATATAGCCCTCCTGCCGTAGCCGCACGATCCGCCGCGAGCAGGCCGAGGGCGACAATCCAACCGCATCGGCGATCGCCAGCACGGCGGTGTCGGCGTCGGTCTGCAGCAGGCCGAGGATCCGGCGATCGAACTCATCCAACATGGCCGCTCCTGCGCGTGCACTGATCCGTTACCGCAATTCTAGCGCGCCTTCTGCCATTCAGCCGCGTTAAAATTGCACAAACCCCCTGAAACAGGCTGGAAAACGCGCGCAACATCCGCGCCTGACGCGGCATCATTGTCGAATCGGATGAACCGGAGCGTTGCAATGCGGACGATCGGCCTGCTGGGCGGCATGAGTTGGGAAAGCACCGCGGTGTACTACCGCCTGATCAACCAGGCCGTCCGCGACCGCCTGAGCGGCCTGCATTCCGCAGACATCCTGCTGCATTCGGTGAATTTCGACCAGGTCGTCCAGTTGCAGCGCGCCGACCGCTGGGACGATGCCGCCGCCCTGCTGGGCAATTCCGCCGCCGCCCTGGCCCGCGCCGGTGCGGACTGCGTGCTGATCTGCACCAACACGATGCACCTGGTGGCCGATCCGGTCGCCCGCCTCGCCGGGGTGCCGCTGCTGCATATCGTCGACGAGACCGGCCGCGCCCTGGCCGCCGCCGGCCTGCACCGCCCGCTGCTGCTGGCCACCCGCTACACCATGGAGCAGGGCTTCTACACCGACCGCCTGCGCGCCTCTGCCGGCATCGAGGCCCTGGTGCCAAACGAGGCGGATCGCGCCGACGTCCATGCGGTGATCTTCGACGAACTCTGCCAGGGCATCGTGCGCGACGAGTCGCGGGATCGGATGCACGCCATCATCGCCCGCGGCATCGCTGCCGGCGCCGATTCGGTGATCCTGGGCTGCACTGAGATCTGCCTGCTGCTCGACCCCGACCGGCTGGCCTGCCCGGGGGTCGATTCGACCGCGGTCCATGCCGCCGCCGCGGTGGATTTCGCCCTGGCAGACCTCGCCCAGAAGGAAGCCGCCTGATCCATGTGCCGCCTGGTGGCGTACTCCGGTGCGCCGGTCTTCCTCGACACGCTGCTGATCCAGCCTGCCGCTTCCCTGGTCGCCCAGTCGCTCGCCGCGCGCGAGACCAAGACCGTCGTCAACGGCGACGGCAGCGGCATCGGCTGGTACGGCGAACGCCCCCAGCCCGGCGTCTATCGCGGCACGCTGCCGGCCTGGTCGGACGCCAACCTCGTCTCGCTCTGCAGCCAGATCCGCGCACGGCTGTTCGTGGCGCATGTAAGGTCCGCGACATTCGGGGAGGTGGCAACGGCGAACTGCCACCCGTTCGCCGTCGGCCGCCATCTGTTCATGCATAACGGCCAGATCGGCGGCTACGAGTGCCTGCGCCGGCGCATCGATGCGCTGATCCCCGACGACCTCTACCCGCTCCGCCGCGGCACCAGCGACAGCGAGGCCCTGTTCCTCACCGCGCTCGGACGCGGCCTGGAGGCGGCCCCGGTCGCCGCACTGGCCGACACGCTGGCCGCCGTGCTGGGCGTGATGCGCCAGGCCGGGGTGGACAAGCCGCTGCGGTTCTCCGCCGTGCACACCGATGGCGCGACGCTGCAGGCGGTGCGCTGGGCAAGCGACCGGCGCTGCCCGTCACTGTACTGGCAGCGGCTGGAACAGGGGATCGTCGTCGCGTCCGAACCGTTCGACGGCGCGGCCTGGCAGGAGGTCCCGCCCAGCAGCGTGCTGACGATCAATGCCGACCAGGCGATGCGGATCGAGGCGTTCGCGGTCGCGGGCTGACGCGCCCGGTTGCCTGCCCCCTGCCCCGGCGCGACACTGGCGCCAAAGGCCGACAGGAGGGAACCGATGGCAGACGATTTACGCGACATCCTGCGCAATCCCATGAAGGAGAAGCTGGCGCGCAATGAGGTGGTGGCCTCGATGACGGTGCGCTTCGCCCGCTCGATCGAGATCGCGCAGATCGCCAAGACCAGCGGTTTCGACACGCTCTATGTCGACATGGAGCACAACACGCTCACGCTCGACACGACCTGCCAGATCTGCATCGCGGCCCAGCAGATCGGCCTGACGCCGCTGGTGCGCGTGCCGGCCAACACGCCGGACTACATCGGCCGCGTGCTGGACGGCGGCGCGATGGGCGTGATCACACCGCATATCCGCACGGCCGCCGAGGCCCGCGCCATGGTGGACCTGGTGAAATTCCCCCCGCTCGGAGGCCGCTCCGCAGGCGGCGCGCTGTCGCACTACCAGTACCGGTCGTTCCCGATCACCGAGACGAATGCGGCGATGAACGATGCCTCGTCGTTGGTGGTGATGCTGGAGACAGTGGCCGCGCTGGAGAACGTGGAGGCGATCATCGCCGTCGAAGGCGTCGACATGCTGTTGGTCGGCAGCAACGATCTGTGCGGCGAGATGGGCATCAGCGGGGAGTACGACCATCCGAAGCTGCGTGACGCGTTCGCCCGCTGCATCGCGGCGGCACGGGCCGTTGGCAAGCATGTCGGGATCGGCGGGCTGGCGGCGCGGG
>JARLIJ010000128.1 GCA_031291795.1 Acetobacteraceae bacterium | reverse complement strand
GCCGCCCCCCCGGCCCGCCCACGCGGGCCCCCGCGCGCCCCCTACGGCGCCCCCCCGGGGGGCCCGCCCATGACGATGGGACAGAAACAGCCCATGAGTCAGTCTCAGCAGCGTTTGGTATTACTTGTTTTGAACCGGATCAAAGCGGGCCTCGCCGCGCGCATTCCAGAATATGTCATCACTCGGTCCTATGGGCAGGGGCGGCCATGGATTTGTAGTGGTGACCGTGCGTTCGAAGGCCATGAGGGGGCGCTATCGCAGCGATCCGACGGGCCCTTTGGCCGGATGGGCACGGCGTGGCGGCCGCGGCGGTGGTGCCTCGTGCCGAACCGACGTGGCGGCAGGCAGAGCGCGACGTCAGCGTAGAACGCGACGTCAGGGTAGAACGCGACGGTCCGGTTTCACGACGTTTAGAGATTTCAAGGTTTTTACTTGCAGCTTCTGCCGCCGTCCGGCAGGCATGTGGGCTTGCACTGGCCTTGCAGGCCCTGCGGGCGTTAGTACGCCGAGTTGTTAGCCTGTTTCCGGTGCCTTCTCTGTTACTGAATTATTAATCCCTCATCTGCATGCTGCGTCGAACAACAATTTTGAGGTGAATGTGCCCACCTCCTTTGCCATGGATGCCATCTGGCTTCCTGTTTTGCTGGCGATCGCGACCGTCCTGGTCCTGGCGCCGGGATGGCTGCGCCGGCCGCGCGCGACATCCCCCGAATGTCCGCGCGCAACCGCGCCGGCAAGCCAGGCGGAGCCACTCCGCGCGGGCACGATCGATGTGGCGGCGGAAGTGCGCACCGTCCTTGGGCGCGTCGGGCCCGAGGCCGAACGGCTGTTCGTGCGGCTCGTCAGCGCCGTGCAGCCGGGATTAACGGCCTGTGCGGAGCCGTGCGCATTCCGCCAGCTGCTTGCCGACCTGGTCAGCAGCGCGGTGGGCCGTACACCCTGCGGGCAAGTGCTGCTGGCAGCCGGCGCCCAGGGTGGGCAGGTGCAGATTTCCGTCAGCGATGACGGCATGGTGATTGGCCGCCACGCGACCGAGAGCACCCTGCGCGGCGCGTCCCAACTCATCGCGCTGCAGGGCGGTTCGCTGGAAATCGAGATGCGGCCCGGCGAAGGCACCATCGCGACGGTCCGACTGGCCGAGGCTGATGTGACGAACCTGCCGGTCAGCACGGCGGAAACAGCCCGTGCGAGCGTTGCCGCGCCCGTCTGAGACGCCGTTCTCGCCCGCCGCTCCGCCTGTCCGCGGTACCGCCGTTTGCCGATCCCGCCCCGGCTCCCGTATATCGCGGTGATCCAGATCGCCCACGGAGCAGGGACACCGCAGCATGCAAACCGTCCGGAAACGCGCCCCGCTGGTCGGGCCGGACCGCTTCGAGCCGGGCGTGGTCGGCGTCCGTCGTGCGGGCACGATGAGCCGACGGGCCGGATGCCCGCCGTTGGCGGCCTGAGCGCGTGGCCGAAACCCCCACCTTCGCGATCCCGCCCAGCTTCCTCGGCATCGCGCGCCGCCATCGCGACGCGCGCTTCGTGGTGGCGGGCGTGCCGCTCGATATCGGCACCACCAACCGTGCCGGCGCGCGCGACGGTCCGGCAGCGATCCGCCGCGCCAGCCGGATGCTGGTCGACGGCGATCATCCCGGCTTCTGGATCGACCCCGCCACCCTCGACCTGGCGGACATCGGCGACTTCCCCCTGGCGCTCGGGGACATGCCGGGCAGCCTGCGCCTGATCGAGCAGGGCGCCTCCGACATCGCCCATCTCGTGGCGCTGGGGGGCGAGCACGGCATCACCCTGCCGCTGCTCCGCGCCCTGGTCCGGCGCCTGGGCGGGCCGGTCGGGCTGGTGCATTTCGACGCACATGTCGACACCTGGCCGGACAATTTCGGGCAGCGCTACGCCCACGGGTCGGTGTTCTACCATGCAATCGATGAGGGCCTGGTCGATCCCGTTCGGATGATCCAGGTCGGCATCCGTTCCCCGGTGCAGCGCGCGGTGTGGGACTGGACGATCGGCCAGGGCGTGACGGTGCTGAGCGCCCAACAGGTCCATGCCAGCTCGCCCGATGCGATGGCCGCCCGCATCCGGGAGGTCGTCGGGACCGCGCCGGCCTATCTGAGCTTCGACATCGATGTGCTGGACCCCGCCTTCGCACCCGGCACCGGCACGCCGGAGATCGGCGGCCTGGCATCCTGGCAGGCGCAGGCGATCCTGCGCCGGCTGCGCGGCGTCGATTTTCGCGGCATGGACGTCGTGGAGGTCGCGCCGGCCTATGACGTGTCGGAGATCACCGCGCTGGCCGCCGCAACCGTGGCCTGGGAGTACCTCGCTTTGCTCGGGACGGCCACAGCACCCGGCGAGCCGCCGTAGGACATACCGGCGCCCCCGCCGTCCCGGACATGGAGCGGGTGGCCCAGGCGATCGGCTTCGCCATTGTGCAGGCTTGCGACCGGCATGCGCTCTCTGGCGACCCCCATTCCAAAAACGCATGCGACGCGGGGGGCGGCTGACCCTATATCCGGCGCCTCGCTTCACCCCGCCGGGTGGAGCGGTGACGCATCGCACGTGCCGCGAGCCCCCATGGGTAGCACAACCCAGGGCACAGCAACGACGTAACGCGTCCTTTTCGATAGGCTCGGCCAACCCAGTGGGCCGGGGTCGTTAGGGAACCGCCTATGTCCGACTGTATCGCGACGATGCGAAGTACCACCCGCATCGTTTGACCCCGGCACCGCGGCGCCTTCGCGCGCGGTCCCGGCTGTTGTCCCCGTTCTGGTCACTCCCCAGGAGCGTGCCGCATGGCGCGCGCCTGCGTGTTCGCGAGGATCACCTGCGATGTCCGATCTGCGTACTCGTGCCGCCGTTTCGCCGCTGCGCCGGCGCTTCGTCGCCTTCCCGACCCGTCTGCCCACCGTCGATGCCGTCATTGCCGCCGAACGGCCGGAGGACCCGATGCACTGCCTGCGTCCGGCCACCGTCGCCGCCACCGCGCGCGCCTTCATCGCGGCGTTTCCGGGCGACGTGCTGTACGCCGTGAAATGCAATCCGGATCCGGCCATGCTGCGGGCCGTCGCGGCCGGCGGGGTGACGCATTTCGACTGCGCCTCGCTGCCCGAACTGCGCCTGGTGCGGCAGATGTTCCCCGACGCCGAGCTGCATTTCATGCACCCGATCAAGGCGCGCGGCGCGATCCGGGAGGCCTGGGCAGAGCTGGGCGTGCGCGACTTCGTGCTCGACAGCGCCGAGGAGCTGGCCAAGCTGCGGGCCGAGATCGCGGCCACCGGCGTGCCGGGGCGCCCCGGCCTGATCGTGCGCCTGGCACTGCCGAAGGGCGACGCGAAGCTGGACCTGTCGGGCAAGTTCGGCGCGGCGCCGGACCTCGCGGTGGCACTGCTGCGTGCCGCCCGGCCGCTCACCGCGCGCCTGGGCGTCAGCTTCCATGTCGGGTCGCAGTGCCTCGATCCGCTGGCCTGGCGCGATGCGCTGGCGCTGGCTGGCGACGTGATCCGCGCGGCCGGGGTTGCGATCGATATCGTCGATGTCGGCGGCGGCTTCCCCGTCGCCTACCCCGACCAGGATCCGCCTCCGCTCGGCGCCTTCATGGCTGAGATCGAGGCAGGCTTCGAGCGCCTGGACCTGCCGAACGCCCGCCTCTGGGCCGAACCGGGCCGCGCCTTGGTGGCCGGCGGTGCCTCGGTCGTGGTGCAGGTGCAGCACCGGCGCGGCGATGCGCTGTACGTCAATGACGGCGTCTACGGCTCGCTGGCCGACGCTGGCGTCCTGGGCTTCCGCTACCCGGTCCGGCTGATCCGGCCCGATGGGGCGAAGCCGGCCGAGGACAGCGTCGACTTCTCGCTGTTCGGCCCGACCTGCGACAGCGCCGATGCGATGCGGGGCCCGTTCGTGCTGCCGGCCGACGTGGCGGAAGGCGATTGGATCGAGATCGGCCAGCTCGGAGCCTACGGCGCCTGCATGCGCACGGCGTTCAACGGCTTCGACCGCGCGCGGATCGTCGAGGTCAGCGACCGCCCGATGCTGGAAACCGCCGGCTACGCGCCGATTGTCATTCGACTCGCGGCCTGATCCGCGCCACGTTCCAGCTCCCTGAAAGGAACCCGGCGATGCCCCCTGTCGCTGTCCGCGATATGAAACACGCCGCTTTCCGCGGCCGCCTCGTCATGCTCGGTTTCGGCAGTATCGGCCAGGGCGTCCTGCCGCTGATCCTGCGCCATATCGACATGCCGGCCGACCGCATCCGCATCGTCAGCGGCGATACCCGCGGCCAGGACGTTGCCGCGTCCTATGGCGTGTCGTTCGCCGTGACGCCGGTCACCCGGGGCAACCTGCGCGATATCCTCGTGCCGCTGCTGGGCGCGGGCGATTTCCTGCTGAACCTGTCGGTCGACGTGTCCTCGGTCGCGCTGATCGGGCTGTGCCGGGAGCTGGGTGCGCTCTACCTGGACACCTGCACCGAACCATGGGCCGGCGGCTACACCGACCCCTCGCTGACGCCGTCGCAGCGATCGAACTATGCGCTGCGGGAGTCGGCACTGGCGCTGGCCACGCCCGGCATACCGCAGCCGACGGCGGTGCTGGCGCATGGCGCGAATCCCGGGCTGGTGTCGCATTTCGTCAAGCAGGCCCTGCTGAACCTGGCGCGCGACACCGGCGCCTCGGCCATCGTGCCGGCCACCCAGGCCGAGTGGGCGGCGCTGGCCCAGGCGCTGGGCGTCAAGGCGATCCACATCGCCGAACGCGACACCCAGCTTGCGAACCGGGCCAAGCAACCGGGTGAGTTCGTGAACACCTGGTCGATCGACGGCTTCGTCGGCGAGGGCTGCCAGCCGGCCGAACTCGGCTGGGGCACGCACGAGAAGGCGCTGCCGCCGGACGGGCGGCGGCACGATTTCGGCTGTGACGCCGCGATCTACCTGCTGCGGCCGGGCGCCTCGACCCGCGTGCGGAGCTGGACGCCGCTGGAGGGGCCGTTCCACGGCTACCTGATCACGCACAACGAGGCGATCTCGATCGCGGACTACTACTCGGTGCGGGATGACGGGCGCGTCGCGTATCGGCCGACCGTGCATTATGCCTACCACCCGTGCGACGACGCCGTGCTGTCGATCCACGAATTGGCCGGCAAGAACTGGAAGATGCAGCCGTCCCAGCGGCTTATGATGGACGAGATCGAGAGCGGCATCGATGAGCTGGGGGTCCTGCTGCTGGGCCACGCCCGCGGCGCCTATTGGTACGGCTCCCGGCTGTCGATCGAGGACGCCCGCCGGCTGGCGCCGCACAACAACGCCACGAGCCTGCAGGTGACGGCCGCGGTGCTGGGCGGCCTGGTCTGGGCGATCGAGAACCCGCTCGCCGGGGCGGTGGAGGCCGACGCGCTCGACCATGCGCGGATCCTGGAGGTCGCCGGCCCCTATCTCGGAGAGGTGGTCGGGGTCTACTCTGACTGGACGCCGCTGCTGGACCGAGAGAAATTGTTCGCCGAGGACATCGACCGCGCCGACCCGTGGCAGTTCCGCAACGTCCGGGTGGTCTGAGGGAGCAGGGCGCGTCAGGCTGCGCACCCTGTGACACCAACCGCCGTAGAGACTGACACTTCTCCCTCTCCCCTTGAGGGCTTGGGCCGCTCTGCGGCCCAAGCCCTCACGGGGAGAGGGAGGCGTTACTGCCGCCGCAACCTATGATACCAACGGCCGTTGGCACTGACCGTCCCACCGTCATGGGGGGGGGCCGGGGCGGGGCGCCCGGGGGGGGGGGGGGGGGCCGGCCGGGGCGCGGGGCGGGCGCGGGGGCGGCGGGTCCCGCGGGCGTGGGCGCGGGGGCGCCGGGTCCGGGTCCGGGCGATTCGGCGT
>JARLIJ010000127.1 GCA_031291795.1 Acetobacteraceae bacterium | reverse complement strand
CGCGCATCTGCTGCGCAAGAACAAGGTCACCGTGTTCGACGGCACCGGCAAGCTCGCCGGCAAGCAGACCGTCGCGGTGGAGAAGGACGGCAAGCCGGTCGCCACGCTGAAGGCGCCGCACATCATCCTGGCCACCGGCGCCCGCGCCCGCCAGCTTCCCGGCATCGAGGCCGACGGCAAGCTGATCTGGACGTACAAGGAAGCCATGGTCCCGCCGACCTTCCCGAAATCCCTGCTGGTCATCGGCTCCGGCGCGATCGGCATCGAATTCGCCAGCTTCTACCTCAACATGGGCGCCACGGTGACCGTGGTCGAGGTGCTGCCCCGCGTGCTGCCGGTGGAGGACGAGGAAATTTCATCCCTCGCCCACAAAGCGTTCGAGAAGCAGGGCATGAAGATCCTCGTCAACGCCGCGGTGAAGGGCGTGAAGAAAGCCGCCGACAGCGTCACCGTCACCGTCGAGTCAGGCGGCAAGTCGCAGGACATCACCGTGGATCGTGTGATCTCCGCGGTTGGTATCGTTGGTAACGTTGAGAACCTCGGCCTGGAAGGCACCGGCGTGAAGGTCGACCGCACGCATGTGGCGATCGACGAATTCTGCCGCACCGGGGAACCGGGGGTGTACGCGATCGGCGACCTCGCCGGCCCGCCCTGGCTGGCCCACAAGGCGAGCCACGAAGGCGTGCTGTGCATCGAGGCGATCGCCGGCCTGCACCCGCACCCGATGAACGTGCGCAACATCCCCGGCTGCACTTATTGCCGCCCGCAGGTCGCCTCGGTCGGGCTGACCGAAGCCCGCGCGAAGGAAGCCGGCTATGATATCAAGGTCGGCCGCTTCCCGTTCATCGGCAACGGCAAGGCAATCGCCATGGGCGAGCCCGACGGCCTGGTGAAGACCGTGTTCGACGCCAAGACCGGCGAGCTGCTCGGTGCCCACATGATCGGCGCCGAGGTGACCGAGATGATCCAGGGCTACGTCATCGCCCGCACCGGCGAGTTGACCGAGGCGGAGCTGATGGAAACAGTGTTCCCCCATCCCACCGTGTCCGAAACGATGCACGAGTCCGTGCTGGACGCCTACAAGCGGGTCATCCACTTCTAACGCGGCCGCGCCCGTCTCCTGATGCGCATGGGGCACCGCACCCCGCGTCGGCTCCGGATGCTGCACGCAGCACCGCACGGTTGGCACGCAACGTGCAGTCTCCCCCTCGTCGCATCCCGGTCGCCAGCCGAGGGTGTGAAACAAGCCGACGGGGGACTTCATGACGATCAAGCGACGCAGTGTTCTCGCCGCTGGAGCCGCCGCGGCGGCGGTCGGGCTCGCCCGGCCCTCCTTGGCGCAGGGCGCGCGCGTGTTGCGCTACGTGCCGCAGGCCAACCTGGCCAACCCGGACCCGATCTGGACCACCGCGACCGTCGCCGCCCTGCACGGCTACATGGTCTGGGACACGCTGTTCGGCATCGATGAGGGTCTGATCGGCCGCCCGCAGATGCTGGCCGGCAGCGAAACTTCCTCCGACGGGCTGACCTGGAAGATGACGCTGCGCGACGGCCTGCTGTGGCACGACGGCGAGAAGGTCCTATCGCGCGACTGCATCGCCTCGATCCAGCGCTGGGGCAAGCGCGACGGGTTCGGCCAGCGGCTGATGAGCCAGACCGCCGAGATGAAAGTGGTGGACGACAAGACCTTCGAGATCCACCTGACCAAGCCGTTCCCCGTGATGCCCTACGCGCTGGGTGCCAATGGCTGCTTCATCATGCCCGAGCGGTTCGCGAAGACTGACGCTTTCACGCAGATCAGCGAGTATGTGGGCAGCGGACCGTACAAGTTCCTCAAGGACGAGTGGGTGTCAGGCGCATCGGCCGCCTACGCGAAGCACGAGAAATACCTGCCGCGCCAGGAGCCGCCCAGCTACTGGGCCGGCGGGAAAGTGGTGAATTTCGACCGGGTGGAATGGAAGATCATGCCCGATCCTGCCACCGCCGCGGCGGCCTTGCAGCGTGGCGAGGTGGACTGGTGGGAGAACCCGCTGTTCGACCTCCTGCCGATGCTGAAAAAACTGCCGGACATCAAGATCGAGGTCCTCGATCCCCTGGGCGCGCTCGGCGTCGTCGCGGTCAACCACACCCAGCCGCCGTTCGACAATCCCAAGCTGCTCCAGGCTATGCTCGTGGCAATCAACGAGCAGGACTACCTCGACGCCGTGCTCGGCGACCAGCAGTCCCTCGGGAAGACAGCCGGGTTCTTCATCCCCGGATCGCCGCTCGCAAGCGACGTCGACGTGGACAAGATCACCGGCAAGCGCGATCTGGCGCTGGCGAAAAAGCTGGTGGCGGAAAGCGGCTACAAGGGCGAGCCGGTCGTGCTGATGTCGCCGTCCGACCAGCCGCAACTGACCGCGATGGCGCAGGTCACCGACAGCTTCTACAAATCCATCGGCCTGAACTCACAATATACCAGCATGGACTGGGGCACGCTGGTCTCTCGCCGCGCCAGCCATGAGCCATCGAGCGCCGGCGGCTGGAACAGCTTCTGCACCACCTGGGGCGGCCTGACCGTGTCCAACCCCGGCAGCCACTTTCCCTTGCGCGGCAACGGCAATGGCGGCTGGTTCGGCTGGCCGACCGACGAGAAGATGGAAGCGCTGCGGGAGAAATGGTTCGAGGCACCGGACCTGTCCGCGCAACAGGCGGTGTGCAAGGACATGCAGCGCCTGGCGTTCCAGGACCTGCCGTTCTTCCCCACAGGCGCCTGGTTCACGCCCACCGCGCATGCCGCCAACCTGACTGGCTTCGTCAAGGCAGGCCTGATGCTGTTCTGGGGGGTCAAGCGCGTCTGACCTCGGTCGGTAAGGCAGGTCGGTCCCCTCGGTCGGACCGCCTGCCCATCAGATGGGCACCACCTGCAACTTTGTGCGCTACTTGCCCTCAATATGCCCATGACTGTGCTTTGGCTGCCAATTTAGTGTCTTGTCCCCTTCCGACGATGCCGCTAGCTTCCTCACAACGTATAAAAAATGGGAGGAACCTGCGTGGAGAGAGGCTTATCCCATGGTTGATCTGACGCGACGTATCCTGCTGGCCGGAGCCGCTTCCGCAGGCCTCGCGCCGGCGCTGCTGGGAACCGATCCGGCCCTGGCCCAGGCCGCTGCCACGCCCAAGCGCGGCGGCACGCTGAACACGATCCTGACGCCCGAACCGCCCATCCTGGTGCTGGGCATCAACAACCAGGGTCCGACGCAGATCGCCGCCAGCAAGCTGTTCGAGGGCCTGCTGCAATACTCCTTCAAGCTCGAGCCGATGCCGCAGCTTGCGAAATCCTGGTCGCTGTCCGACGACAAGAAGACCTACACGTTCAAGCTGCAGGACAACATCAAGTTCCACGACGGCCATCCGATGACGGCCGACGACGTGATCTTCTCGATCACCAGGTTTCAGTCGGAACTGTCGCCCCGCGCGCGCCCCATCTTCGCCAACATCAAGGAAGCGACCGCGCCCGATCCGCAGACCGTCGTGCTGACGCTGGAGCGGCCGTTCG
>JARLIJ010000126.1 GCA_031291795.1 Acetobacteraceae bacterium | reverse complement strand
CTGGGCGCCATCAGATAGCGCCGGTTCACCATCACCGGGTAGTCGTAGCTGATGGAGATCTGGCCGAACCGGGCGATGTCCTCATACAGCTTCACGTGCATCAGGCCGTAATCGGCCAGCCCGTGCATGCGCTTGGTCTCGACGCGCGACGGCTCCAGCCGGGACAGCGGTTCGGGCTGCGGCACCTGGTAGACGATGATCTGGTCGTCGCGCAGCGCCTTCTCGGGGATGCGGTGACGGGTCTGGATCAGCGTCGCCTCGGCGGTGTGCGTCGTGGTGCGCACGCCGGCGGTGCGGGCGAAGAAGCGGCGAATGGACACCGCGTTGGTGGTGTCGTCGGCGCCCTGGTCGATGACCTTCAGCACGTCCTCGCTGCCGAGCACCGCTGCGGTGACCTGGATGCCGCCGGTGCCCCAGCCATAGGGCAGCGGCATCTCCCGCGAGCCGAACGGCACCTGGTGGCCGGGGATCGCGACGGCCTTCAGCAGCGCGCGGCGGATCATCCGCTTGGTCTGCTCATCCAGGTAGGCGAAATTATAGCCCTTCATTCCGCGGCCTCCGCCGTTTCGCGCAGTCGCGCCGCTTCGGCCTGCATCCGCCGCACGTTCTGCAATTCGCTCTGGAAATCGACGTAATGTGGCAGCTTCAGGTGCTCGACGAAGCCGGTCGCCTCGATGTTGTCGGAATGGTACAGCACGAACTCGATGTCCTGCGCGGGGGCGGTGACGTCCTCCCCCAGCTCCTCGGCCCGCATCGCGCGGTCGACCAGCGCCATGGCCAGCGCCTTGCGCTCGCTGAAGCCGAACACCAGGCCGTAGCCGCGGGTGAACTGCGGCGGCACCGTTTTCGTCCCTTTGAACTGGTTTACCATCTGGCATTCGGTCAGCACGAGGTCGCCGATATCGATGGCGAAGCCGAGTTCCGCCGGCTCGATCTCCACCGCGACCGACCCCATGCGGATCTCACCGGCGAAGGGGTGGGAGCCGCCGTAGCCGCGCTGGGTGGAATAGCCGAGGCCCAGAAGAAACCCCTCATCGCCGCGTGCCAGGGCCTGCAGGCGAATGTCGCGGCCGGCGGGGAAGGCGAGCGGCTCGCGCGTCAGGTCGCCCGGCTCGCCGTCGGGGCTGCCGTCGGCTTCCATCAGCCCTTCGTGGCGCAGGATATCCGCCACGCGCGGCATCGCCTCGGGCGTCGCTGCGGCCTGAGCCGTCGCCACAGGTTGCGCCGGGTCGGCCAGAGCAAAGTCGAGCAGCCGGTGGGTGTAGTCATAGGTCGGCCCGAGCAGTTGGCCGCCGGGCAGATCCTTGAAGACGGCGGAGATGCGGCGCTCGATCGTCATCGCGGCGGTGTCGACCGGGCTTGAATGGGCGAAGCGGGGCAGGGTGGTGCGGTAGGCGCGCAGCAGGAAGGCGGCCTCGATCAGGTCCCCCTGCGCCTGCTTCACCGCCAGGGCCGCCAGCTCCCGGTCGTACAGCGAACCCTCGCCCATCGCCCGGTCCACCGCGCGTCCGAGCTGCTGCTCGATCTGCGCCAGCGTCAATTCGGGGACGGCCGGATCGCCGCGGCGTTCCTCGGCGAGCCAGGTGTGGGCGTTGTCGATCGCCCGCTCGCCGCCTTTGACGGCCACATAGGCCATGGCTCAGGCCTCCTCGATCATGACGCTGCGGGGCAGGGCGGTCAGCGTGTCGCCGGCGCACAGGATCAGGTCGACCCCGCACGGGAACTGCCCATGGTTGTGCTGCCAGCGCACGGCGAAGTCGGCGGGCAGGCCGTCTGCCTGGAGCACCTCCGGCGTCCGCAGGCCGGGGCCGGACAGCCGCCAGCGCCGGCCGGAGCCCAGCGCGGGCAGCTGCAGGATCAGCGTCGCGGCGGTTTCCGGCGATTCATGCGTGCCGGCGCACAGTGACGTCAGATCGGGCATGGGCAGGCCGGGCCGGGCCAGGGCGAACGCGAACATCGCTGCCCCGGCGTCCTCGACCAGCGGCGCGCCGCAGTGGAATTCGATCCACGCCCGTGCCCCGGCCGCTTCCGGGTCGAGCCAGAGCGGGGTTTCCTGATCCACCAGCGTCATCAACAGGGCCGCGGCGGCGTGCCCGAGCGGGGCGGCGGGCGTGAGGCCGGCGATGCGACGCAGGCGGCCGGGGCGGGACATGGCGTCCAGCACGGCCCGAAAGCAGCTTTGGGCGTCGGCGACGGGATCGGCAAAGCCGGGCGAAAGGCCGCTCATGTGCGCATCGTCTGCATGGCGAAGAACTGTACCTTGGTGGCGGCGGCCTTGGCGGTGCGGGTGGCCTGGCGGGCCTGCTGGGCCGCTTCCAGCGGGGCGATCACCGCCGCCTCCAGCGTGTCCGCGCGCGCCGGGTCCTGCATCAGCGCGTCCACCATCGCGGCCAGTTCCGCCTGCCGCGCGTCGCGACCGGGCACATAGGCATGCCCGACCAGGCCCTGGTCGGTGCGGACGGTGCAGCGGGTGACCGTCATCTCGCCCAGGTTGAACGGGCCGCCCGCCCCACCCGCGCGGCCGCGCACCATCACCAGCCCGCTTTCCGGGCCCCGCAGGCGGATATAGGGCGGCAGGTCGCGGCAGGCCTGCAGGCGGGTTTCGATCGCGGCGGCGTCGGCGCGCGCCAGCACGGCCATCCAGCGGCGCCGGGCTGGGTGCGGGTGATCCGGAAGGGAATGCGGTGTCATGCCGGCCTGAATGTTGTTTAGATGTCTAGACAGCTAGACCCATCCCGGACTATCGTCAACGCCGAAGTCGCACGGAGTGCCGCCGCGTTGGATGAAACAACCATGAACGTGCCCCGCTCCACGGATGGGAACGTGCCCCGCGCCGCGGATGAGCGGGTGCGTGATCCGGTCCTCCGCCATGAGGGTGTCGCCCTGTGGCGCCAGATCGCGGCACGCCTCCAGCAGGACATCGCCGACGGCACGCTGTCCCCCGGTGGCCGCCTGCCGACCGAGGCGGAGCTGTCCGCCCAGTTCGCCGTCAACCGCCACACCGTCCGCCGCGCGCTGGAGGAGCTGTCCCGCGCCGGCCTGGTCCGGGTCGAGCAAGGCCGCGGCTCGTTCGTGGCCGAGGACGTG
>JARLIJ010000125.1 GCA_031291795.1 Acetobacteraceae bacterium | reverse complement strand
GCCCGCCGCGCCGCCGTGCGGGCGAGTTTTGTCCGCTGCAACGCCGACGCGCTGGCCGGGCAGGATGCCGACCGCGCGGCGCTGTACGCGCGGCTGAAACTGGCCGGGCTGGACGAGGCGCCGTGCCACCTGGCGGTGTTCGCCGAACCGGACCCCGCGCAGGGCCACGGGCTGGGCCGGAAGACCATGCCGCGGACGACCGAGTATTCGGCGGTGATGGCGGTGCATACGCTGTGGCTCGCGGCCCGCGCCGCCGGGCTGGGCCTGGGCTGGGTTTCCATCCTCGACCCGGCCACCGTGGCCACGGCGCTCGATGTGCCGGACGGGTGGATTTTCATCGGCTATTTCTGCCTCGGCACGCCGGAGGCGGAAGGCGATACGCCGGAACTGGAGCGCGCGGGCTGGGAGCATCGCCGCCCGGCCGAGGCGACGCGGCTGCGCCGCTGATCCCGCCGTCCTCATCGCCTCCTTGCCTCATTCCCTCATGAGATCATGCGGCGGCAGCGCCGCCAGGGTGGGGACTCTTGCGGGATCGGCCGCCCTGCCCCGCCCCGCCAACCACCCCCGAGTCGGCGCCGGCCGGCGGGAGACGGCGGATAAAAATATCCACAGGGCGGGTGGGGACTCTTGCGGGGAAGGTGGGGACTTTAGCGGGGGCGGATGACGGAGACTCAACGAGTCGCGAAAACTGTCCCGAGGACTTTAGCGGGACAAACTAATAGTAGAATCACTAATAGCCTTCCTAGTAGCTGATCCCGCAAAAGTCCCCGGCGACGAAAGCCGGCGAGTACGTCACATTGCCGACACCGGGATCGATCCAACCCAGCAAGGCAAGCGGCTCAGGAAATGCGGCGATGGGCACCATCCACGAGCTGATCGAGACGCAGGGCAGGCAGGCGGCCTTGCTGGCCGATATCGACCGCCGGGTGATTGACGTCGCGATGCGCTACATGGGCGACGAGGATGGCGATGTCGGGTTCGTCTACAGCGGCTGGGCGCAGGCCGCCCTGCCCCATCGCAAGCTGCCCGACGACGAAACCTGGCAGATCCAGACCGAGAAAGTCACCCTGCTGGTCGAGCCCGGCAAGCGCATCGTCGCCGACGGCAAGCCGGTCTCGGTCGGCGTGCCGTACGGCTCCCGCGCCCGGCTGATCATGCTGTATCTGCAAACCGAAGCCCTTCGGACCGGCTCGCGGGAGGTCGAACTCGGGCGCAGCCTGCGGGCGTGGCTCGGGCGGATGGGCATTCCGCATGGCGGCAAATCGATCAAGGAAGTGCGCGAACAGGCGGAGCGGATTTCCCGCTGCCGGCTGACGTTCCACATCCAGCAGGGCGGGCGCGCCGGGCTGCTGAACCAGCACATCGTCGATACGGCGATGTTTTTGGGCGGCGAGGACCCCGCCCAGGGCAGCCTGTTCGTCGAGACGGCGCGACTGTCGGAGACGTTTTTCGAGCAGTTGCAGCGCCATCCGGTGCCGATCGAGGAGGCCGCGATCCGGGCGATCAACAACAACTCGATGGCGCTGGATATCTATTGCTGGCTGGCCTACCGGCTGCATGTGCTGACGGCGAGCCGGGCGATCACCTGGAAGGGGCTGCACGCGCAGTTCGGCAGCGGGTTTTCCCGGCTGGACCATTTCCGGCCGCGGTTCCTGGAAAATCTCCAATTGGCGTTGGCGGTGTATCGCGACGCCAAGGTGGAGATCGGGGTCAAGGGCGTGGTGCTGCAACCCTCGCGCCCGCCGGTGCCGGCCAGGCTGCCGGCCGTTTCCCGCTAAAGTCCCCACCCGCCGGGACGGGTGCCCCGTGCCGGTGCCGGGCGCGGTGTTCCGCCATTTCCGACGCCAGGACACCGCCTGATGCGCGGCGCGGGGACGGGAGAATCCCGCAAAAGTCCCCACTCTCAACATCTCATGGCCTCATCGCTTCCTTGCCTCATGAGGGCATGATATAACGCGCTCATGATCGACAGAGGCGATGAGGCCATGAAGGTCGTCGCGTTCACCTCCGACAAGGGCGGCATGGGCAAGTCCACCGCCGCCATCAACCTCGCCTGCGCCGCCGCGGAGGACCGCTACGAGGCGGCCCTGCTCGACCTCGACCCGCAGGCCTCGGTCGGGCGCTGGGCGCGGCTGCGCCGCAAGGCCGGGCTGGCGGCGCGCCCATTGGCGGAGACCTGCGTGCCGATCGATATCGAGGACCGGCTGGGCGAACTGCGCGCGGCGGGCGCCGACCTGGTGCTGCTGGACACCGCCGGGCGGGACAACAACGCCATCACGTCGGCCATTGCCGCGGCCGATCTGGTGCTGATCCCGTGCCACCCGACGGACCTGGAACTGTCCACCCTCGGCCCCACCTTCGCCCGGCTGCGGGCCGAGGGGCGGGCGCATTACGTGCTGCTGATCGACTGGTCGGCCGGCGCCCAGCGGCGGCGGCTGGACGCCGCGGCGGCGATCGAGCGCGCCGGCGGCCGGGTGGCGCCGGTGGTCTATACCCATCGCGCCGACTACCGGGTGGCGCTGGAGCTGGGGCAGGGGGTCACCGAGTACCAGCCCTGGCAGTCGGCCGCGCAGGAAATCCGCGGCGTCTGGGGCTGGCTGCGCGACGAACTGGCGCTGAGCCGCGCCGCGGCGGCGGCGTAGGGAGGGACAGGATCATGGCACGCAAGGCGACCACGCTGGCGGCGCTGGACATCGTGGGCGAGGGGTTGGCGCAGCAGGACGGGCTGGCCGAGCGGCTGGCGCGGCAGCGTGCCGCCGTGCCGGCGCGGGGTGGGGCGGGGCAGGGGGCG
>JARLIJ010000124.1 GCA_031291795.1 Acetobacteraceae bacterium | reverse complement strand
GCCGACGACGTTACGCTAGGGTGCAATCCACATGCGTCCACCCATCCTGTTGCTCGTCTCGCTGCTTGCCCCGACGGATCCTGCGTCCGCGCAGGTGACTGTCGATCTCCATGCGTTGGACGCATTGCCCAACGCACGCCCGGCCGTGACGCGCCCGGCCGGACCGGTTGCGCCTCCAGCGCGGCGGCACGGCCAGGTGGCCAGTGCCACCGCAGCACCGACCAGCACGGCCGCGCCCTCGGCAAAGTCCGCGTCCGCCGGCACCGCAGCCTCGGCAACCAGGACCCCGGCATCCGCCGCGGCGGTGCCCGCTGCCAACCTGCCCACGGGCACGCCGCCGGGGCCTCCGCCGTCATCGCTCCAGGCCAGTGCCGGCCCGCCCGACGCGCCACAGATCACCGATCCCACCGCCCCGATGACCGCCGCCGCGGTGCGCGTCATGTTCGACGCGAGCCAGACCGACCTCAACGCCAATGGCGCCGACATCATCAAGCAACTGGTCGGTGGCGCGCCGCCGGGTGACAACACGACCTTCAACGTCGTCGCCTATGCCACCGCGACGCCCGAGGACCCGTCTTCCGCGCGACGGCTGTCGCTGTCACGCGCGCTGGCGGTGCGCAATGCACTGATGGCCGACGGGGTGCCGTCCAGCCGGATCTACGTCCGCGCGCTCGGCGGCCAGAGTGGCGACGGGCCGGCCGACCGGGCGGATGTCAGCGTCCTCGGCAGCAACGCACCCGGCACCGGACCGGCCAAGCCGCAATGACCCGGCCGACTGTCTACCTGCTGCGGATGCTGATCTTCCTCGCGGTGGTCGGCGCCGTGGTCGGGTTGCTCTCGCCCGTGCTGCTCGAGACGTTCCTGAACAACCCGCTGCTCAACAGCTTCATCCTGCTGGTGGCGCTGCTGGGCATCCTCTGGAACATTCGGCAGGTGGTGCGCCTGTCGCCCGAGGTCACCTGGCTGGAGACGTTCCAGACCGCACGTCCGCGCCTCGCCACCCTGCCCTCCCCGAAACTGCTGGCGCCGATGGCCAGCATGCTCGCGACCCGCGAGACGAGCAGCCGCAATGGCCAGGGCCGCTTCACCCTGTCCGCCACCGCGATGCGCAGCCTGCTGGACGGGATCGCGTCGCGCCTGGACGAGAGCCGCGAACTCTCCCGCTACATGACCGGCCTGCTGATCTTCCTCGGCCTGCTCGGCACATTCTGGGGGCTGCTCCGGACGGTGCACGCCGTGTCCGACGTCATCGGCGGCATGTCCGCCGGCTCCAGCGACGTCAACATGCTGTTCGAGCAGCTCAAATCCGGGCTGACCAAGCCGCTGGCCGGGATGGGCACCGCGTTCTCCGCCTCGATGTTCGGCCTGGCGGGCGCGCTGGTGCTGGGCTTCCTCGACCTGACCGCGGGCCAGGCGCAGAACCGCTTCTTCAACGAGCTGGAGGAGTGGCTGGCCGGCCTGACCCGGCTGTCGTCGGGTGCCCTGTCGGAGGGCGATGGTTCCGTGCCGGTCTATGTCCAGGCATTGCTGGAACAGACCGCCGAGAACATGGAAGGCCTGCAGGCCATCCTCGGCCGTGGAGAGGAGCGCAACAACCAGATCGGCCAGGCGATCCTGACCCTGAACGAGAAGGTCGGCCTGCTGGCCGACACGATGCGCACCAGCCAGCAACTCATGCTGCGTATCGCCGAGACCCAGTCGGCGATGACCCCGGCGCTCAATCGCCTGGCCGATATGCACGGCGGGGACGACGTCGCGCGCGCGCATCTGCGCAACATCGAGATCTACCTGCAGCGGCTGCTCGCCGACGCCGAACAGGGCCGCGCGCAAGCGACGGCGGACCTGCGCAACGACCTGCGGCTGCTGACCAGGACGGTTGCCGCCCTGGCTGACGAGCCGCGGTAAACCCGCATGGCGCTCCGCACGCGCCGCACGAACGGCAACGGCCTGGATGCCTGGCCCGGCTACGTGGACGCCCTGTCCACGCTGCTGATGGTCATCATCTTCGTGCTGCTGGTCTTCGTGCTGGCCCAGGCGTTCCTGTCGGTCGCGCTGAACGGGCGAGAGAAGGCGCTCGACAAGGTGACCGCGCAGCTCGCGCAGATGACCGACGCCTTGTCGCTGGAGCGCGGCCACAGCGCCACGTTGCAACTGTCGCTGTCGCAGCTCACCCAGCAACTGTCCACTGCCGCCACCGCCCGCGATTCGCTATCCCAGCAATTGGCCGCCCTGAAGGACCAGGACCAGCGCATCGCCGCCGATCGCGACCGGCTGGCCCAGCAATTGGGCAGCGCGCAGCAGGCGGCACAATCGGCCGCCGCCGCAAACACCCAATTGCAGGTCCAGCTCAGCCAGGCCACGCATCAGGTGGATACCGCGGGACAGGACAAGGCCAAGCTGACAGCCCAGCTTGCCGACATGCAGCAGCAACTGGCCGATGCCCGCCAGCAATACGCCGATATGCAGCGGCAGATCGCCGACCTCGACAAGACCGTGAAGGTGGACAAGGACACGCTCGATGCGAAGGTGTCCGACCTCGCCAGGCTGGCGGAACAGGCGCGTGCCCTGACCGCGTTGCGCGACGAGCTGGAGAAGCAGGCACAGGACGCCGCGGTGCGCGCGACCACCGAACAACAGCGGCGGGAGGCGGTGCAGGCCCAACTCGCCGACGAGACGAAGCTGGGCGACAGTGCGCGGGCGCAGTTGGCGCTGCTGAACCAGCAGGTCGATCAGCTTAAAGCACAGCTTGCCTCGGTGGCGCAGGCCCTGGATCTGACGCAGCAGCAGAGCAGGGAAAAGGACGTCCAAATCACCAATCTGGGCCAGAAACTGAACGTCGCCCTGGCGCAGAAGGTCGAGGAGCTGCAGACCTACCGCAGCGAGTTCTTCGGCAAGCTGCGGGCACTGCTGGCCAACCGGCCCGGCATCCAGGTGGTCGGGGACCGGTTCGTATTCCAGAGCGAGGTGCTGTTCCCGGTCGGCAGCGCGGACCTGACCCAGGCGGGGATCGGCCAGATGACCACGCTGGCGATCACCATCAAGGACATTGCAACGCAGATCCCGCCGGACGTGAACTGGATGCTGCGGGTCGATGGGCATACCGACCCGCAGCCGGTGAAGGGAACCGGCCAGTTCGCCACGAACTGGGAGCTTTCGGCGGCGAGGGCGATCACCGTGGTGAAGCTGCTGATCGCCGACGGCGTGCCCGCGGAGCACCTGGCGGCAACCGGCTTCGGCGAATACCAGCCGTTTGGCCCAGGTGATACGCCGGACGCCTACGCCAAGGACCGCCGGATCGAGCTGCGCCTGACCGACCGGTAAGACAGTCCGGCGGGAACTCGCGCCGGGCACGCCGCGCCGCATCGGTAGGCCAGGGGTTCCGGCCGGAGATCGGTAGACCAGCAGGTCAGGCATGGCCCGACCTTACGTGCCATGCGCGAGCGCGCTCTCCGGTCCGTGCAGCTGGCTCATTCGGCTGCGTCCAAGGGCCCGCCGGAGAGGTAGTCGGACCGCAGGCGGTGCACCAGCGGGTTGTCCCGATCCGGTGTCATCAGCCGACGAAAGCTCCTGCTCGGGCGCCCGAGATGGGTGCGGCGGTATCCCGATGCATCGAAATTCGGCGACGGGTCGATATCGGCGAACGTCCCCTCCTGGAGGTAATGGGCGAACGGATCGCGATTGGAACCGAGCACCTCGGCATGGGCGGAGACATACCAGGCGACATCGAAGAGGTGGTTCGGACTGACCGACTGGCTGCGACGATGCGCCAGGTAATGTGCCAGCGCGGTCTGAGGCGGCGGCACGCGGTAGGTGCGCCGATACCAGCCAGGTTCGAAAAATGGCACGGGACGGCGGTCGGCCGGTTCGCCGACCAGGACATAATGCACCAGCGGATTGACCCGAAGCCGTGCCAGGTCGGGATTGGTTCGAGTATACCACTCGATGTCGAAATAGATGCTCGGCTTGCGCCCCTCGCGCCAGCCGTAGCGACAGTAATGCTGGGCGGGATCGACCTCTGCCGCATGCACATCGCTGGCATTGATGAGGTAGTAGTTCGGGTCGATCAGGCCAGACGTCGCCACGATTGGCAGGTCCGGAAAGGCCTCACACTGTTCCTGCTCCATTTCATCCAGGTAGCGGCCGATCGGATCGTCCCCCGCTTGCGCATCGCCGAACCCTGGCAGGTGCAGGACCGCCCACAGCTCCGCGCTGGGCGCATAGCGGCCTGTGCCGCGCATGGTCAGGAAATGCGGCAACGCAGGCGTGTCGGCGGACAGCTCCCAGGCGTGCCGGTACCAGGCGGGATCGACCAGCGGGTGCGGCCGCCGCCCCTCCAGGTCACCATGGCGGAGGTAGTGCACCAGCGGGTTCAAGCCCGCCGCAACGATGTCCGGGTTCTGGGCGACATACCAAGCGGTGTTAAAATAGCGGTTCGGCGCACGGCCTTCCTGCGCGCCGTAGCGCACGAAATGCACCACCGGATCCAGGCCGGCGGCCACTATATCGGGGTTCTGTGCGCGGTACCAGGCCGCGTCCACCAGCCTCGACGCGGCCAGTTCGGCGATCTCGGCGTCATCGTCCAGGACCTGCGTCATGACTGGCCCTCAGTCGGCTGCGACCGGTTCGGCGAGCGCATCGGCGGGCGCACGCAGCCGCCCCGCGAGCGCGGCGGTGACATCGGCCAGCACGGCGTCCCAGGCGCCGGGGGTGCGCTGGCGGAACAGCCGCGCCGTCGGATACCACGGACTGTCGGTGCGATCGAGCAGCCAGCGCCAATCGGCGGCCTTGGGGATCATGATCCAGACCGGCCGGCCGAGCGCCCCGGCGAGGTGGCCCATGGCGGTGTCGACGGTGATGACCAGGTCCAGATTCTCCATCACCGCCGCCGTCTCCCCGAAATCGGTCAGGTCGTCGGCGATGTCGATCATGCCGTTGAACCGCCCGAGCAGCGGCAGGTCACGGGCGGGCATCGGCTTTTGCAGCGAGACGAACGCGGCAGTGCCGGCATCGGCCAGCGGCAGCAGGCGTTCCAGCGGGACGGACCGGCGGCGATCATTGGGATGGGTCGGCCGACCGGTCCAGGCCAGCCCGATGCGTGGCAGTCCGGCCGGGAGCTGCGTCGCAAACCGCTCCCGCCAATGGGCGATGCGCGCCGGATCGGCCGCCAGGTAAGGGACCGTGGTCGGGATGCTGTCCGGCATGGTGTGGAACAGGTAGGGCAGGCTGGACAGCCGGCAATGCGCCGCATGGCCGGGCACGTCGTTCCAGCGGTGGCAGTATTGGCTGACGCCGGGCAGGTTGCGCAGCAGCGGGCCCATCTCGGCGCTGCAGCCCAGTACCACCTCCTGGCAGCGGGCGGCGGCCGTCGCGATGTAGCGGGCGAACTGGATGGTGTCGCCGTAGCCCTGGTCGCCCACCAGCAGCAGCCGCCCGTTCGGGATGCGCATGCCGTTCCAGGGCGCCGAGGTCATCTTCGGCATGGTGGCCTTGCCGGCCTCGGTCAGGTTGCGCCACTCGTATTCGATCCAGCCCGGCTCGAACTCGCCCAACGCGAGCAGATTTTGCGCCAGCGCCAGGTGCCCGTCGGCGTGCTCATGCCGCAGGCCCAGCGCGCGCAGCAGGCAGGCCATGGCGCGCTGGCGGTCGTCGACGTCGACATAGATCAGCGAGAGGTTGACCAGGTGGTCGGCGTTGTTCGGGTCGAGCCGGATCGACTCGTTCCCGGCCGCGATCGCTTCCTCCAGCCGGTACGTGATGCGGCAGAGCGAGCTGAGATGGGCATACCAGCTCGCATTGCCGGGGCGCAGCTGGATCGCGCGCTGGAGCAGGCCAACGCCACGGTCCGGGTCGTTGGTGAGCGCCGCGACGATGCCCTGCAAGGCGAGCGCAGCCGGATGGTCCGGGACCTGCGCCAGCACGTCGTTGCAGATGCCAGATGCCTCGCCGAACCGCTTGGCCTGGGCGGCGGCTTGGGCGCGCGCGAGCGCCTGCTCCGGCGTCTCCCCGCCGGTGGCTGTGGCGGCGGGCTGGGCGGAGGCGTGCGGCGCGACCACCTGCGGGGTGACTGGGACGTTCCCTGGGGCGCTTGTCATTCCACTCATGGGGGGAAAATGCCGCGTCGAACGGGGGAAGGACAAGACATTCCGGCGAGGGCCTGCCCTACGATGGTGTGTCTACGAGACACGAAGCCCCGTCTACCCCGCATTCACGCCCGCGCCAGGCACCGCGCCCAGATCCTTGCCGCTCGCAACGTCGAAAGCCGTAGCAGCGCGGCCAAGGCCTGGGGATGACGCGGAAGGGGGGGGGCGTGGCGCCCCCTGCCCGTCTAGGCGCGCACCAGCTTGCCGGGCCGCGCACCGGTTTCCACGCCATTTTCGAAGATCGGCGTGCCGGCGACGATGGTGGCCGAGTAGCCGTCGACCCGCTGCACCAGCCGCTTGCCACCGGCCGGCAGGTCGTGCCGCATCTCCGGATGGTGCAGGCGCAAGCTCGCCAGGTCGACCACATTGACGTCTGCTTTCAGGCCCGGCGCCAGGCGGCCCCGATCGTTGAAGCCAAAGAAATCGGCCGTTTCGCTGGTCAGGCGCTTGACCACGAACTCCAGGCCGAATTTCGGGCCACGGTGCCGGTCGCGCACCCAGTGGGTCAGCATGTAGCTGGGCAGGCTCGAATCGCAGATCAGGCCGCAATGCGCGCCGCCGTCACCCAGGCCCAGCAACGTGTCCGGGTCCGCGATCATATCGTGGCAGACGCCGTGGTCGCCGAACACGTAGTTCGTCACCGGATAGAACAGCATGCGGTCGCCGTTCTCGCCGGTCAGGTAGTCGTAGCAGAACTCCTCCGGCGTCAGGTTGGTTTTGGCCGCCATCGCCGCGATGCTGCGGCTGTCGTCCGGCTCGTAGTCCGGCGGGTCGCCCAGGACGTATTGCCGGTCCCAGCGGGTGGCGATCGGCCGCTGCAGCGGCGGCAGGATGGCCAGCAGGTCCTCGGACGCCTCCTCGCTCAGGATCTGCGCCCGCATTGCCGGGTCGCGCAGCCGCTGGAGCCGTTCCGCGACCGGCAGCTTCAGCAGCGCCGCGAAGCTCGGGCGCGCAGCGAACGGGGTCAATGAGGTCGTCAGGCCGAGGATGACGCCGACCGGCCGGCCGGCCACCTGGGCGGTGACATTGGCGCCCTCCGACCGCGCGCGGCGCACGCCGTTCATCAGCCGGCGCCAGCGGTCCGGGTCATAGGAGCGATCGGTCAGCAGGAACCAGAACGGCCGGCGCATCGCCTTGGTCATCTTGGTGATCCAGGCGAACTCCGCGGCCTCATCGTCGAAATCGCTCAGCATGCCGAACGCACCGGCGCCTACCTCGCCCAGCGCACTGCCGATGCCGAACAGTTCCTGCTCCTCGGCGTAGCGACCGGGGACGAGGTCGCCCTTGGTCGTCTTGTGCTGGTCGGTGCGCGACGTGGTGAAGCCGAATGCGCCGGCCTTCAGCGCCTCGGCCGTCAGGCGGCGCATCGCGTCGATGTCGTCCGAAGTGGCGTTCTCCCGCCGGATCGCGCGGTCGCCCATGACGTAGACCCGCAGCGGGTGGTGCGGCACCTGGGCGGCGATGTCGATGGTGCGCGGCATGCCGGCCAGCACGTCGAGGTATTCCGGGAAGGTCTCCCAGTCCCAGCGCAGCCCCTCGGCCAGGGCGATGCCAGGGATGTCCTCGACGCCCTCCATCAGGTCGATCAGGCCTTCATGGTCGCGCTTGCGGACCGGCGCGAAGCCGACGCCGCAATTGCCCATCAGCAGCGTGGTGGCACCGTGCCAGGAGGAGGGGGCGAGGACCGGATCCCAGGTTGCCTGGCCGTCATAATGGGTGTGCACGTCGACCCAGCCGGGGGTGACAAGCTGGCCGGTCGCGTCGATCTCCCGCTTGCCGGGGCCGGCCTTGCCGCCCACCTGGGCGATCCGATCGCCGTCGATCGCGACGTCGCCGGTAAAGCTTGCCTTGCCGGTCCCGTCGACGATCGTGCCGCCGCGTATGACGATATCGTGCATCGATCCTGGTCCCCTCTTGCTGTTGCCGACAGCATCACCCTGTTGCGTTGCAACAGGCAAGAGCGGCACTGGCGTTTTCGCCGCTGCAACCCGTATCCTGTGGCCGGGGACCGAGGAAATCAGCCATGGGACTGACTGTCAGGCAGATCCACGACGTTTTCGTGGGTGAAATCAACGGCGTCCACGGGCTCGCCCACAGGGGCATCCACGGGGGCATCCACGTGCGGGAACCGCTTGACGCGGACACGGGCGCGGCGATCGAGGCCGCCATCAAGCGGGTGCCGGAGAAGCGGGCTACGGCGACGCCAGCCTCGGCCGACGGATGGCCTGGGACGATGCGCCGCCTTCTTCTTGCCCTGCTGTTGCTCGTCCCACGGCTTGCCTGGGCAGGCTGCGCACCGATTTCCATGAACGAACCCCATGTCTGGCTGGCCGGGGCGGCCGACGATGCGGTGACGATCACCTTCCTCGGCCATGCCAGCTTCGAGATCGAGACGCCAGCCGGCGTGCGGGCCGTGACCGACTACAACGGCGTCAACATCCCCGAGGGGCCGCCCGACATCGCCACGATGAACCACGCCCACTCCACGCACTACACGCTGCACCCGGACCCACGGATCGGCATCGTGCTGCATGGCTGGCGGGAGAACGGCGTGGTGCCGAACTACGACGTGGTACTGCGCGACATGCGGGTGACCAACCTGCCGACCAACATCCGCGACGGCGCAGGCGGCACCGAGGAGTACGGCAACTCGATCTTCGTGTTCGAGACCGCCGGCCTGTGCATCGCCCATCTCAGCCACCTGCACCATCTGCTGGAGCCGGAGGACCTCGCCGCCCTGGGCCATATCGATGTGGTGATGGTAGCGGTGGACGGCGCCTGGACCATGAGCCAGGCGGATGCCGCCGCGGTGGTGGAGCAGATCCAGCCACGCGTCGTGCTGCCGATGCATTATTTCACGCGGGACGTGCTGAACCGATTCATCGAGCTGGAGCGCGGGCGGTACGACATCGACGTCCGCGACACCCCGACAATGACCCTCTCTCGCACCACCCTGCCCGCTCGGCCGACAATCGTGGCGCTGCCTGGCGGGTATTGAGGCTGTCGGGTCAGGCCGCCATCGGCAAGCGGGCCACCAGGGCAATGCCGCACGCATCAAGCAGTGCGCGCGACAGGGTCTCAGCCTGGAACCGCGCCCTCGCATAGCCAAGCTGATCAGCCGAACGGCGCTGCCATAGCTCGTCATCCAGCAACAGGGCACAAACCGCCCTGGCGAACGCAGCGGGGTGGCTTTCCACCGGCACGATCGAGGCGAGGTCTGGCAGGCCCTGTGCACCGATCACGGTGGTGACGAGCGGCAGGCCCTCGCACAGCGCTTCGACCACTTTCAGCTTGACGCCGGCGCCGCAGCGCAACGGCACAACGGCCACCCGTGCGCGACTGTACCAATCGGCCAGTTCGGCATCGGATACATCGGCATACAGCTGCACAGCATCGCCGACCAGGGCACGGACCCGGTCCGTCGGGTTGGAGCCGACAATGGCCAGTCTGGCGTCGGGCACGCGCGCACGGACCATGGGCAGCACGGCACGAACGAACCAGCACGCCGCCTCCTCATTCGGGGGATGGCCGAAGCCGGCGACGAACAGGATCTCGCGGTCGGGTGGAGCGGAACGCGGCGCGGCGAAGCTTTCGAAGCCGTATGGGACGACCGCGCGGGGGGTAGCCGACGGTTCCATCACGGCGACCATGCTGGCCTCCTCATCCGACGGATAGAGCGCTGCGTCGACTTTGCGCCAGATCGCCCGCTCCCGCTCCTCCATGCGGTCGGCGGCCCGCAGCATCGCCTCGTCCTGCATGACCTCGCCCTGCAGCCGCATCCGGCGGAAATGCAGGTCGTGGCCGTAATAGACCACCCGCGCCCCGGTGTGCTGGCGAAGGCCAGGGAGCCATTCGTCCGCGACGTCCGGGCGGCTCAGCAGGATGGCATCGAGTTCCGCGCCATGCTCGCGCAGCCAAATGCCGGCAGATGGTTGAGCGGCGCCGTAGAACACCTCGATGCCCATGTCCTGCAGCGCCTCGGTATAGCCGGCCGGCCGCGCCAGGTTCTGCGGCCAGAACTTGACCACCAGCCCGGCCGCGACAAGCGCCTTGAGGAAGCTGACCATAGTGCGGGAGCCGGCGTCGCGGTCGGGCGTGGGCACCATATGGTCGACCACCAGGATCACCGGCCGATGGCGCGCCCGTTCGCGTGCCCGCATCACATGCGTGCCATTCTCGTAGTGGTCGCGCGCCAGCACGGCGCCCCAGGTGGCCAGGAAGGTCTTGCGATTCGACACCTGATAGGACTTGACGCCGACCGCAACGTCCTGGCCGTGCGACACGCCTTCGTAATGCACGACGCGCGAACGCGGCTGGTACAGCGTCTTCAGGCCCATTGCACGGAGCCGGAAGCAGAGGTCGGAGTCCTCGAAATAGGCCGGCACGTAGCGCTCGTCGAACCCGCCGATGCGCGCGAACAGCGGACGGGGCACCATCAGCGAGGCGCCGGAGCAATAGTCGACCTCGCGGACGTAGCTGTAGCCGGGGCGATCGGGGTCCTCATGGCGGCCGAAATTCCAGCCGGAGGCGTCGTTCCAGATGATGCCGCCAGCTTCCTGCAACCGGCCGTCGGGGTAGAGCAGCTGGGATCCGACAGCCCCCACGTCGTCGCGCGACCGGAAAAGCGCCAGCATCGAATCGAGCCAGCCCGGCAGCACCTGCGTATCGTTGTTGAGGAACAGCAGGAAGTCCCCGCGCGCGATCCTGGCAGCGGCGTTGCAGGCCCGCACGAAGCCCAGGTTGTCGCAGTTGCGCAGCAGGCGGATGCCCGCCACGCGCGCCAGCCAAACCACGTCCGGATCGGGTGACGCATCGTCGACCACGATGACCTCGATCGGCGTGTCCGGGGCATGCGCCACGATCGAGGCCAGGCAACGCAGCGTGTAATCGACCTTGCCGTAGGTCGGGATGATGACGGAGACCGCCGGGTGCTCCGCGCACGGAACCCGCAGCGACGCGGCATCGACCGCACCAATCAGGGCGGGTGAGACGGCTGGCCGTTCTGTCCGCCGCAGCCGTCGCGCCCGCCGCCAATAGCCGAATTGCATCCCCAGTTGCAGCGTCAGCGTCCACCAGACGACGAGCACGATGCGGCGCAACATCATGCCGGCCCGGGGGGAGCGGGCCTGCAGGGTCCGGGCTGCAAACAGCAGGCGAGACAGGATGCCGTCGAGGAGTACGGCTGGACGTGGACATTCGAAGCGAATCGACTGGCTCACTAGCGGTGCTCCGCAGGGGCGGCAGCCATCCCGGAGCAATGCGTCCGCGAGGTCCTGCATTGCGTGCCAAGTGGCTTCGCATGCGGGTGTAGCGACGACGCGTTAAGGCACCCTTAATGCCGAAGGCAGGCGTTCAATGTGGACCGCAGCCGTTGTCGATATCTTGTCTGCCGTCTTCCGGCATGACCAGACGGGTTTCTCGCAGGCGCCGACAGGACATCGGAGGGACGATGCCCCTCGCGTCGGACGCAGTCGCACCAGAGTTGGCATGACCGCCGGCTGGTCAGGCGTTCGTCGCGATCAGGCGGAGACGGCCATCCGGCTCTCCCGCAGGGCGTACGCGCGGGTGAACTCAGCGCCCAGCAGGAAGATCTGCGCCGAGTAGTAAATCCAGAACAGCGCCGCCAGGACCGACCCGGCGGCGCCATAGCTGGAGGCCACGCCGCTCTGGCCGATATAGATCCCGATCGCGAGCTTCCCGATCGTGATCAGCAGCGCAGTGACCAGGCTGCCGACCACCACATCCCGCCAGCGCAGGTGGCAATCGGGCAGCACCTTGTAGATCGCGGCAATGATCAGCCCCAACATACAAAGCGATATCAATGCATCGAGGAACTGAAGCAGGAACTGGCCAAACGGCACCACGGTGTCCAGCGCCTGCCCGACCGCCGCGATCGCCGCGCCGACGACCAGCGAAACCAGCAACAGGAAGCCCAGCGCGACCACCAGTCCCAGGCTGGTCAGGCGTGAGCGCACCAGGCGGCCAATCGTGTCGCCCTCCGGCTTGGCCTGCCAGATGACGTTCAACGCGGTCTGCATCTCCCCGAACACGCCGCTGGCGGTGATGATCAGCGAGACGATCCCGATGATGGTCGCGATCACGCCGGAGCCGTGGTTGGACGCGCTACCGATCGCAGTCTGCAGGAAGGCGGCACTCTGCTGGCCCATGACGGCGCTCAGCCGGTCCATCAGGGCGCCGCGCGCAGCATCCTCCCCCAGCGCCAGGCCAGCGACGGCAACGACGATCAGCAGCACCGGCCCGATCGACGTGAGCGCATAGAACGCGATGGCCGCGCCACGGCTCAGTCCGCCATTGTCCATGAAGGAGGTCACGGTGGCCTTTGTCAGGGACCAGGCGGTGCGCAGCATGATGTCCTCTCCGATGCGAGGACGGAACGCCGGGAATGGCCGGACGGTTTCGCTTCAGGCCGGCGGCGGGGCGGGGAAGCGCCGGCTCGTGAAGGCATCCAGCCGGTCCGGCAGCGTGCCGGCCAGGATGGCGGGCGCCAGGTCCAGGGCATGCGCGCCGGCCAGCGTCACGCCGCTGTGGCAGGTCGCCGCGAACGCGCCAGGGAACCGCTCCGACTGCTCGTAGATCGGGAAGCCGTCGGGCGACATGACCCGCAGCGCTGCCCACATCCGGATGATCGAGGCCTCCTTCAGCGCCGGGAAGATCCGCGCGTTGCGGGCGGCAATGCGCTGCAGGACCGCGACGCGGGTAGTTATATCAAAGCCCACGTCCTCCTGGCTGTCGCCCAGCATGACGGTCCCCTCGGCGGTCTGGCGCAGGCAGTGGGTGGCGTAGTGCAGGAACGGCCGGAGCCGTTCGGTGACCACCACCTGGCCCTGCAGCGGCGAGACCGGCATGTTCAGCCCGACCATCGGGGCAAGGTCGCGGCTGCCTAGGCCAGCGGCAATCACGACCTTCCCGGACGTGAAGCGCTCCAGTCCGCAGCGGACCGTGAAATTGCTGGGCGCTGCGTCGATCGCGTCGACGCGGCGACCCGGCAGGTAGTCGGCGTGCAGCGCGGCCAGCCCGGCATGCAGTGCGCGCAGCAGGTAAAGCGGGCTGGCATGGCCGTCGATCGGGCAGAATGAGGCGCCGACGACCTCATCGCCCAGGCCGGACACCATCGCGCGCACCTCGGCACGCCCGAGCATTCGGGTGCCGATATCGCCGCTTTCGTTGTGCATGCGCTGGACGATCGAGGCGCGGTCCTCGAATTCCTGGTCGCTCAGGCAGAAGGCGAAGCCACCCGGCTGCTCCAATGCGACATCGACGCCGGTGGCGTTGGCCAGCCGGTTGCCGAGGACGGGCCAGAGTTCGGCGGATCGGCGGGTCCAGTGGGCATAGGGCGGCATCCCGGCGCCTTTGCTCTGGACCCACACCAAGCCGAAATTGCCACGGGCGGCGCGGAAGGCGACGTCGCCCTCATCCAGCAGCGCGACCGACGCGCCCTGCGCGGCGGCGCCCCACGCGATCGCCCCGCCCACAAGGCCGCCACCGATGACGATCAGGTCATAGCTGGCGGGCACGGCACCCAGCTCAGTCGAAGCCGAGGAAACCGGGGCTGTCGGACAGCCTCGGGGCGGCGAGAAGCCTGGCGATGTCGGGCACCGGGCGGGCGGTACGGGGATCGCCGGCCAGCAGCGCCTCCAACGCCGCTGCCACCGACAGCACCAGGGCGTCGCCGCCGCGCGGGCCGACGATCTGCAGGCCGAACGGCATCCCGTGCCTGTCCACCCCAACCGGGAGGGAGACTGCAGGATGGCCGGGCAGCGTCACGGCGTAGGCCAGCGCGAGCCAGTGGTAGTAGGTGCGGGTCGGGCGGCCGTCGATTTCGGTGGGGTAGAGTTCCCGCCAGGAGCGTGGGCTGACGGTGATCGACGGCGTCAGGATCACGTCATGATGCTGGAAGAACGCCTGCCAGCGGCGGTAGATCGTGGTCTGGGTGGTCTGCGCCCGCGCCACGTCGGCGGCACTGTAGCGCAGGCCTTCCTCGACATTGGCGCGCACGTTCGGGCCGACCTGGTCAGGCGTGTTGCGGACCTTCTCCAGGTGGCCGGACAGGAAAGCCAGGGCGCGCAGGACCTCAAACGCCTCATCCGTGCCTGTGCAATCGGGCGAGGTTTCCTCCGCGCGCGCAAAAACATGCCGGAACAGGCCGGTTTTTTCGGCGAAGGCCTCAGCGATCGCCCGCTCCGTCGGGGCAAAGCCGAAATCCGGGGTCAGCGCGACGCGCAGCCGGGACAGGTCGACCTCGGCCGGCGGGTAGAAATCGCCGGCGCGGCGGATCGTGGCGCCGTGCACCGTGGTGGCCAGCGGATCGCGCGGATCGTCCGACGCGATGGAGCCGAGCATCAGGCAGGTGTCGGCGACGGTGCGGGCCATCGGGCCGAGCACCGGCAGGTTGCTCCACCCCACGCCGCGCTTGTCGCTGGGCACCAGGCCGGGGGTCGGGCGGAAGCCCACGATGCCGCAGAACGACGCGGGATTGCGCAGCGAGCCGCCGGTGTCGGAGCCGGTGCAGAGCGGCACCATCCCGGTCGCCAGCGCCACCGCCGACCCGCCGGACGAGCCGGCACAGGAGCGTTGCGGGTCGAACGGGTTGCCGGTGGCGCCATAGACCGCGTTGCGGGTGTTGGCGCCGGCGCCGAATTCCGGCGTGTTGGTCTTGCCGAGGACGATCGCGCCCGCCTCGCGCACCGCGGCGACGATCCGCTCATCCTTGGCCGGCACGTGGTCACGGAACAGCGGGCTGCCGTAGGTGGTGCGCAGGCCGCCGGTGTCCTCCAGGTCCTTGATGCCGATCGGCAGGCCGAACAGCGGCGGGAGAGGGGCGCCGCTGGCCACCGTGTCGTCCGCCTTCCGGGCAGCGGCGCGGGCGCGCTCGTAGTCGCGGGCGACCATGGCATTGACTGCCGGGTCGACCGCCTCGATCCGCGCGATGCAGCTTTCCAGCAGTTCGGTGGGGGCCAGTTGCTTGCGGCCGATCAGGCTGCGCGCCTGGACGGCCGTCAGATCGCAGGGTTCGCTCATGTTCGTGTTTCCGTGTCAGTAGCCCAGCGCCATGCCGTCCTTGCGGGGCTCCGAACCGGCGACGAGGCAGCCGCGCGCGCGGTCGATCCAGATCGCCTGACCGCCGCCATGCGGGCGTTCCACGACCTCCGGGTCGTGGCCGAGCCGGGTCAGGGCGGCGACGGTCTCCGCGGGAATGCCATGCTCGACCTGCAGCTTGCCCTTCAGCGGGAATAGCCGGGCGAGGTCGATCGATTCCTGGATATGCAGCCCATACTCCAACAGGTTGGTGAGGAACCAAGACTGGCCCATCGGCTGGTAGTGGCCGCCCATCACGCCGAACGGCATGACCGCCTGGCCGTCCTTCATCACCATGCCGGGGATGATCGTGTGCATCGGACGCTTCATGGGAGCGATGCAGTTGGGATGGCCGCGCTCCAGCCGGAAGCCGAAGCCGCGGTTCTGCAGCATGACGCCCGAACGTTCGGCGAGGATGCCGGAGCCGAAGCCCTCGAAAAGCGAGTTGATGAAGCTGCAGGCGTTGCCGTCCCGGTCGACGACGCAGAGATAGACCGTGTCGCGATGCGGCGGCAGCAGCGACTCGCCGGCGTTCGGCAGGTCGCGGATGGCGTGGGTGTCGCTGATCAGCGCGGCCTGGGCCGCCAGGTAATCCGGACTGAGCAGCTTGTGGGTGGGCACGTCCACCTGGGTCGGGTCGGCCAGGAAGGCGTCCCGGTCGCGGTAGGCGAGGCGCGCGGCCTCGATATGGCGATGCGCGCGGATGATGCCCGAGGCGCCGTCGGGCGCGGATGGCAGGTTGCCAAGCATGCCGAGGATCATCAGCACCAGCAGGCCCTGGCCGTTGGGCGGGCACTGGTAGACGTCGTAGCCCTTCCAGTTGAGCGTCACGGGCTCGACGAACTGGGCGTTGGACAGGCCCTCGGCGAAGTCCGCCTCGGTGTGC
>JARLIJ010000123.1 GCA_031291795.1 Acetobacteraceae bacterium | reverse complement strand
TCCGGCGATCGGCGCGTCGGCCTTGTCGCCGGCGGCACGTTTGCAGGCGAGCGCCTGCGCGGCACCGTCCTGCCGGGCGGGGCGGACTGGCTGATGGTCCGGGCTGACGGTGCGACGACGCTCGACGTGCGGATCGTGCTGGAGACCGAGGACAATGCGGCCATCGGCATGACCTAACGCGGCCAGCGCCACGGGCCGGCCGACGTCATGGCGAAGGTGGCCAAGGGCGAGCCGGTCGATCCCGCATCCTACTATTTCCGCACCGCCGTCAGCTTCGAGACTGCATCCGACAAATATGCCTGGCTGAACGGCATCATCGCGATCGGCACCGGCTCCCGCCCGCCCGAGGGCCCGGTCTACGAGATCTTCGAGGTGCTCTGAGCATGGCCCGCATCGGCTTCATCGGCCTCGGCAACATGGGCGGCCCGATGGCGGCCAACCTGGTCCGCGCCGGGCACGCGGTCGCCGGCTACGACCTCAGCGCCGCCGCGCTGGAGGCGCTTGCCGCCGGCGGTGGGACGGCCGCCGCCAGTGCCGCCGAAGCGGCCAAAGGCGCCGAGATCGTCATCACCATGCTGCCGGCCGGCCAGCACGTGCGCGACGTCTGGCTGCACCAGGGCGGCCTGATCGAGATCGCCAAGGCGACCGGCGCGCTGCTGATCGACTGCTCGACGATCGACGTGGACAGCGCCCGCGTGGTCGCCGCGGCGGCCGAGGCAGCCGGCCTGGCGATGCTGGACGCCCCGGTCTCCGGCGGCACCACGGGCGCGCTGGCCGGCACCCTGACCTTCATGGTCGGCGGGTCGGAGGACGCCTTCGCCCGCGGCCTGCCGATCCTGCATGCGATGGGCCGCAACATCTTCCACGCCGGCGGACCCGGCGCCGGCCAGGCGGTCAAGATCTGCAACAACATGATGTTGTCGATCAACATGGTGGGTGTCGCCGAGGGTTTTATTCTCGCGCAGAAACTGGGCCTCGACTGGGGCAAGTTGCACGAGATCTGCAGCACCGCCACCGCGAACTCCTGGGCGCTGTCGAGCTACTGCCCGGCGCCAGGGCCGGTCCCCGCCGCGCCGTCGAACCGGGACTACGCGCCCGGCTTCATGGCTGCGCTGATGCTGAAGGATGCGAAGCTGGCGCAGGAAGCCGCCGAGGCCACCGGCGCGCCGACCCCGCTCGCGGCGCAGGCGCTGTCGCTCTACCAGGCGGTGGTGGACGCCGGGGACGGCGCGCGGGACTTTTCCGTGGTCTTCCGCTGGCTGTCCCAGCAGAAACGGTAGGCGAAGGCACCCGCAACGGCGGGACCGCAAGGGGAAATCCATCCGGGGGACAACCCCACAGGGAGGCAACAATGGGTGCGGAAGCGTTCAAGGCGGCGCGCGACTACCTGCTCGCGCACCGCACCGACTATGACACCGCCTATCGCGAATTCCGCTGGCCGGTGCTCGACCGGTTCAACTGGGCACTCGACTGGTTCGACGCCGAACTGGCACAGGGTGAGGCGGCGACGCGCCCAGCCCTGAAGATCGTCGGCGAGGGGGCGGCCACCGTCACCTTCGCGGAACTGTCGGACCGTTCCAACCGTGTCGCCAACGGCTTGCGTGCCCTCGGCGTCAAACGCGGCGACCGCGTCCTGCTCATGCTCGGCAACGTCGTGCCGCTGTGGGAGGTCATGCTCGCCGCGATGAAGCTGGGCGCCGTCGTGATCCCCGCGACGACGCTGCTGACGCCCTCCGACCTCGCGGACCGGTTCGAACGCGGGCGGGCGCGCCACGTGGTGGCCGCCGCGGCGGATGCACCGAAGTTCGACGGCCTCGACCCCAGCGTCACCCGCATCGCGGTGGGCGAGGCCCCCGCCGGCTGGCACCCCTACGCCAGCCTGCACGCCGGCGCCGCCGACTTCGTGCCGGACGGCGAGACCCACGCCGACGACCCGCTGCTGCTGTATTTCACCTCCGGCACCACGGCCAAGCCCAAGCTGGTGCTGCATTCGCACCGCTCCTATCCGGTCGGGCACCTGTCGACGCTGTATGCGCTGGGGCTGCTGCCGGGCGACGTGCACCTGAACGTGTCCTCGCCGGGCTGGGCCAAGCATGCGTGGAGCTGCTTCTTCGCCCCCTGGAACGCCGGCGCCACGGTGTTCATCGCCAACCAGCCGCGATTCAACGCGCGCGGGCTGCTGGATGCCGTCGTCGCCAACCAGGTCACCACGCTCTGCGCGCCGCCCACCGTCTGGCGCATGCTGATCCAGGAGGACCTGAAATCCGCCCGCCACAGCCTGCGCGAGGTGCTGGCCGCCGGCGAACCGCTCAATCCCGAGGTCATCGACCAGGTGCAGGCCGCCTGGGGCCTGACGATCCGCGACTTCTACGGCCAGACCGAGACCACCGCGCAGATCGGCAACACCCCCGGCCAGACGGTGAAGCCGGGCTCGATGGGCCGCGCGCTGCCGGGCTATGCCATCCGGCTGGTCGATGCCGACGACCAGGACGCCGAAGAGGGCCAGGTCGCCATCGCCCTCGATCCGCGGCCGGCGGCGCTGATGCGTGGCTACCAGCAGGACGACGGCGCGATCGCCGATCTGGCGGGGACGGTCTACCACACCGGCGACGTCGCCGCGCGCGATGCCGACGGCTACCTGACCTATGTCGGGCGGGCCGACGACATCTTCAAAGCCTCCGACTACCGGATCAGCCCGTTCGAGCTGGAGAGCGTGCTGATCGAACACCCATCGGTCGCCGAGGCGGCCGTCGTCCCCGCGCCCGACCCGATGCGGCTCGCCGTGCCGAAGGCGTATATCGCGCTGGTCGCGGGCGTGGAGCCCGGCCGCGCCACGGCGCTGTCGATCTTCCAGCACCTCCGGGGCCGGCTGGCGCCGTTCAAGCGCGTGCGGCGGCTGGAGTTCGCGGAGTTGCCGAAGACCATCTCCGGCAAGATTCGCCGGGTCGAGCTGCGCCGCGCCGAGGCCGCCAACGCCGCCGCGGACAAACGCGAAGCCGGCGAGTTCCGCGAGGAGGATTTTCCGGAGCTGACTGCACGGTGAGGGTGGCTTGAGCGAATACCAGTACTACGAATTCCTGGCGGTCGACCGGCCACTGGACCGGGCGGCACAGAAGGAACTGCGGGCGATCTCGTCGCGCGCCACCATCACCGCGACCAGCTTCACCAACCACTATGAGTGGGGCGACCTCAAGGCCGATCCGCTGGCAATGCTGGCCGAGCATTTCGACCTGCATGTGTACGTTGCCAACTGGGGGGCCCGCACCTTCGCCATGCGGCTGCCGAAGGCGCTGGTGGACCGGGCAGCGATCGAGCGGTTCGGGATCGCCGACGACCTGCTGTCTCTGAACGAGGTCGGCGAGCACCTGATCGTTGCGGTGACGATCGGAGAACTCGACCTCGACGAGTGGGACGACGGCGACGCCTGGATGACGGCGCTGGCGCCGCTGCGGGCCGCCGTGCTGGCCGGTGACCTGCGGCTGTTCTACCTGCTCTGGCTGCTGCAGGTGTCGTTCGAGGGCGTGGTGCCGGACGCGGCGCAGGAACCGCTGCCGGGGATCGGCACGCCGGATACCGCGCTCAGCACGTTTGCCGGCTTCATCGACCTGCCCGGCGACCTGTTGGCGGCCGCGGCATCCGACATGCCCGACAAGCCGGCGACACCGAACGTCAAGGCGGTCGAGGCGGCGATCCGGGGGCTGGACGACGCGGAGAAGACCCGGTTCCTGCTGGACCTGCATGCCGGCGAGAACCCGCATCTCGCCACGGTCCTGCGCCAGCGTGTGGTGTCTCTGCTGGGCGGGACGGCCAAGGCGGGTCCTCGCCGAACCGCAGGTTACCTGCGGGAGGCCGTGGCCGTGGCGATGGCCGAACGGGAGGCGGCCAATACGGCGCGCGCCGCAGGGGCGCAGCGCCAGCGGGAGGCAGCCGCAGCCAGTGCCCGGGCCGAACGGCTGAACGCGCTGGTGCGGCGTGGCGATGGCGTCTGGCACGACGTCGAGGCACTGGCCGCGCGGCGCAATGCCACCGCCTACCAGGAGGCCGTCGCCCTGTTGCTCGACCTGCGTGAGATCGCCGGCGATGATGCCCGGCCGAACGCCGCGCATGACACAAGGCGGCCGGCTCAGAAGCTCACATGCCCGAACAGCGCGTTCAGCAGCGCGAACAGCGCGCCGCCGACCAGGAAGCCGACCAGCGTGCCGTTGACCCGGACATATTGCAGGTCCTTGCCCACCCGCAGCTCCAGCCGGTCGGTGATCGTCGCGGTGTCCCAGCCCGCCACCACCTGGGCGATGAAATCCGCCAGCCGCACCTGCGCCGAGGGCAGCAGCGACCCGATCACCCCGTCCACCGCCACCTGGACCCGGGCGCGGGCCGCCGGGTCGGTCTCCAGCATGACACCCAGATTGGCCAGCGCGCCCTCCAGGTATGCCACGGTCCGGCCGTTCGGCTGGGCTGCGTCCGCCTCCATCGCCAGGCGCAGCCGCGCCCAGACGTCCCACAGCCAGCCCTGGATGGTCTCGTGCGCCACGACGCGGCGGATGGCGGCGCCGACCTCGGCCGCGCGGGCGGGGTCTTCCTCCATCCGGGTGATCTCCCGGCGCACCCATTCATCGAACGCCGCGCGTAGTTCCGACCCGTCCGGACTCATCTTGTCGAGTTCGGCATTGATGATGCCCAGCACCCGGCGTGCGATGTTGGCCCCCAGCGCCCAGCCGACCAGGCGGCCGCCCTGTTCGCGGACACGCTCCTCGATGGCGGTGCGCAGCGCGTCCTCGCGGCTGGCAAGCAGGGTCTTCATCTGGCCGAGGATGAAGCCGAACACCTCCTGGTGGCGGCCGCCCTCCACCAAGGTCTGCAACGCGCGGGCGACGACGCGGCCGGCGCCGGGGCCGCCCAGGATGCGCGGGACGATGCGGGCGACGACGCGGCGGGCGCGGCCGTCCTCGACGGTGGCGAGCAGGCGCGGCAGCATGCCGGCCAGCGCGAGCGCCGCCGGATGCGCCGCAGCCGGGTCGGCGAGGAAACGGTGCAGGATCGCCGGCACGTCGAGCCGCGCCAGCATCGCGGAGACCTCGGAGCCGGTGAACACGTGGTTCGCCACGAATCGCCCCAGCGCGCGGCCCAGCCGCTCCTTTTGCCGCGGGATGATGGCGGTGTGCGGGATGGGGATGCCCAGCGGGTGGCGGAACAGGGCGGTGACCGCGAACCAGTCGGCGATGCCCCCCACGAACCCGGCCTTGGAGGCGGCTTGCAGAAGATCCGGCCACCAACCCGGCGGCAGGGCGTAGCTGCCAAGCGTCAGGCCCCCCATCAAAACCAGCAGGCAGGTGGCAAAGGCACGATGCCGCGCGAGCACCCGCCGGGCCTCGGCGTCTGGATCGATCTGGGTCATGCGGGGTGCTTCATAAGCGTGCTTGCGGGTGGGCGGAAGGGAAGGTCAGGGCTGCCGCCCTGGACCCGCCCAGGGGCGCTGCCACTGGACCTCGCCAAGGGCGACGGCCCTTGGAGCCGATCCATTGGAGCCTCCTCGGGGAGGGGCTGAAACCGG
>JARLIJ010000122.1 GCA_031291795.1 Acetobacteraceae bacterium | reverse complement strand
GGCCTTGCAGCACCGGGTTGAACACCCGGAAATACGGCGCGGCATCGGCGCCGCTGCCGGCGACCCACTGCCAGTTGCCGGCGTTGTTGCCGAGGTCGGCGTCCACCAGCGTGTCCCAGAACCAGCGCGCGCCGGCCTGCCAGGGCAGCAGCAGGTGCTTCACCAGGAAGCTGGCGGCGATCATTCGCACGCGGTTGTGCATCCAGCCGGTCTGCCAGAGCTGGCGCATCCCGGCATCGACGATCGGCACGCCGGTGCGCCCGCGCTGCCAGGCACGCAGGCCGGCGGGATCGTCGCGCCAGGGCATCGCCTCGAATTCGGGACGCAGCGGATGGTCCGCCATCTGCGGATGGTGCGACAGCAAATGCTGGCAAAATTCCCGCCACAGCAGTTGCCGGATGAACCCGGTGTGGCCGGGCGTGGCCGCCTGCCACACCTGGGTGGGCGAGATCTCGCCGAAATGCAGATGAGGCGACAGCATCGATGTTCCGGCGAGGTCCGGGCGGTCGCGATCGATGGGATAGCGGGCGAGCCCGGTGACGCGGAACGCCGCCAGCCGGGCAGCCGCGCCGGCCTCGCCGGGGATCCAGGTGGCACGCAGGCCGCCGGCCCAGTCCGGGTTGTGCGGCAGGAGGCCCCAGTCGTCGAGCCGGTCCGATGGCGGCAGGGCGGGACAGGGGATGCGGTCGGGTGCCGGCGCCGGCGGCAAGGGCGGACCGAGCGCCAGGCAGGCATGGGCGAACGGGGTGTAGACGCCATAGGGGCCGCCGCTGCCGGTCCGAATGGCCTCGGGAGGGAACAGCAGCGCCGTGCGGACGCGGTGCAGCGTTACGCCGGCTTGCTGCAAGGCCTCGGCGGTGAGGTGGTCGCATTGCCGCGCGGCAGGCTCCACACCGGCGGCGGTGAAGACCGCGGTGGCGCCGGTCTCGGCTGCCAGCCGCGCGATTTCCCGGGCGGTTGGCCCGCGTCGCAGGACCAGGCCGGCATCGCGCACCCGCAGCGATGCATCGAGCGCGGCCAGGCTGTGGTGCAGCCACCACCGCGTGGCGGCGCCGCGCGGCCAGGGGGCGGGATCCGTGTCGAGGATGTATGTCGGCAGCACGGGGTGCCCGCTCGCCAGCGCGGCCTGCAGCGCGGCATGATCGGCGAGCCGCAGGTCGTTGCGGAACCATACGATCACGGGCGCGACAATCGCGGGCGCGACAATCATGGGCGCGGGCATGGCGCCGCTCCTGCCCGCTGCGCCGCGGCTCACGGCGGCGATTGCTGCGCCAGCCAGGCGGCCGCCGCGCGGTCGGCGCCGGATGGCAGCGGCATGGCGGGGTCACGCATCCAGGCAAGGATGTCGTCGATCGGGGTGATCCGGTCGATGTCGCGCAGCAGCAGGTGGTACCCCTCGGGGTAGAACGCGCGCACCGGTCCCGGCGGCAACGCACGCCAGGTCGCCGCCGTGGCGCGCGGCGGGATCAGTTCGTCATGCCCGCCATACAGGAACAGCGACCGCGCATGGAACCGCGGCGCCGCAGCCAGCGCGTCGTCCATCAGGTCCACCAATCCGCGCACCGCGTCCACCCGCGTGCCATGGATGGTCAGCGGGTCGTTCGACAGCCTCCGCAGGGCCGGGCGGTTGTCGCTGGCGGTGACCCTCACGATCCCCGCACCGGTCAGCCGCAGGCCGGGGACGGTGTTGGAGGCCACCCAAAGGCTCGCGCGCAGGAAGACATTCATCTCGGCACGGCCCCACACGGCGGGCGCGATCACGATATAGCCGTCCACCGGGGGCGGGTTGGGTTGGGTGGCGAGCTGCATCAGCACCGCGCCGCCCATGCTCTCGCCCATGAGATACAGGCGGACATGCGGGTAGCGGGCCCGCAGCAGCCCGACCATGGTCCTGGCGTCGTTCGCCATGCCGTCGGCGCCGGGCCAATAACCGCGCGTGTCGGTCGCGCCGAAGCCGCGCTGGTCGGGAGAGAACATCGCGACCCCGGCAAACGTGATCTCCGGTGCGGGATATTCCCAGGCGTCGCGGCTGTCGTTCATGCCATGCAGCGCCAGCACGACCGCCCAGGGGTCCCCCCCCGGCAGCCATGCGCGGTACGGCAGGCGCGTGCCATCACGCATCACGAAGGCACCGTCCGTCTCGGCCGTCCGGTGCAGCGACGGGCCGGGCGGATCGACCGCCACATCGCAGGCGACGAGCAGGAGCGGCAGGAGCACGGCAACGACGCAACGGAGGAGGCGGCGAGGCAGGATCATGCGGCCGCCCCCCATGCGGCCTCCCATGCGGCCGATCCGGTCGCCACGGGCGGGACGGCGAAGGGCCGCGCCACGGCCCACGCAAGCTGTGTGGTTGAAAGCATCGCCCGTATCGCTATCATCGCGCCCATCACCGGACCATAGAGGCAAACCCCATGCCGGACGGCGCCGCCGCCCTTCCGACCCCGACCGAGATCATCCACGTCGACGCCCGTACCGTCGCCTGCGACGGCGGCGACGGCGCGCTCGGCCACCCGCGCGTCTTCCTGCACATCGAGCAGGATCGCGTCATGTGCCCATATTGCTCGCGTCTGTATGTTCTCAACCCCGGAGCCGGTCACGGTCACGGACACTGATCCGGCGGTCCTGGAGGCGCCTGCGCCGCCGGAGACCCAGCCGCTCCACCTGATCCTGATCGACGGGTCCGGGTTCATCTTCCGCGCCTTCCATGCCTTGCCGCCGATGACCCGGCCGGACGGCACGCCGGTCAACGCCGTGTTCGGCTTCACCAACATGCTCGCCAAGTTGCTGCGCGAACATGTCGGCACTCATATCGCCGTTATCTTCGACGCCGGCCGCTTAACCTTCCGTAACCGGCTCTACGACGCCTACAAGGCGCACCGCCCGCCGCCGCCCGAGGAGCTGATCCCGCAATTCGCCCTGGTCCGCGAGGCGACCGAGGCGTTCGGCGTCCCCGGCATCGAGCTGGCGGACTGGGAAGCCGACGACCTGATCGCCGCCTATGCCCGCGACGCGGCGGACGCCGGCGGCCAGGTCACCATCGTGTCGTCCGACAAGGACCTGATGCAGCTCATCCGCCCCGGCGTGGAGATGCTGGACCCGATCAAGCAGAAGCCGATCGGCCCGGTCGAGGTGATGGAGAAGTTCGGCGTCACCCCGGCGAAGATGGTCGAGGTGCAGGCGCTGATCGGCGATTCGACCGACAACGTGCCGGGCGTGCCGGGCATCGGCCCCAAGGGTGCCGCCCAACTGATCAACGAATACGGCGACCTGGAAAGCGTACTGGCCGCCGCGCCGGGGATGAAGCCGTCCAAGCGACGCGATTCGCTGATCGAGCATGCCGAACGTGCGCGGATATCGCGCGAACTGGTGAAGCTGCGCGACGATGCGCCGCGGCCGATCGCGGTATCGGAGCTCGGTGTGCGCGAGCTGGACAAGCCGAAGCTCGCCGCGTTCCTGACCACGCAGGGCTTCCGCAGCATCGTCTCCCGGCTGGGGCTGGACGGCAGCGCGGCACCGCCGACGGTGCCGGTGGCCGTGCCCGGCGCCGCCCCGCCTGCCACGCCGGCGCAACAGCCGGGCGGGCCGCGCCAGGGCGATCTGGGTTTCCTCACTGCGCTGGCGCCCGCCGGCGATCCGGTCGGAGAGGCGGCGGCTTCGGGCTTCGGGCCGTACGAGACCGTCACCACCCTGGCCGCCCTGCAGCCCTGGCTCGACCAGGCGCGCGCCTGCGGGCGGCTGGCGATCGACACCGAGACCGACGGGCTGGACGGCATGCGCGCGCGGCTGCTGGGCGTCTCG
>JARLIJ010000002.1 GCA_031291795.1 Acetobacteraceae bacterium | reverse complement strand
TGCCTGCGCGACCTGGGCCGGGTGAACACGGTGACGCTGACGCACCGGCCGATGCTGGCCTGGCTGGCGCGCCAGACCGCCGGGCAGCGCCGTTTCTCGCTGCTCGACGTGGCGTGCGGGCATGGCGACGCGCTGCGCCGGGTCGCCGCCTGGGCGCGTGCCCGCGGGATACAGGCGGACCTGACCGGCATCGACCTCAACCCCTGGGCAATCCGCGCCGCCACCGAGGCCACACGCGATCCCGCCATCCGCTTCGTCCAGGCCGACGTGTTCGCGTGGCAACCGGACCCGCGCCCGGACTTCATCATCAGCGCCCAGTTCACCCATCACCTGGCCGGACCGGATATCGTCCGCTTCCTGCGCTGGATGGAGGCAACCGCCGCCCGAGGCTGGTTCGTGGGCGACCTGCACCGCCACTGGTTCCCCCATGCCGGGTTCCCACTGCTCGCCCGCGTGGCATTCTGGCACCGCTTCATCGCCCATGACGGCCGGATTTCAATCGCCCGCAGCTTCCGGACGACCGAATGGCACGCCCTCCTCGCCGAGGCGGGGATCGCGCCGGAAGCGGCCGCGGTCTCCTGGCACGTTCCGTTCCGCATCTGCGTGGCACGCCCCCCGGCATGACGCCGCCACTGATCATCGGTGGCGGACCGGCAGGCGCGGCAGCAGCGATCCACCTGGTCCGCGCCGGCCACGTGGCCACGCTGCTGGAGCGCACAAGCGGCCCGACCGACAAAGTATGCGGCGACTTCCTCTCGGCCGAAGCAGTGACCGCGCTGCAGGGCCTCGGCCTGGACCCGGCCGCGCTGGGCGCCGCCCCGATCGGCCGCCTTCGCCTGGTGCATGCCACGCGCGTGGCCGAAACCGTCCTGCCCTTCCCTGCCCTCGGCCTCTCCCGCCGCATCCTGGACGAGGCGTTGATCGGCCGCGCCGCCGCGCTGGGCGTGCGGGTGCATCGTGCAGAAACCGTGCAGGCACTCGACGCCGCCGGCAACCGGCTGGAGGTGCGGACCACATCGGCGGACCTGACAGCAGAAACCGTGTTCCTCGCCACCGGCAAGCACGATCTGCGCGGCGCCCCTCGGTCGGCACGGGATACCGGCAGGATCGGCCTGAAGACCTATCTTCGGCTGTCCCGCGACCAGCACGCCGCCCTGCAAGGCCATGTCGAGCTTGTGCTGTTCCATGGCGGCTATGCCGGCCTGCAACCGGTGGAAGGCGGCGCGGCCGTGCTGTGCGCGGTCGTCGACAAGGCAGCTTTCGCCGCGGTCGGAGGCACCTGGACCACACTGCTGCACAGCATCACGGCCGGCTGCCCGCATCTGGCGAGCCGCCTGGCGGGATCGGACGCCCTGCGTGACCGCCCGGTTGCGATCGCCGGCATTCCCTACGGACATCTTCATCGCCCGACGCCAGACGACCCACCGGCCCTGTTCCGGCTTGGCGACCAGGCCTGCGTCATCCCCTCGCTGACCGGCGACGGCGTGGCGATCGCGCTCCACAGCGCCGGCATCGCGGTGGAAACCTGGCTTACCGGGGGCGACGCCGCCGATCACCACCGCCGGCTCGCCACCGCCCTGCAGGGACAGATGCGGCTCGCGGGCATGCTGCACCGGCTCTGCCTCGGACCGCTGCAAGGCTGGGTGGCCACGTTCGGCCAGGCGGCGCCGGCGCTGCTGCGCCATGCCGCCGCCTGGACGCGGCTGCGACCGGCAGCATATACTACCCGGTAGTTTTTCCTTAACGTTGTTGATCCAAATCAACGCAATATGTTCGCAATCGCCCTAGGAGGATGATCAGGCCTCATCCAGGCCGCTGGAGGCACTCATGACGTGGCAGGCGAAACTCGGCTGGACAGCCGTCACCGTGCTCGGAGCCGTTGCATTCGGTGTCGTCGCTCTAACCCGCGGTGAACCCGTCAATGCAGCCTGGCTCGTCGTTGCCGCCTTGTGCATCTACCTCGTCGCGTACCGGTTCTACGCGCTGTACATTGCCAACACCGTCCTCGGCGTGGATGCCAGGCGCGTGACACCGGCGGTCCGGCACAATGACGGCCTGGATTACGTGCCGACCAACAGATACGTCCTGTTCGGCCACCATTTCGCCGCCATCGCCGGCGCCGGGCCACTGGTCGGGCCGGTGCTCGCGGCCCAGTTGGGCTATCTGCCCGGCACGCTGTGGATCCTGGTAGGCGCCGTGTTCGCCGGCTGCGTGCAGGACTTTACCGTGCTATTCTTGTCCACCCGTCGCGATGGCCGCTCCCTGGGCGACATGATCCGCGCCGAAATGGGGCCGGTAGCCGGCCTCGTGGCGCTGATCGGTGTCGCGCTGATCATGGTGATCCTGCTGGCTGTCCTCGCTCTGGTCGTGGTCAAGGCCCTGGTCGGCAGCCCGTGGGGCTTCTTCACTGTCGCCTGCACCGTGCCGATCGCTCTGATCATGGGCCTCTACAGCCGCTTCATCCGCCCCGGCCGCATCGGCGAGATGTCGGCGATCGGCGCCGTCCTGCTGCTGCTCGCCCTGCTTTACGGCAAGACCGTCTCGGAGAGCCCGGCGCTCGCCTGGTATTTCGACCTGAGCGGCGAGCAACTCGCGCTGGTCATCATCGGTTACGGCTTCGTGGCCTCGGTCCTGCCGGTCTGGCTGCTACTGGCGCCGCGCGACTACCTGTCGACCTTCCTCAAGATCGGCGTGATCACCCTGCTCGCGATCTCGATCGTGATCCTGCGCCCCGAGCTGCAGATGCCGGCGGTGACGCGGTTCATCGACGGGACCGGACCGGTCTGGAGCGGCAGCCTGTTCCCGTTCCTGTTCATCACCATCGCCTGCGGGGCGGTGTCCGGCTTCCATTCGCTGATCGCCTCCGGCACCACCCCCAAGATGCTCGAGAACGAAAACCAGGCCTGCCTGATCGGCTATGGCGGGATGCTGGTCGAGAGCTTCGTCGCCATCATGGCGATGATCGGCGCCACGGTGATCCACCCCGGCGTCTATTTCGCCATGAACAGCCCGGCCGGCCTGATCGGAACCGACGCGGTGCATGCCGCCCAGGTGATCTCGAACTGGGGCTTCCTCGTTACCCCCGACACCCTGACCCAGATCGCGCACGATGTGGGCGAAGCCACCGTGCTGTCGCGCGCCGGCGGCGCCCCCACCCTGGCGGTCGGCATGGCATCGATCCTGTCCGGCGTGTTCGGCGGCAATGCGCTGATGGGCATCTGGTACCACTTCGCCATCCTGTTCGAGGCGTTGTTCATCCTGACGACCGTGGACGCCGGCACCCGCGTGCTGCGATTCATGATCCAGGACATGGTGGGCGCCGTCATCCCGGCGTTCCGGCAGACCGAGTCGTGGACCAACAACCTGGTGGGCTCCGGCCTCGCGGTCGCCGCCTGGGGCTGGTTCCTCTACCAGGGCGTGATCGATCCGCTGGGTGGGATCAACACCTTGTGGCCACTCTTCGGCATCTCCAACCAGATGCTGGCGGGCGTGGCGCTGACGCTCTGCACCGTCGTGCTGTTCAAGATGAAGCGCCAGCGGCTGGCCTGGGTCACCATCGTGCCGACCCTCTGGCTGCTGGTCTGCACCCTGACCGCCGGGCTGGAAAAGCTCCTGAGCGCCAAGCCCTCGATCAGCTTCCTTGCCCACGCCCAGGTGTTCGGCGATGCGCTGGCGGCCGGCAAGGTGCTCGCGCCGGCCCGGACAGTCGAGCAGATGAGCCGGATCGTGCTGAACGACTATATCGACGCCGGCCTGTGCGTGCTCTTCATCGTGGTGGTCGTGGTGGTCGCGGCATACGGGCTGGTCGACATCAAGCGGGCGCTGTCCAACCCGCGCGTAACCACGGTGGAAATGGACGCGGCCGGAGCGATGGCCGGCGATGACTGAGGTATCCGGGAATGACTGAGGTATCCGGCCGGCTGCGGCTGGTCTGCGATGGCGTGGTTCGGACCGCCCGCCTGATGGTGGGCGTGCCGGACTACCAGACCTATGTCGCTCATCGTCAGGCCAACCATCCCGACCAGGCCATCATGAGCTACGAGGCATTCTTCCGTGAGCGCCAGCAGGCCCGCTACGCGTTCACCAAGGGGCGCTTCCGCGGCTGCTGCTAGGGCAAGCCCAGGCATCGGCCGACCGGCAGCCGGTTGCCCGGAGTCCCACGCCGCGGCGCAGCCTTAGCGCGTTTTAATCGGCAATCGCCCGCGTCGGGAGGCCGCGTGCGCCCTTGCGGGTTGCATCCGCCGACGGGGTGCAGCAGAACCTCCGGATGCGGCGACCTATGCTGATCACCAGGCTGGACCGGTATGTCTTCCGCCAGTTGCTGTTGGCCCTGCTCGCCGTGACCGGCGGACTGACGGCACTGATCTGGCTCACCCAGTCCCTCCGATTCGTGGAGCTGGTGGTTAATCACGGCCTGTCCTTCGGGATATTCCTGCGCCTCACCGGCCTGCTGATTCCCAGCTTCATCGCTGTGATCCTGCCGATCACGACGTTCGTCGTGATCCAGTTCGTCTACCAGCGCCTGGCCGGCGACCGGGAGCTGACGGTGATGCGCGCCGCCGGCCTGTCGCCGTTCGCGCTGGCCCGCCCGGCTCTGGCCGTTGCGCTGCTCGCAACGGGCATCGGCTTCGCGCTGAACCTCTGGATCGTCCCGGACACCCTGGCCTCCTTCCGGGAGTTTCAGTGGGAAATCCGCAACCGGATGGCGGCTTTCCTGCTGCAGGAAGGCGTGTTCACCCAGGTGTCCGACTCGTTGACGGTCTATGTCCGTTCGCGGGACCCGGACGGCATGCTGCACGGCATCCTGGTCGACGATGCCCGCGACAAGTCCGCCCACGCCACCATCCTGGCCGAAAGCGGCCGCCTGGTGGAGGGTCAGAACGGCCCGCGCGCCGTGCTGTTCAACGGCAGCCGCCAGGAGATCGACCACCAGACCGGCCGGCTCAACATGCTGACCTTCAAGCAGAACGAGATCGAACTGGCAGACGCGAACAAGGACGCAGGCGTCCGCACGGCCGACATGTCGGAGGTGTCGCTGGCAGCGCTGCTCGACCCGCACCCGTTCAACCCGCGCGACATCCCGAAATGGATCGCCGAGGCGCATAAGCGCCTGTCCAGCCCGTTGACCACGCTGTCCTATGCCCTGGTTGCCCTGCTCTCGGTGCTCACCGGGGCGTTCCGCCGCAACGGCGGCTTCCTGCGCCCGATCGCGGCGATCGGGGCCGTCGTCACGATGCTGGCCATCGGCCTGGCGGTCGGCAGCCTCGCCGCGCGCGACAATGCGCTGATCCCGCTGATCTGGCTCGCGGCCACCGTGCCCGGCGTCGTCTGCTTCTGGCTGCTGCTCGGCCCCCAGATGTTCTCGGCATGGTGGCGACCGCTGCCGCTCGTGGCCCGCGACTCCGGCACATGATGACCCAAGCCGTCACGCTCTCGGTCTATATCAGCCGCCTGTTTGCCATAGCGGTGGCCGCCATGCTGCTGGCGCTCACCGGCCTGGTGTCGCTGTTCGACTTCATCGAGCTGCTGCGCCGCTCCGCCAGCCGGCCCGAGGCGACCTTCGGCCTGGTGAGCGAGATCGGCGCGCTGCGCCTGCCTTACATCGCCATGCAGATCCTGCCCTTCGCGGTGCTGTTGGGCGGCATCCTGTGCTTCTGGCGCCTCACCCGCTCGTCGGAACTGATCGTCGCGCGCGCCTCCGGCGTCTCGGCCTGGGAGTTCCTGGCCGCCCCGACCCTGGTCGCGATGCTGTTCGGGGCCGTGGCAACCGCGATCATCAGCCCGGTTTCATCGGTGATGCTGGCGCGGGCCGAGGCCATGGACAACGTCTACCTGCGCAGCGGCGGCGGCCCGCTCGCCTTGAATGGCGGCCAGCTCTGGATGCGCCAGTCCGACCGCGCGCTGGTGCCCCAGGGCGTCGCCATCATCCATGCCCACGGCGTCGAGGTACATGGCAGGAGCCTGTTGGCGAAGGATGTCAGCGTGTTCCGCCTCGACGGCAGCGACCACCTGCTGTCGCGCATCGAGGCGACCAGCGCTCTGCTGTCGGACGGCAACTGGCAACTCGACAATGCGCGCAGCATCCGGCCGGACCAGCTTCCCGACCAGTCGAAGATGGTGATGCTGCCGACCGACCTGACGGTGTCGCGCGTGCAGGAGAGCTTTGCCTCGCCCGACACGCTTTCGGTCTGGGCGCTGCCGGACTTCATCGCCCTGCTCGATCGCTCCGGCTTCTCCTCGATTCGCCATCGACTGCACTTCCAGACCCTGCTGGCGCTGCCCCTGCTGGCGGCGACCATGGCGTTGATGGGGGCCGGGTTCTCGATGCGCCCGGCGCGGCGCGGCGGTGTGGCGCGCATGATCGGTAGCGGCGTCGCGGCCGGATTCCTGCTGTTCGTCATCTCCAAGATGGCGGAAGAATTCGGCCAGTCTGGCGCCCTGCCGGTGATCCTGGCGGCCTGGGCCCCGACGGCCGCCGGCATGATGCTGGCATTGGCGCTGTTGCTGCACACGGAAGATGGCTGAGCATGGTCCGATCGACGCCCGTCTTCCGCTTGCCCATCGGCGTTGCATGGCTGGTGGCCATGCTGGTGCTGGTGCTGGCGGCCGCCCCGGCGGCGCACGCCCAGCTCGGCAACCTCTCGAATGTCGGCGGCGGGCATAACCTGTCGCAGAGCGAGCCGGTGACCTTCACCGCCGACCAGGTGGAATACGACCGGGAGAACGGCCTGGTCATCGCCTCCGGCCATGTCGAGGCCTGGCAGAACGACCACGTCCTGCGCGCCGACCACATCACCTTCGACCGCAACACCGGCGTCGCAGCCGGCCAAGGGAACGTCGTCCTGCTGGAGCCCAGCGGCGAGGTGCTGTTCGCGGATTACGCCGAGATGTCGCAGAACATGAAGCAGGGCGTCCTGAAGGACATGCGCGCCCTGCTGGCCGAGAACGGCAAGCTGGCGGCGAACGGCGCCCGGCGCACCGACGGGGCGCTCAACGAGCTGTCGCGGGTGGTCTACTCGCCCTGCAACCTGTGCTCGTCCGATCCGAGCAAGCCGCCGCTGTGGCAGATCAGGGCGTTCTCGGCGGTGCAGGACCTGGAGAATAAGAAGATCGAGTACCAGGACGCCGTGATGGAGATGTACGGCGTCCCGGTGTTCTATTCGCCGTTCTTCGCGCACCCCGATCCCTCGGTGCAGCGCCAGTCCGGCATCCTGGCACCGAGCTTCGGCATTACGTCCGACCTGGGCGGGTTCTTCGCCGAACCGTATTACTGGGCGATCGACGCGCAGTCGGACGCCACGATCACCCCGATGATGACCACCCGCGCCGGTCCGGAACTGGACCTTGAGTATCGGCGCCGGTTCAACAGCGGCACCCTGCAGATCAATACCTCGATGGGCTACCTCGATGGCTCACCGCAAGGCACGATCGACGCCAAGGGTCAGTTCAGCCTGAACGACACATGGCGCTGGGGCTTTGACGTCAACCGTGCTTCCTCGAGCAACTTCGTGCGCGACTTCCACTTCAACACCGCGCTGACCGGCGACTACAACCTGCTGAACAGCAACCTGTTCCTGGAGGGGTTCGGCCAGGGCGCCTATGCGCGGGTGGACACCCAGTTCTACCAGGGCCTGAACACCGCGATCGTCGATAGCAAGCTGCCGACGGTACTGCCACGGTTCGTGTACAGCTATTTCGGCCAGCCCGACGCCCTGGGCGGGCGCCTCTCGGTCGACACCGGTGCGTTCAACGTCATCCGGACGGATGGCACCAATACCCGCCGCGCCAACCTGACCCTGAACTGGGAGCGGCCGTTTACCGGCCAGCTTGGCGACCTGTGGAAGATCGAGCTGCATGGCGACGCCGTCGGCTACGACGCCTCCAGTTTCAATAGCCAACCGAACTTCGGCACCCATAGCCAGGTCGACACCGCCCGGGCGCTACCCCAGGCGGCGGTCGATTTCCGCTGGCCGTTCATGCGCGATGCCGGCGCCTGGGGCACCCAGCTCATCGAGCCGATCGCCCAGATCATCGTTGCCCCACAGACCGGCGACAGCCAGATCAGCAAGTACCCGAACGAAGACAGCATGGACTTCGAGTTCAGTGACGCGAACCTGTTCGGCTTCAACCGGTTCACCGGCGTGGACCGGCTGGAAGGCGGCTCACGCGCCAACGTAGCGTTGCACGGCGCCTGGTACATCGGGGGCACGACCCTCGACAGCCTGATCGGCCAGTCCTACCGCACCAACAAGGACAACCTGTTTCCCGAGGCGTCAGGGTTGCACGACCAGGTCTCGGACGTGGTGGCCCGCACCAGCTTCACCCCAACGGACTGGCTGGACGTGACGGCCCGCGGCCGGTTCGACCACCAGAACTTCACGCCGCGGATGTGGGACGTGACCACATCGGTGGGCGCGCCGGTACTGCGGGTCACCGGCGGTTATACCTATACGACCTTCGACCCCTACACCTACTATGACCAGGCACCGCCGCCGCCAGCGGGCAACCAGTACTACATCCCGCGCGACGAGATCACGCTCGGCACCTCGTCCACGTTCGGGGCTTACAAAGTCAGCACTTTCGCCCGGCGCGACCTTGCCAACAACAAGATGGTGGCGCTCGGCGCCGACGCGGCGTACGAAAACGAGTGCTTCATCTTGGACGTGAGGGCCTATCGACGCTACACATCGATCAACGGCGATGGCGGTTCGACGGCCGTCTTGTTCCTGATCACGTTCAAGACCCTCGGCCAGGTCGGCTACCGCGCCTACTAGGATATAGGAAGTACCCCGTATGCCGCCTGCTCTCGCAACCGCACGCACGCGGCCTGTGCGCCCGTTGTTCGCGCGCCTGGCCCCCCCCCGTCTGGCCGGGCGGCTCCTCGTCCTGGGCCTGCTGCTGCCGTTCGGCGCGCAGGCCGCCCCACCGGCGCCCTCAACGTCCGGCCTGCCGCCGGCCAGTCGCATCGTCGCCGTCGTCAACGGCGATGTCATCAGCAATGGGGACGTCGACAACCGCACCCGCCTGTTCGCGCTCTCCACCGGTATGCCGATGTCGCCCGAGGTGCTGGACCGCCTCCGCCCGCAGATTCTCAGCCAGCTTGTCGATGAGCGGCTGCGCATGCAGGAAGTCCAGCGCCGCAAGATTGTCATCACCGACCAGCAGATCGCCACCGCCATCGGCGACGTGGCGCAACGCAACCACATGACCTACGAGGCCCTGCGCGCCAAGCTCTCAGGCGACGGCGTCAGCGCGCGCACGCTGATCGACCAGATCCGCACCCAACTGGGCTGGACGCAGGTGATCCGCGACCAGCTGGCAGAGCGCGGGGCGATCAGCGATACCGATGTGGAGGCGCAGCAGCGCGTCATGGAGCAGCAGGTCGGCAAACAGCAGTACCGCGTCGGCGAGATCTTCATCCCGGTCGACGACCCGGCCAATACCGCCGACGTGCAGCGCTTTGCCGAGACGGTAATCAGCGAATTGCGTGCCGGTGCCCCCTTCCCGGTTGTCGCCGCCCAGTTCAGCCAGAGCCAGACCGCATTGGAAGGCGGCGAACTCGGCTGGGTGCAGATCAACCAGCTCGACCCCGCTGTCGCGCGCCTGGTCACTGAGATGCCGCCAGGCGCGATCTCCAACCCGGTCAAGGTGCCCGGCGGCTTTTCCATCGTCACCCTGCAGGGCAAGCGGGAGTTCGGCCGCGACCTCGGCACCATCGTCAGCCTCCGGCAGGTTGCGTTCCCCTTTACCTCGGCGCTGAACCCGCAGGCGCCGACCGAACAGCAGAAGCAGACGCTGGAAAAGGCAAAGAGCATCAGCGCGAGCGTGCATAGCTGCGACCAGATGGAGCAGGTGGCCAAGGCTGCCAGCCCGACGCGGCCGGCCGATCCAGGTCCCGTGCGGCTGGAAACCGTCAATCCGCCGGCGTTCCGCCAGTTGTTGGCGACCCTGCCGCCGGACCGGGCGAGCCAGCCGCTGGTGAGCGCGGACGGCATCGCAGTGCTGATCGTGTGCTCCCGCGAGCAGAGGAACCTGGCCTCGATGTCGAAAGAGGACGTCCAGCGGGAACTGCTGGGTGAGCGCGTCGAACTGCTGGCCCGCCAGCTGCAGCGCGACCTGCGCCGCCAGTCCACCATCGACATGCGCTCCGCCAACGGCGCGTGAGCGAACCACAGCCGACGCCCCCGACCGGTCAGGACACACCCTGGCCGCCGCTACGCGAGGTCATCGCGCGCCACGACCTCGCCGCCAAACGCTCGCTCGGGCAGCATTTCCTGCTGGACGGCAACCTGACCGCGCGGATCGTGCGGGAAGCCGGGGAGCTGGCCGGCCGGCATGTGATCGAGGTTGGCCCCGGCCCGGGCGGCCTGACTCGCGCGCTGCTGGCCTCCAACGCAGCGTCGGTGACGGTCGTGGAGATCGACCGGCGCGCCGTCGCGGCGATGCGGGAGCTGGAGGCGCTGGCCGGCGGGCGGCTGCGCGTGGTCGAGGCCGATGCGCTACGGCTCGACCTGCCCGCGCTGGTCCCGGCGCCACGCGTGCTGGTGGCGAACCTGCCATACAACATCGCCTCCCCGCTGCTGGTCGGATGGCTGCGCCAGGCGGCCGCATTCGAGCGGCTGACCCTGATGTTCCAGCAGGAAGTGGCCGAACGCATTTGCGCCCCGCCCGACACCGAGGACTACGGCCGCCTCGGCGTGCTGGCGCAATGGACCTGCGAGGCGGATATCGTGCTGCGCCTGCCGCCCACCGCGTTCGTGCCGCCGCCGAAAGTGTGGTCGGCGGTCGTCGGGCTGGCCCCACGCGCCGTCCAGCCGCCGCCGGCGCTGTTTGCGCGGATGGAGCGCCTGACCGCGGCGGCGTTCGGCCAGCGCCGCAAGATGCTGCGGGGGGCGCTGAAGGGACTCGGTGGGGAGGCGCTGCTGGCCCGCGCCGGGATCGCCGGCGAGCGGCGGGCGGAGACGCTGAGCGTGGTGGAATTCGACCGGCTGGTGCGGCTGCTGGACTGAGGCCGGGAGGCGTTCGGGCCGCCTACCCCAACCCGCTGATGAACCCGGGCAACCCGGTCTGCCGCGCGGTGGCGAGGCGGGCTGCGTGCAGGATGGCGCGGACCGCGGTGACTGCGTCCGCCAGGTCGTCGTTCACCAGCACATGGTCGAAATCCCCCCAATGGCTGATCTCGTCACGCGCGCCCCGCATGCGGCGGACGATCTCGGCCTCGTCGTCGCCGGCACGGGTGCGCAGCCGTGCTTCCAGCACCGCCAGACTGGGTGGCAGGACGAACACGCCGACCAGGTCGGCCGGCAGCTTCTGCCGCAGCTGCCGGTGGCCCTGCCAGTCGATGTCGAAGACCACGTCGTTCCCGGCCGCCAGTGCTGCCTCCACCGGCGCCCGGGGCGTGCCGTAATAATGGCTTCCCTTCAGGACCTGCGCCCATTCCAGCAACTCATCGGCGCGGGTCGCGCGGATGAAATCCGCCTCGGTCCGGAAATGGTAGTGCACCCCGTCGACCTCACCCGCCCGCGGCGCGCGCGTGGTCACGCTGATCGACAGATGCAGCCGCGGTTCGGTTGCCAGCAAGGCGCGGGTGATCGCGGTCTTGCCCGCCCCGGAGGGCGCCGCCAGCACCAGGCACAGACCGCGGCGGGCAATTGCGCTCATTCGATGTTCTGCACCTGTTCGCGCAATTGCTCGATCGTGGCCTTCAGCTTCAGGCCGGTGGCCGTCAGCGCCACGGAGGCCGACTTGCTGCACAGCGTGTTGGCCTCGCGGTTGAACTCCTGGACCAGGAAGTCGAAGCGGCGGCCGATATTCGCGGCCTCCTTCAGCAGCGCGTGCGCGGCCTCGATGTGGCTGGACAGCCGGTCCAGCTCCTCCCGCACGTCGGAGCGCGAGGCGAGCAGCGCGACCTCCTGCGCGATCCGCTCCTCGGGCAGCGAGGGCGCCTCCCGCAACAGCGCCTGCAGATTCTCCATCACTCGCGCGCGCTGGGCGGCGGGTTGGTCGGCCGCCTCGGTCGCTGCCTGGTCGCGCAGGGCCGCGATCTCGGCCAGCAGGCCGGTCAGGACGGTGCCGAGCCGGGCGCCCTCGCCGTTGCGGGAGCCAACGAGGCCGGCCAGCGCCTCGGTGAACCCCGCCTGCACCGGACCGCCGGCGGCGGCGCGCTCCTCGGCAGGATCGACCGCGGCGGCGCGCATCACGCCCGGCAGCGCCAGCAAAGCCTCGGCCTGTGGCGGCGCGCTGCCGGGGATTCGGGCGTGCAGGGCCAGCGCCAGGCTCAGCGCCTGATCGAGCGCCGCCGGATCGACCGACAGCTTCGCCTCCGTCTCCCGCTTCACGGTGAGGTTGGCGGTGACGTTGCCGCGCTTCAGCAGCTTGCCGGCGGCTTCCCGCAGAGCCGGCTCCAGCGCGTCCCAGCCGGTCGGCAGGCGCAAACGGACGTCGAGGCCGCGGCCGTTGACGCTGCGCAGCTCCCACGCCCAGGCCAATCCCCCGGCACTCCCCTCGCTACGGGCGAATCCGGTCATCGAGGCGAGAACATTCGACATGGCGGGGTTCTAACAGCGGTCCCTCCGGCTGCGAACCTGGAATATCCTTCCGACGATGAAAGCCATCTCAACCGCCCTGATCACCGGCGCGTCCTCCGGCATCGGCGAGGCCCTGGCCATGGCGCTCGCCGCCCCCGGCGTCACGCTGCATCTGTCGGGCCGCAACGATTCGCGGCTCGCGGCGGTTGCCGCTGCCTGCCGGACGCGCGGCGCCGGCGTGCATCCCAGGGTGCTGGACGTGCGGGACAGCATTGCGATGGCGGCGTGGATCGCCGCGGCAGGCCTGCTCGACCTGGTGGTGGCGAATGCCGGGATCTCTGCCGGCACGGGGCTGGGCACGCCGGAGACAGCCGCACAGGCGCGTGCGATCTTTGCGACCAACCTGGACGGCATGTTGAACACCGTCCTGCCGGCCTGGCAGGCGATGCGCGGCCAGCCAGCCGGAGCGGACGGCGTGCGCGGGCGGATCGCCGTCATCGCCTCGATCGCCGCATTCGTGGCCCTGGCGGCCGCGCCATCGTACGGCGCCGCCAAAGCTGCCGTCGATTCCTGGACCGTGGGCAGCGCGCCTGCCGCCGCCGCCGACGGCATCCGGCTGACCAGCGTCTGCCCCGGCTACATCCGCACCGCGATGACCGCGCGCAACCGCTTCCCGATGCCGGGGCTGATGGACGCCGACCGGGCGGCTGCGATCATCCTGCGCGGCATAGCGGCCGGGCGCGTCCGCCTGGCCTTCCCCTGGTGGATGGCCCTCGCCGGCCACATGGCAGGCCTGCTGCCGCCCAGCTTGCTGGGAAAGCTGGTTGCACGGCCGCCCGGCAAGGCGCCCAACCAATCCCCTCCGATCGAGGATCCCTGACCATGCCGAAGCCGCATCGCCCGACCGTCCAAGCCCCGGGCGTCCACCATTTCGCCGTCGGCGACATACTGGTGACCGCTCTGAACGACGGCATGTTCGAAGGCTCGTTCGGCTTGCTGGCCGCGTTCGACGCCCCGACCGCGGAACGGCTGCATCAGGAGACATTCCGCGCGATCCCCCCAAAACTGGCGGTGAACTGCTTCCTGCTATGGACCGCCGACCGGCTGGTGCTGGTCGACGGCGGTTGCGGCAATGCGTTCGGCTCGCAATTGGGCCGGATGGCCGGGTGGCTGCGCGCGGTGGGCGTCGCTCCGGCGGACATCGACACGGTGCTGCTGACGCATATGCACGCCGATCATGTCGGCGGCCTGGTCGATACCGCCGGGGCCGCCGTATTCCCGCATGCCGAACTGGTCCTGCATGAGGTCGAGGCGGCGTTCTGGAGCGATGAAGCCACGCTGGCCGGGGCCGCGACGGAATCGGAGCAGTCCTCCATCCGACGCGCCCGAACCACGCTGGCGGCGTATGACGGGCGGACCCGGCGGCTCACCCGGGGAGAGGCCCTGGCTGGCGTGTCGATCCTGCCCGAACCGGGGCACACACCGGGCCATTCCGGCTGGCTGGTGTCGTCGGGCGCGGCCTCACTGCTGATCTGGGGCGACATCGTGCACCTGCCGGGCGTGCAGTTCACCCATCCCGAGGCCGGGATGACGTACGATATCGACGGCGCGCAGGCGATTCCCACGCGCCGACGGGTGCTGGACATGGTGGCGACCGACCGGCTGGCGGTGGCCGGCATGCACCTGGATTTCCCGACCTTCGGGCACGTGGTGCGCCAGGCCGAGGGCTATGCGTTCGTGCCGGAAGTCTGGCGACCGGATATCTGACGCGCCGCCGCCCCGGTCGGCCGCCCAGGCACCATTCCAGGACTCCTCACCACAAAGGCCGCCACGCTCTGCAAGATACGATCCTCCAAATCATCCGAACGGAGCACGCCTGGGCGGCACCGATCGTGTTCGCCCTGGCGTTTGGCGAGTCGCTTGCGTTCGTCTCGTTCCTGCTGCCCGCGACCGTCATCCTGTTCGCCCTCGGCGGCGTCATCGGAGCGGCCGGCCTGCCGTTCTGGCCACTTTGGGCCTCGGCCGCCGCGGGTGCGATCCTTGGCGACTGGCTGTCCTACTGGTTAGGCTACCACTACCAGGATGCGATCAGGCAGATCTGGCCGCTGTCCCGACACCCCGACCTGCTGGCGCGCGGCGAGCGCGTGTTCCATCGCTGGGGCGTTGTCGGCGTGTTCCTCGGCCGCTTCCTGGGGCCGCTGCGCGCCACCGTGCCGCTGGTTGCCGGCATATTCCGCATGCCGGCGCTGCCGTTTCAGCTCGCCAACGTCACGTCGGGCATGATCTGGGCCGCCGGTATCCTGACGCCCGGTGTGCTGGGCGGCCGTTGGCTGTTTTGAGCATGCAGGTTCAGGGGGCGAGTTCCGCCAGGATGAGGGCGATCGACAGCAGCGCGGCCAGCGGCGGCACCCAACCGGGCGCGTGGAAGCCCGCGCGCGCCGGGTCGCGCCACTGCAACCGCCAGAGCGCAAGGTCGACCAGCGTGAAGACCCCGAGCGTGAGGAGGTTGGTCAGGACCAGCAAGTGCTCGAACGGCACCAGCAGGGCGGTCGCCAGCACCAACCCGCCGGCCACCAGCGTTGCGCGATCCGGCGTCTGCGTGCCGGGCGCGATGCGTGCGAGCGCCGCCGGCAGATGGCCGTTGCAGGCCATCCCATAGAACAGTCGAGACAGCGTGACGATCTGCACGAGGACCCCGTTGGCGACGGCGATGCTGCCGATGGCGGCAAACAATGGCACACCGGCCCCCTTGAACAGGCCCAGAAGCGGGCGGTTGCCGGCACTGTCGCCCAACACGACGGCGGTCGAGACCGCCAGGTACAACAGCATGCTGGCCGCCACCGCGCCGATAATGCCGCGCGGAACGGTACGGCCGGGATCCTTCACCTCTTCGGCCAGGTTCGCCAACGTTTCGAAGCCCGTGAAGGCGAAGAACGCGATGAAGGCGCCTGCAGCGGTGCCCCGCCATGCCGCTGCGTCCTGCGGCAGCAGAGATCCGACCTGGAAGTCCGGCGCGACGTGCAAGCCGGCAATCGTGGCTGCGAGCAGACCGGCAATCTCGATCACGCTCATAGCCACGGCCAGGCCGACGCTGGCACCGACGCCGCGCAAGGCGATGGCCGTGAAGCCGCTGATCAGCAGCACCGTCAGCAGCGGCAGGGGCAACGGCAACAGAACCGACAGGTAGTCGACAGCCCCTCGCGCGATCGAGGCTGCGGAAACGACCACCGCCAGCGTCACCGCTGCCCCGGTCAGCCGCGCCAACGCCGCGGAACCGAAGCCCTCGGTCACGAATACCACCGCGCCCGAGGCGACCGGGAAGCGTCCCGACAGTTCCGCGTAGCACAGGCCGGTGAAGCAGGCTGCGACACCTGCCAGCAGGAACGACAAGGGCGCTGCGTCGCCGGCCCGGTCGATCACCAGGCCGATTGCGACATAGATTCCGGCGCCGACGATGACGCCGAGGCCATAGAGCACCAGCGGCCAGAAGGTCAGGACGCGGCGGAGACCGGTTGAGGGCTGGGTGTCTGACATATGCGGATCGGTCTACCGGCCGCGCGGGTGCGGCAGCAATGCCGCGGCGACTTGACCCGGACGCCGGCCCGCGTCACGCATTCGCCGAATGAGCGACCTTCGCAACCCCATCCCCACCTTCGGGCCACCGCCCAGCGTGGAAGACATCGCGGCCATGGCGGAGCGCGCCTTGCTGACGATCCCGCCACGCCTCGCGCGCCACGTCCAGGGCGTCGGCATCACCGTCGAGGACATGCCGGACGACGAGACTCTCGACGAGTTGGGCATCGAATCCGCCTGGGAGCTGACCGGCCTCTACCACGGCACGCCGCTGACCGAACGCAGCGTGTCGGATTCGGGGCGCCAGCCCGACCTGATCTTCCTGTATCGCGAGCCGATCCTGCTGGAATGGATCGAGACCGGCGAGGACCTGTTCCGCCTTGTCCGCAATGTCGTGATCCACGAGATCGCCCACCATTTTGGCTTCTCCGACGCCGCTATCGAGGCGATCGAGCAGGAGATGGACTGAGCCCCCTTTTCTCCCTCTCCCCTCGCGGGCGAAGGGCGGGAAGAGGGGTCCCACGGGCACCGACGGTGTTTGAAAGCCCCCTCACCCCGGCCTTGGTGCGCTTTGCGCCCCAAGCCCGCAAGGGGAGAGGGAGAAGGGGGGCGTTGTCATGCAACCGACTTTGAACTGACACAGGTCTGACGCCGCTCGCCTCGTATCAGCCGCCCCGATGACCGCGGGGCAAAGGTGAGCAGCACGACCCTCCCGGGCGCCCTGGCGCGCCCGACATCCGCCGTGCGCCGCCGTCCCGCCCGTGCGCGGCCTGCCGTTACGGCCTATGCGCTGCTCCTGCCCTCGGCGGTGTTCCTGCTGGGCTTCACCTATTGGCCCGTCGTCCAGGTGCTCGTCGGCTCGTTCAGCGTGCGCGGCTTCCGGATCGCGCCGCACTGGGGCCTGGACAACTACGCGCGGCTGTTTGCCGATCCGCATTTCGGCAACGCGGTGCTCAACAACCTGCTCTACGCCGTCGGGACGGTGATCCCGAGCGTGGTGCTGGCGCTGGGGTTCGCGGTGGGATTGCGGGAGAGCGGGCGGGTCCGGATGGCAATGCGCACGCTGGTCGCGCTGCCGATGCTGATCCCGCTGGTCGCCGCCGCGGCGCTGTTTGTGTTCGTTTTCCTGCCCGGCGGCGGGCTGCTGGACTGGTACCTGGCGAAACTGGGCGTCGCCAGCCACAACTGGCTGGGCAATCCGTCGCTCGCGCTAGGCTCGATCATCGCGATCACGGTGTGGAAGAACACCGGCTACTACATGCTGTTCTTCCTGGCCGGGCTGGCCGGCGTCCCGCAGGAGTTCCTGGACGCGGCGAAGATCGACGGCGCCGGCCCGATCCGCCGGTTCTGGCACATCACGTTGCCCCTGCTGGGCCCCACGCTGGGCTTCGTCGCGGTGATCGCGACCCTGAATGCCATCACCCAGGTCGACCATGTGATCGTCATGACCCAGGGCGGGCCGTCGGATGCGACAAACCTACTGCTCTATTACATCTACCAGCAGGCGCATCAGAACTACGACCTCGGGCTGGCCTCGGCCGCAACCGTGGTCAGCGTCGCCGCCCTGCTCGCCCTGTCGCTGGCGTCCCTGAAGACGCTGGAGCGCGGGATGCACTATGAAAGCTAGGGTCGGTAAAGCCAGAGTCAGGAAAGCCAGGCTGGGGAAAGCCGACGCCCGGCTGCTGGTGCTGGTCCTGCTGGCCGGGGCGGCGCTGCTCTGGGCGGTGCCGTTCGCCTGGATGGCAGTGGCCAGCCTGCGGCCGGGTGCCGCGGGAGCGGCCGACATCGCCTCCCTGCTGCCTGCCGGCCCGTTCAGCCTGGGCAACTTCGCCGAAGCCTGGAATTCCGGCCATTTCCCGCTGTGGTACCTCAACACCGTGCTGCTGTGCGGCGGCATCCTGGCTGTGCAGTGCGTCACCGTCAGCCTGGCCGGCTATGCCTTCGCGCGGCTGCGCTTTCCCGGCCGGTCGCTGCTGTTCTACGCGTTCCTGCTCCAGCTCATGCTGGCGCCGCCGATCCTGATCGTGCCCAACATGCGCACGCTGGTGGCGCTGCACCTGTACGACACGCTGGCCGGCGTCATGGCGCCCTATTTCGCCTCGGCGTTCGGCGTGTTCCTGATGCGCCAGACCTTCCGCACCATCCCGCTGGCGTATGAGGAAGCGGCGGTGATCGACGGCGCCACGCCGCTGCAGATCATCTTCCGCGTGCTGCTGCCGCTCGCTCGGCCGGGCCTGGCGGCGTTCGCGATCGTCTCGGTCACCAGTCACTGGAACGAGTTCCTGTGGCCGCTGATGGCGACGTCCTCGCCGTCCAACCAGGTGCTGACCGTCGGCCTTGCCTCCTTCACCGCCGGCGCCGAAGCGGGGTCGGAATGGGGTGTCATGGCCGCCGGCACCTTCCTGGTCGCGGCGCCGCTGCTGGCGGGGTTCCTGCTGTTCCAGCGGCAGTTCGTCTCGTCCTTCACCTTTTCCGGCATCAAGTAAGGGGAAAATCGTCATGCGACTGCTGCACGCCGCCACGCTGGGGGCCGGCCTCGCGCTGGCGCTTTGTTACGGGACAGCGCAGGCCGCCACCGAGATCGACCTGTTCTTCCCGGTCCCGGTCCAGGGCAAGCTGGCCAGCGAAATGACCCGGCTGGTCGACGTGTTCAACAAGGAGCACCCCGATATCCACGCCACCGCCGTCTATACCGGCAGCTACGACGACACCAACCTGAAGACCCATGCTGCGATCGAGGCCGGCAAGTCCCCGGCCGCGGTCATCATGAGCGCCAATTTCGTCCGCGAATACGTCATCACCGACGAGATCGAGCCGCTCGATCCGCTGATCGCCAAGGACGGCCAGACGCCGGCGCAGTTCATGGACCAGTTCTGGCCCGCGCTGCGGCTGAACGCGACCGACCAGGGTCATGTCTATGGCGTGCCGTTCCACAACTCGACCCCGCTGCTGTACTACAGCGTGGACGCGTTCAAGGATGCCGGGCTGGACCCCGACAAGCCGCCGGTGACCTGGCAGGATTGGCTTGACGCGGCCCGCAAGCTGACGAAGCACGAGGGCAACCAGACCACGCGCTGGGGCGTGATGATGCCGGGTACCTACGACTATCTGGGCTGGATCACTTCGGGCCTGGCGATGTCGAATGGCGGGCAGTTCTACAACCAGGATTACGGCGGCGAAATCTACTACACCGCGCCGACCACAATCGGGGCCGTCCGCTTCATCGACGAGCTGGTGCACAAGGCGCGCGTGATGCCCGAGGGCGTGACCGACGCCAATGCCGTGACCACCGCGTTCTTCCAGGGCCGCACCGGGATGATGGTGCTGTCGACCGGCTCGCTGTCGTTCGTGCGTGAGAACATGAAGACGCCGTACCGGACGGCGTTCATGCCGCGGAAGATGGTGAACGCGGCGCCGATCGGCGGCGCCAGCCTGATCCTGCCCAAGGGCAACAGCCCCGAGCGACAGGCGGCGGCGTGGACGCTGATGAAATGGCTGACGAGCCCGGAGATTGCCGGGGGCTGGAGCCGCTTCACCGGCTATTTTGCCCCGCGCATCGCGGCCTACGACCTGCCCGAGATGAAGAGCTTCATGACCGAACACCCGGACGCCAAGGTGGCGGTGGACCAGCTCGCCTATGCTCGCAGCTGGTTCGCCACCTACAACGTGGTGGGCGTCCGCAAGGCGCTGGAGGACGGCGTCCAGGCCGTGCTGTCCGGCCGCGCCACCCCCGAGGTCGCGATGGCCGAGGCGCAGAAGCAGGCCGACGGGCTGATGAAGCCCTATGTCGACCAGACTGCGCTGAAGCTGCCGGAATAAGGGGAACCGCGATGCTGATCTGCCAGCTCACCGACCTGCATGTGCGCCCGTTCGGCCAGGCGTCCAACCGGGTCTCGGAGACCAACATGTTCACCGCGCGGGCGTTCCGCGCGGTGGCAGCCTTCACCCCTCGGCCGGACGTGGTGCTGATCACCGGCGACCTGACCGAGTGCGGCCTGCCGGCGGAATATGCGCTGCTGGCCGGCCTGATCCGCCAGCATCTGGACCTGCCG
>JARLIJ010000121.1 GCA_031291795.1 Acetobacteraceae bacterium | reverse complement strand
TAGCCCCCTCTCCCCGGATGAACACCAACAGAATGGGTCCAGGGACTGTGTCCCTGGCGGGGATCCAAGGGGCAGAGCCCCTTGGCGGGTTTCAGGGCAGAGCCCTGCCCTCTCCCACCCCCAAGCGGCGCACGCGGGGAGCCACTTCGGCGGCGAAGCGGCGCATCTCTGCCTCGAACGGCTGGAACTGCAGCATGAAGGTCTCGATGCCGGCGGCGTTGAACGCCGCGATGCGCGCCGCCACCTCATCGTAGCTGCCAACCAGGCCGGCAGCCGTGCCGCCATTGCTGCCGACCCGCGGCGTCTTCGCCATGGTCTGCGCCATCACCGAGTTTGCGTCGGTGTTGGCATGCTGCACCGCGCGGATCGGCGCATCCTTCGCGGCGAGCGCGAACAGATGGGCGAGCGCCTGCTCCGCCTCCGCTGCCGTGTCCCGTGCGATCACGAAGGCCGACAGGCCGAACCGCAGCGGCCCGCCCCGGCGCGGACGCGATCCGACATCGGCGATCAGACGCGCCACGTCGGGCAGCGGCTGGCCGTTGATGAACCACACGTCGCCCTGATCCGCCGCCAGCACCCGCGCCGGCTCCGACTCGCCACCGATATAGATGCGCGGGCGCTCGCGGTACGGGTCCGCCGGCCGCAGCATGTAGTCCTGCACGTGGAAATGCCGGCCGCTGTGGGTGACGCGCTCGCCCCGCATCAGGCGCTCGACCACCGAGATCCACTCATGACCGTAGACGTAACGTTCGTCGTGGTCGGGGAAGCCGATACCGGCGCGCTCAAGCTCCGGCCGGTTCCACGCATTCACCAGGTTGATCGCCGCCCGCCCGTGGCTGATGTGCTCGATCTGCAGTGCCATCTTGGCCAGCACCACCGGGTGGTACAGATACGGCTTGATCGCCGTGATGATCTCGATCCGCTCGGTCAAAGCCGCCAGCGCCGCCGAGGCGGTCCAGGCCTCAAGCTGGTCGGACACGCCGTCATGCGGGTTGATCGTGTGCTGCGCGACCAGCGTGGAGTCGAAGCCAAGCGCCTCGGCTTCCTGGACCAGGCGGCGGTTGCGGTCCCAGGACGCGTCGTACGGTTCGTCCGGGTCCTGCAGCGCAGCGCGGCTGCCGTGGACGAGGGCCCAGACACCAAATCGAATCGGCGGTCGCATGCGGCATCCCCTTGCTGTGGTCATGCATCGACGCATCCGCTCCGTTCACCGGCCTGGAGCCGACCCGCCGAATGGGACGGTGATCGTCAATACATGCGACCGAGACTATCTTGAGGCGATCCACCCGGGTCGCAACCGGAGCCAGCGTGCGCGGAGGAAACATTCCGACGCTCCGCCCTGGCTGCAAACGCCAGAATCGGGACACGGGCGCCCGGCGCGTGCCGCGAGCCGCCTCCCGAACCCGGGGGCGAGCGTCCCGGCAGCCCACACCATTCCGAAAAGTGGCGCCATACATGGCGCCATACATAGTGAAGGTGCGGGGGAATCCGGCAGACGTTCGAAAACAATTCGGCGGAACGCGCCGATTCGCGCTAAGCCCTCGGGTCAGCAAGCCACAATCGCAGCAGATGGACAGTCCGAAAGTCTTCCCTATCGCCAATCCGTATGAACTGCTGATCCAGAAGGTAGTGGATTATGCCATCTACCTGCTCGATCCGGCAGGACGGGTCATGAGCTGGAATACCGGCGCGCAGAAGATCAAGGGCTATACGGCCGACGAAATCATCGGCCGGAACTTCTCGTGCTTCTACACCGAGGAAGAGCAGGCCGCCGGCGTCCCCGCCGAGACCCTGCGGATCGCAACCGAAACCGGCCGGTACACCACCGAGGGCTGGCGACAGCGCAAGAACGGCAGCCGATTCTGGGCGATGGTGGTGCTCGACCCGATCCGCCAGGACGGCGAACTGATCGGCTTCGCGAAGATCACCCGCGACATGACCGAACAGCGCCTCGCGCAGAGGGCGGCGCTGGAGAGCGAGCGGCGGTTCCGCCTGTTGGTCGAAGGCGTGACCGACTACGCCATCTACATGCTCAGCCCGGAGGGCCGCGTCACGAACTGGAACGCGGGCGCCGAACGGATCAAGGGCTATGCTGCCTTCGAGATCGTCGGCGAGCACTTCTCCCGCTTCTATACGCCTGAGGACGTCGCGGCCGGACGGCCCGACACGGCGCTCGAGGCCGCGCGGCGGGACGGGCGCTACGAGGCGGAAGGCTGGCGGTGCCGCAAGGATGGCCGCCGGTTCTGGGCCAGCGCGGTGATCGACGCGATCTACGATGACGGCAAGCTGGTCGGCTTTGCCAAGATCACCCGCGACCTGACCGAACGGCGAGAGGCCCAGTTGCAGCTGGAGCAGTCGCGCGAGCAGCTGTTCCAGGCCCAGAAGATGGAGGCTGTCGGCCAGCTCACCGGCGGCCTGGCGCATGATTTCAACAACCTGCTGACCGGGATCAGCGGCAGTCTGGAGCTGATGAAGCGGCGCGTGGCGCAGGGCCAGACCAGCGGCCTCGACCGCTATCTCACGATGGCGCAGGGGGCCGTCTCGCGCGCGGCGGCGCTGACCCATCGGCTGCTGGCCTTCGCGCGCCGCCAGACACTGGATCCGAAGCGAATCGATCCGAACCGGCTGATCGCGGACATGGAGGACCTGTTGCGCCGCACCGTCGGTCCGGCAATCGCTGTGGAAACGGTGCTCGCGCGCAGCCTGGGGCCCACGCTGTGCGACCCGAACCAGCTGGAGAACGCGCTCCTCAACCTGTGCATCAACGCGCGGGACGCCATGCCTGACGGCGGACGCCTGACGATCGAGACTGCCACCCTCACCCTGGACGAGGCAGGCGCTCGCAGGCGCGGGCTGCCGCCCGGCGGCTACGTGGCGATCGCCGTGACCGACACCGGCATCGGCATGCCGCCCGAGGTGGTGGCACGCGCCTTCGATCCATTTTTCACCACCAAGCCGATCGGCCAGGGCACCGGCCTCGGGCTGTCGATGATCTATGGCTTCGCCAGGCAGTCCGGCGGCCAGGTGCATATCCGGTCCGAGGCCGGCGTCGGGACCACGGTATGCATCACCCTTCCCCGCCACCAGGGCGAACCCGACAGCGACGTCGCCCAGCCCCCGCTCGTCGAGGTGCCGCGGGCGCAGAGCGGTGAGACCGTGCTGATCGTCGACGACGAGCCGACCGTGCGGCTGCTGGTCACCGAGGTGCTCGACGAGCTGGGCTATGCGGCGATCGAGGCGGCCGACTCCGTCGCCGGCTTGCAGGTACTGCTATCGGACGTGCGGATCGACCTGCTGGTGACCGATATCGGCCTGCCCGGCGGGATGAATGGCCGCCAAATGGCCGACGCCGCTCGCCAGCGTCGCCCGGCGCTGCCCGTGCTGTTCATGACGGGTTACGCCGATCATCCGGCCATCGATAAGGGCGCGCTGAAACCGGGGATGCACGTGCTGCCCAAGCCGTTCCCGATGGAAACCCTGGCGAGCCGGATCAGGTCGATCATCCTGCAGGGGTAGGTCAGGCTGCCAGCTGAAATGTTTCCGCCCCCTCAACCCACCCCGCCTTACCGGACCGCGTCGGGCGGGATCCAGCCTTGCGACACGGCGAACTGGCCGATCTGCACCGCGAGGCCCTGAGCCAGCTTCGACGCCTCGGAGGCCCCGGTGGCGCCGTGGGTCTCGGAATGCAGGTGCAACGCCGACCCGATCGCGGTGGAGGCCAGCAGATGGCCGCCGGCCGCGCCGACGCCCATGCCTTCGGCCAGGCCCGGCGTATGCCCGCTGTCGTCGCTGCCGCTGAACGCCGTCAGGAAGCGCGGGCGTTCGGGCGCGCGGGCCAGATAGAGCTGCATGTCGGCCGACAGCGAGCTCTTGCCGGCCCCCAGACCGACCAGCGTACGCCGCGTGCGGTTGCCCTGGTCGACCGAGACGATCTGGCCCTCGACCAGCAGCGCCGAACCGGCAGCCGGCGGGACATCGCCCCAGGCGCGTTCCGCCGGCAGGCCGTAGCCGCGCAACGCCTGCACCAGCGCATCCGCCAGCTCCGCCTGCGCGGCGCGCGCGACCTGCAGCTGCTGGCCGGTCAGCGGCACGTCGCTGCTGCTGCGCTGCATCCGCGCGGCAACCCCCTGGTCGAGCCGCACATCGTCCGGCGTGACCGCGAAGGCCGCGACCATCACGTGGTCCGGCCGTGGCATGCGGCCGCCGACATAGGCCTCCGTGGTCTGGATGCTTGGCTTGTTGCACCCGCCAAGGGCCATGAGGGCGACGACCGCTACGCCCAGCAAGCCGGAGCGCCGCGCAAGCCCGCCATAGTCAAAGCGTCCAACCATGATCGTTTCCCCGAAATCTTTCAGGTTTCTACGGTAATGCCGCGGCAACCGCGTCGGCGAGTTGGCCGGTCGCATCGCTCATCGCCGCCACCAGATCGGACGTGCTCGCCGAGGCGGGTCGCACCGACAGCCGTACGCTGCGCACCGGGCGTGGCGTGCGGTCGGCGCCGATCGTACGCTCCACCGCGACCTGGGCCTGCAACACCACCGCGCCGCTCGGGTCGGGACCGAAATCCTGCACCTCCAGATCGACCGACAGATTGGCCGGCAGGCTGACCGCGCCCTGCTCGCTTAGCACCGTCACGTCCGGCAGGCGCTGCGCCAGGTCCTGCGCCAGGACGCGGGCGAACATGCCGCCGATCGGCTCCGCCCAGCGATCGCCGCCGGCCGCCTCCACCCGGTAGCCCGGCATCGCGGTGACAATGGCGGTACGGTCGAGGTAATGCGGCAGCCCGGGGCGGCGCAGCAGCACCACCCGCGCTGCGATGTGCTGCGGCGCGCCGGGCGTCGGCCGCATCGTGAACAGCACCGGATCGGGCGAGGTGCACCCGGCCAACCCCAAACCCGCCGCCAGCAGCAACAGCCAGGCGATCCGGCCCATCATGCGTCTCATTTGCCGCTCCCCTGGTCCGTGCGACCGCGCACCAGCGCCTCCGGATGGGCATCCAGGAACTCCGCCAGGAAGCGCACGGCGCGCGTCATCTCGGTCACCTGCGACAGCAGGCGGTCCATGCTGCGGTGGAAGTCCGAATCCGTGCCGTAGCCGTCGTTGATCGAGCCCATCGCGCGGCCGGCATTGTCGGTCGCCTTCTGCAGGCTGGCGGTCAGTTCCGGCAGGCGCTTCAGCGTCGGCGCCAGGCCACTGTCCAGCTGCCTCATCACATCCTTCAGGGAGGCCGTGGCACTCGCCATCGATTGCAGCGACGCCTTCAGCTCTGGGCTGCCGGTCAGCTGGTCGACCGATTTCAGCGTGCTGAGCACGGTCTTGCCGATCTCATCCAGCGGCAGTCGGTTCAGCTTGTCCGCGACATCGCCGATCGACCGGGTGATCCCCGCCATGTCGCCGGGCTGGCTGGGCAGAACCAACACGTCGCCCTCCATCTGCGGCGGCGCGATCGGCGCGTCGGGGAAGAAATCCAGCGCGATCGAGAGCTGGCCGGTGATCAGGTTGGTCGTCTTGAGCTGCGCCCGCAGCCCCTGTGCCAGCAACGCACGGGCAACCTGCATCGGGTCCTGCACGTGGGGCGAGTTCTCGACGCTGAAGCGGTCCGGCTGCACGTCCAGGTGGACCGCGACCCCGATCTCCTTGGCGACGGGGTCGTAGTGCAGCCGCACGTCGGTGACGCTGCCGATGCGGATGCCGAACAGCTCGACCGACGAGCCGACGCTCAATCCGCGCACCGATCCGCGCAGATACGTCACCATCGGGGTCCGCCGACTGAATCCGGCCGCCTTGGCCGCGTCCTCATCGTCGAACAGGGTGTAGGCGCGGCCGTCGGCGGCAATCGGCGTGGCTGCGGCCTCGGGCGGCGTGTCGAACCCGATGGCACCCGACAGCACCGCTGCCAGCGATTCCACCCGCAGCTTCAGCCCGTCGGCATTGGTCTGCAGCTGGATGCCGGAGGCGTTCCAGAAATGCGACGCGTCATGCACATAGTCGGCGTAGGGGCTGAGCACGAAGACATGCAGGGTGACGGTGTCTGCCATGGCACCGAGTTCGTAGCCCTGCACCTGGCCGACCGTCAGGCCGTGGTAGATCACCGGCGAACCTGGCCCGATCGAGCCCAGCCGCGCGGCATGCATCAGGAAGGCGCGCCCCGGCTCGTCGGAGCTGATCACCGGCGGCACCTCCAGGCCGGTGAAGCTGAGCTGGCGCTTGCCGCCCTCCGCGCCGGGATCGATCGCGATATAGGAGCCGGACAACAGCGTATCGAGGCCGGAGATGCTGCCGGCGCTGACCCGCGGCTTGACCATCCAGAACCGCGCGCGATCGGTCAGGTCTTCGGTCGCCTCCCGCGTCATCGCCACCTGCACGACGACGCGCTCCCGGTCGGGCGACAGATGGACCGCGGAGACGGTGCCGATATCGACCGCCTTGAGCTTGACCTTGGTCTTGCCGACCTCGATCCCGTCGGCGGAGCGGAACGTCAGGCTGATCGTCGGGCCCTGCTGCGACCAGCTCCGCCACAGCAGGAAGCCGGCCAGCAGGGCCGCCACGATCGGGATCAGCCAGACCAGGGAGATGCGGCGCCGTTGCCGCACCACCGGATCGGCGGCCACTGGGGCGGAGGTCTGCTCGCTCATAGCGGCTCCTGAATGGTGCGCCACATCAGGCGCGGATCGAAGCTCAGCGTGGCCAGCATGGTCAGCACCACCACCGAGGCGAAGGCGAGCGCACCGACCCCGGGGCCGATCGACACCAGTGCGCCCATGTTCACCAGCGACACCAGGATCGAGACCATGAACACGTCGATCATCGACCAGCGGCCGATGAACTCGATGATCCGGAACAGCCGCGCACGGTCGCGCAGCCGCACGGTCGAGCCGCGGCCGGTGGCGATCAGCATCACCGTCATGCCGACCAGCTTGAGGCAAGGCACGGTGATGGAGGCGAAGAACACCAGCACGGCGAGCGGCCAGGTGTCGCCGGTCGCCAGCTCCCGCACGCCCTCCAGGATCGTGGCATGGGTCTCAACGCCCAGGCTGGTGACCACCATCACCGGGTAGACATTGGCGGGCACATACAGCACGGCGGCGGCGATCAGCAGCGCCCAGCTGCGCTGCAGCGAGGCCGGATCGGGTGGCCCGTGCAGCGGGGCAGCCCCCAGGCCACGCCGCTCGATCTCCTGCCAGACGGCGTAGGAGTCCAGCGAGGCATCGACCCAGGCCATCAGCACCATCAGCGCCACCAGCGCGTAGGCGGCCAGCCCGATCTCCACCTGCGCCATCGCCACCAGCTTGGTGTAGGCGACGATCACGCCCAGCAGGAAGACCTCCACCATCGCCCAGCGGCCGAGATGGCCGACGGACCGGAACAGCGCCGGCAGGCCGCGTGGCGGGCGCTTCATGCGCAGCCCGACCAGGGTGACGCAGAGGCAGCCGAGCTTGACCAACGGCACCAGGAACGAGGTGAACAGCACCAGCACGCCGAGTTCCCACAGCCCGTCGCGCTGCAAGGCGACGGGACCGGTGAGCAGCCAGGTCTGGGTGTGCTGGCCGCTGATGTTGAGCGAGATGAATGGCAGCAGCACGATCACCGGCAGCAGCGGCAGGGCGGCCAGCACCAGCGGCAAGGTTGTGCGCCAGGGGTCGGCGCGATGGCGGTGCAGCAGCGCTCCGCAGCGCCGGCAATAGGCGGACCCGCCGGGCCGCAGCGGCGGCAGGCGGTGCGGCAGGCCGCATTCGTGGCAATCGGCGTGGGCCGGTCCGGTGATCGGGCGGTCGTTCATCGTGCCGTATCCCGGGATACCGGACTGCATCGCCCCGCCTGCATCGTGACGGCCTTCATCGTGAATGCCTTTCGTTGCGCCACTCGCTGACCAGGCGGGCGATCAGCACCGCCATGTAGAGGTTGCCGGTCACCGCCTCCAGTCCGCTCCAGATACGGGCGACGGGACTGCGCGCGACAATATCGCCGAATCCCACGGTGGTTATGGTCACCAGGCTGAAATAGGTCGCCTCGATCCACGAGCGGCTGGTGAGGCCGTCGGAGAAGGCGCCGGGGTCGAAGGCTGCCATCTCCTGGTAGACCGCCGCCCAGGTCAGCGCGATCAGCAGGTAGCCCGAGACGGCGCCGGCGATCGTCGCCGCCTCCACGCGGGACGCGCCGAACACCGGCCGCAGCGTGGCCAGCAGCGCCAGGGCGAGCAGCGCGATCAGCAGGCCGTGGGCGGCGATCTCCACCCAGGGCGGCGGGCGGAACAGCACGGCACTCCAGCTCGCCGCGACCCACAGGGCGGTCAGGGTGGCGACGAGCAGGACCTGCCAGCGGCTCCGCCGCAGCGCGGCAGAGGCGAGGATCAGGGTCGTCACCATGAGCTGCAGGATGACCTGCCCGATCAGGCTGGTCGGCATGAAGGGGGCGAACAGTAGAAACCCGACCAGGCAGCCGAGCAGGACGAATGGCCGCAGCCCGGCCGCCGCCGGCGCGACGCCGGGCGGCGAGGCCCCGGCCGGAGCGGCAGCCGGTTGAGCCGCACGCGCCGGTCCGGGTATGGGCCGTCGACCCACCGGATCAGTGCCGGTGGGGCGGCTCCACCGCAAGCGCCACCGCCTCGGTGAAGACGACCGTGATCATCTGCCCAACCTCCAGCGATCCCATCTCCGCCTGCCGCTCCGGATCGCGCACCGCGAAATCGCGCACCGATCCGCCATGCTGGTCGACCACGCTCAGCACATGGCCGACCGGGTCGACGCCCACGATCAGGCCGGTGATCGCCACACGCCGGGCCGCCGCGACGCCCGGCATGCTGCCGGGGGCGGCGTGGGCGCCGGCGTCCGTCACCGCGACATCCGGCAACTTGGTGCCAGGCTTGGTGATCACGTAGGCGACGGATTGGACGTAGCGCAGCACGAGGTCGTCGCCGCGCCGGATCTGCGCGAAGTTGTGCACGCCCGGCCCGGCCACGACCTGGAACACGTTGCCGGCCGGCCCGCGGAATGTCAGCTGGCGGGTCTTGGCATCGATTGCGGTGACCTTGGCGCGGACCACGGTGACCGCGACGTCGCCGGACGCACCCACGACCGGGCTTTGCGGCACGACCGGGCTTTGGGCGTGGACCGTCGGGCTGGCGAGCCCGAACGCCAGGCCTGCCGCCGCGGCGAGCAGGATGGATCGAAGTTGCATGAGGTTTCCCCGTTTGACGTGAGCGATGTTGCCGTTGGCTGAAGTTGCCGGCGGGCGGTGTTGCCGGTCGCGGGCGCCGCCGCCGGGGTCTACTCCGCCGCGACCGGCGGGACCGGCTTTTTGCGGCGGGACGCGCGGTACTCCTCGAAGCGCTGGATCACCACGAAGAACGAGGGCACCAGCAACACCGCGAGGCAGGTGGAGGCGAGCATGCCGGAGGCCACCGAAATGCCGATCGACTTGCGTGCGTTGGCGCCGGCACCGGTCGCCAGCACCAGCGGCATGACGCCCAGGATGAAGGCGAACGAGGTCATCAGGATCGGCCGGAAGCGGGAATGCGCGCCCTCCACCGCCGCGTCCAGGATCGACTTGCCGCCGTACAGCCGCTCATGTCGCGCGACCTCGACGATCAGGATGGCGTTCTTGGCGGCCAGCGCGATCAGCAGCATGACGCCGATCTGGGTGTAGAGGTTGTTGTCGAGCCCGAGCGCCGAGAGGGCGGCGACGGGTCCGAGCAGGGCCAGCGGGACGGCGAGGATGACCGAGATCGGTGCCAGCCAGCTCTCGTACTGGCCGGCCAGGACCAGGTAGACCAGCAGGATCGCCAAGCCGAAGGCATACAGCAATTGGTTGCCGACCGCCTTCTCCTGGTACGACATCGCGGTCCACTCGGCCCCGGTGCCTGGCGGCAGCGCCTGAGCGGCGATCTGGTCCATCAGGTCCATCGCCTGTCCGGAGCTGAAGCCGGGCGCCGGGCTGCCGATGATGGCGGCGGTCGGATACAGGTTGTACAGGCTGATCAGCGACGGCCCGACCGCGGGGCGGATCGTCACCAGCGTGCCCAGCGGGATCATCTGGCCGTCATCGGAGCGGACGGTGAGGTTGTCGATGTCCCGCGGGCTGAGCCGGAACTGCGAGTCGGCCTGGGCGTAGATCTGGAACGTGCGGCCGAACTTGTTGAACTGGTCGACGTAGCTGGAACCGAGATAGGTCGCCAGCGACTGGAACACCTGGCCGACCGAGACATGCAGCGTCTCGGCCTTCACCCGGTCCACCGTCAGGCTGAGCTGCGGCACGGAGGAGCGGAATGACGTGTTCAGCCGCGACAGCGACGATTGCGAGGCGCCGTCGGCGATCACCGTGCGCGTCATGCCCTGCAGCTTGCCGAAGTCGAACGTGCCGTCGCGCAGCTCGACCTGCATGGTGAAGCCGCCGGAATTGCCGATGCCCTGGATGGCAGGCGGCACGAGGACGAAGCTCTGCGCCTCGCCCACCGCTTCCAGGGCCTTGCTGATGTTGGCATAGATCGAGCGCAGGTCCTGGCCGGCGCCGCGCACGCCCCAGTCCTTCAGCACGACGTAGGCGACGCCGGCATTGGCCAGAGTGGCGTTGTTGTCGAGCACCGAGACGCCGGCGATGCCAATCACCTGGTCGACACCCGGCACCGCCTGGGCGAGCGCATCGACCTTGTCCATGACGCCCTGGGTGCGGTCGAGCGAGGCGCCGTCCGGCAATTGCACGCCGATCAGCACGTAGCCCTGGTCCTCCAGCGGCAGGAAGCCGGTGGGGATCTGCATGTAGCCATACAGCGCGGCCCCGACGAGCAGCAGCGCCACGATCACCATGGCACCGCTATGGGCAACCATGCGCCGGATCAGGCCGGCATAGCGCAGCTCGAACGGGTCGTAGATCCGGTTGAAGCCGCGGAAGAAGACGTTGCGCTTCTCCGGCGGCACCGGCTGGCGCAGCCACATGGCGCACTGGGTCGGCTTCAGTGTCGCGGCATTGATCGCGCTGATCAGCGCAGTCGCGGCGATCACCAGGGCGAACTGGGCATAGAGGCGGCCGGTCAGGCCCGGCAGGAAGGCCGCCGGGATGAACACCGACATCAGCACCAGGGTGATGCCGATGATCGGGCCGAACAGCTCGTCCATTGCCTTGATGGCGGAGTCGTGGCCGCTCATGCCGCGCTCGATGTATTTGGCGGCGCCCTCCACCACCACGATCGCGTCATCGACCACGATGCCGATCGCCAGCACGATGGCAAACAGGGTGGAGAGGTTGATGGTGAAGCCCAAGGCGGCCATCGCGGCGAACGCGCCGATGATGGTGACCGGCACGGTGGTCGCCGGCACCAGCGTGGCACGCCAGTCCTGCAAGAAGACCAGGATGACGATCAGCACCAGCACGCCGGCCTCGATCAGGGTCTTGTAGACCTCATCGATCGAGGCGGTGACGAACTTCGTGGTGTCGAACGGGATGCTGTACTGCATCCCCTGCGGGAACGCCTTCGACAGGTCCTGCAGCTTGGCGGACACTTCCTTGGCGACCTGCAGCGCGTTCGCACCAGGGGTCTGGAAGACCGCAATGCCGGCGGACGGCTTGCCGTTCAGGGTGAACACCTGGCTGTAGGTCTGGGCGCCCAACTCGACCCGGCCGACGTCGCGCACTCGGGTGACCTGCGCGCCGGTGCCGGTGCCGGTCTTGACGATGATGGCGGCGAACGCGTCCGCATCGGCCAGCCTTCCGGCCACGTTGATGGTGTACTGGAAGCCGGTGGTTGAAGGGGCCGGCGGCATGCCGACCTGGCCGGCGGTGACCTCCTGACTCTGCTGCTGGATCGCCTGGATGACGTCGCTCGCCGTCAGCCCGCGCGCCTGCAACTGGTTCGGGTCGAGCCACACGCGCATCGCGTATTGGCCGGCGCCGAACACGTTGACGTTGCCGACGCCCGGCAGACGCGACAGCTCGTTCACCAGGTTGATGGTGGCGTAGTTGCTCAGGTACAGGCTGTCGTAGCGTCCGTTATCCGAACTCAGCGTCGCGATCTCCAGGATCGACGTCGACTTCTTCTGGACCGTGACGCCCTGCGCCTGCACCGAGGTCGGCAGCGAGGCGAGCGCCGAGGACACCCGGTTCTGTACCAGCACCTGCGCGAAGTTCAGGTCGGTGCCGATGGCGAAGGTGACGGTCAGGGTGTAGCTGCCGTCGCTCGCCGCGGTGGACTGCATGTAGAGCATGTTCTCGACGCCGTTCACCTGCTGCTCGATCGGCAGGGCGACGGTGTCGATGACGGTCTGCGCGCT
>JARLIJ010000120.1 GCA_031291795.1 Acetobacteraceae bacterium | reverse complement strand
GCCGATGACGGCCGCGGCGAACGCCTTGATGGCGAGCGAGCCCATGTTCACGTCGATCATGGAGACCGGCGAGAGCAGGATCCCGGCCACCGCCGCCACGCCCGCGCTGATCGCCCAGATCAGCGAGAAGATGTTGCGGACCGGGATCCCCATGTAATAGGCGGCAAGCTGGTTCTGCGAGGCGGCCTGCATCGCGACGCCGACGCGGGTCTTGCTGAAGAACACGAACAGCACGAAGCACAGCAGCAAAGTGCCGACGATGATCGAAAGATTGTCCTCGCCTAGCACCAGGCTGCCGACGCCGACCGTTTTGTTGGTGAAAGGCGTGTTGAAGCCAACCGAATCATAGCCCCAGGTGATGCCGGCGGCGGCGCGGAAGATGAATCCCAGGCCCAGCGTCAGCATCACGACGGCAAATTGCGGCTGGCCGATGACCCGCCGCAGGACGACGGCATCGAGTGCGTAGCCGAATGCTGCGGTGATCAGGATGGCGAGCAGGGCGCCGACCCAGTAGTCCAGGCCCCAATGCGCGATGAGGCTGAACGCGACGAACCCGCCCAGCATCATGATGTCGCCCTGGGCGAAGTTGACCATCTCGGTTGCCTTGTAGATCAGGACAAAACCGAGCGCGATCAAGCCGTAGATGCAGCCGGCGGCTGCGCCATTGACCACAAGCTGCAACAGACGCGCAGCGTCTTCCACCTTGGGCGGCCTCCCCTTATGGGGGCCGTCCGGCCCCATTTTTCTTATCTCGCGGACAATAGGGGTGAGGATTCGGAAGCGTCAACTATTCCGACTGGATGGTAGCGCTAGAAACTCACCAGGGTAGTTCCGGTGCGTTATTTGTGATGGGACAAAAGAGGTATCTCCCTCTCCCCCTGGAGGGCTTGGGCCGCAGAGCGGACCAAGGGGGAGGTGAGGGGGTTGCCACACCTGTTCCCTCCGAACCGCCGCCCCCCGCTATCCAGGCGCCATCACGCGAATGGGGCGGGTTTGGCGTCGCGGAACGCCGTGCCGCTCTCGGCCAGGTCGCGCAGCAGGCGGGACGGCGCCCAGCGGTCCCCGTATTCCTGGTGCCAGGCGGCGATCTGATTGTAGACCGCGCGGACGCCGATGCCGTCGGCCCAGAACATCAGCCCGCCGCGGTAGCGCGGAAAGCCGAAGCCGTGCAGCCACATCACGTCGATATCGCTGGCACGGTAGGCCTTGCCTTCCTCCAGGATGCGGCACGCCTCGTTGACCGAGGCGAACAGCAGCCGCTGCAGGATGTCCGTGTCGGTGAAGGTCTTCTGCGCCACGCCCATCTCGGCCGCCACCTGCTTGATAATGGCCGCAACCTCCGGGTCCGGGTGTGGCGTGCGGTCGCCTGTCTCGTAGCGGTACCAGCCGGCGCCGGTTTTCTGGCCGTAGCGGCCCATTTCCACCAGTTTGTCGGCGATCGGCAGCTTGCGGTAGTTCGGGTTGGCGGCGGCGCGGCGCTTGCGGCCCTCGGCGCCGATGTCCAGGCCGGCCAGGTCGCCCACGGCGAACGGCCCCATCGGGTAGCCGAAATCGACCATCACCCGATCGACCTGCTCGGGCAGGCAGCCTTCCTCCAGCAGGATCACCATCTCGCTGTTGAACGGCGCGCGGGAGCGGTTGGCGACGAACCCGTCGGTGTTGCCGGCCATGGCGGAGATCTTGCCGATCCGGCGGCCCATCGCCATCGCGGTCACCAGCGTCTGCGGGGACGCCTTCGCTGGCCGCACAACCTCCAGCAATTTCATGACGTTGGCCGGCGAGAAGAAATGCGTGCCCGCCACCTTGTCCGGCCGCCTGGTCACCGAGGCCAGCTCGTCCATGTCGAGCGCCGAGGTGTTGGAGAACAGGAAGGCGTCCGGCCCCAGCACCTCATCCAGCCTGGCGAAGATCGGCTTCTTGACATCCATCCGCTCGAACACCGCCTCCACCACGATATCGGCGTCCTTGATGTCGTCGTAGCCGGGGACGGGATGGATGCGGGCGAGGCGCTGGTCCATCTCCGCCTGCGCCAGGCTGCCGCGCTTGACGGAGGTCGCGTAGTTGCTGCGGATGCGCGCCATGCCGCGGTCGAGCGCGTCCTGCGAGGCGTCCATGATCTTCACGTCGTAGCCGAAATCGGCGAACGACATGGCGATGCCGCCGCCCATGGTGCCGGCGCCGATCACCGCGGGCTTGCGGAAGTCATACGCCTGTATGTCGGTGGGGAGGTCGGGCAGCTTCGCGACCTCCCGTTCGGCGAAGAAGGCGTAGCGCAGGGCCTTTGCCTCGTCGGCGTTCTCCAGTTCGGCGAACAGCGCCTGCTCGCGTGCCAGGCCTTCGTCGAACGGCAAGGTGCAGGCGGCTTCCACGGCTTCGATGCAGGCATAGGGCGCGCGCTGGTTGCGGGCGCGGCGGGCAATCTGCTTGCGCTTGGCCTCGAACAGCGCCGGTTCGGCCGTGACCGTCCGGTCGCGCACGCGGGGCAAAGGGCGGATATCGGCCATTTTCAGGGCGAAGATCACGGCGGCGTCGCGCAGATTCTCGCCCGCGGGCAGCACTTCGTCGAGGATGCCGAGGGCCTTGGCCTCGGGCGCGGGCACATGCCGGCCGGAGACGATCAGGTCCAGCGCGGCCTCCGCCCCGACCAGCCGAGGCAGCCGCTGAGTGCCGCCGCCGCCGGGCAGGATGCCGATCAGAACCTCCGGCAGGCCGACTTTCGCGGACGGGACGGCGATGCGGTAATGGCACGCCATGGCGTTCTCCAGGCCGCCACCCAGCGCGTAGCCATGGATCGCGGCAACCACCGGCTTGGGGCTGCGATCGAGCACGTCGTAGGTGCGTTCGCCCAGCGGCGGGCGCTTGCGGCCGGTGCCGAAGCCGCGGATATCGGCGCCGGCGATGAAGCTGCGGCCGTCGCCGATCAGCACCATGGCGGTGATCGCCGGGTCAGCGTTGGCCTGGTTCAGGCAGTCGATGATGCCGTCCGAGACGCCCGGGCCGAGTGCGTTGACCGGCGGATAGTTGACGATGATGACGCCGATAGGGCCTTGTTTTTCAAGGCGTACGACGGGGGTTTCGGACATGGCACTGTTCCTCCCGGGAGTTGCCGGAAGGATAGGCGGGGTGCCGGGCGGCGTCCATGTCGGAGGCGGTGGGGCTGGATGAGGCGCCTGCTATCTGTGTGCATCTGTGGTTCCTTAACCTTGCTGGACTACCCAAGAGGCAAGTCATGGAGCCGCGGTCCGGTCGGTTCCACTGCTTTTTGGAACCACAGATGCACACAGATGGCGGTTCCTGCGGCGATATTCGGTCAGATGAAGGACAGCGGCGTTTGTGCTATTACGGGCCGTCGGGACATGGGGCTCGATAGCGTTGCCTGTCGATCGATCGGAGCAGATCAGCATGCCCGTCAAGCCATCCGAGGTGTTTGACGCCCACCGTGCGGCGATCCGGGCCGTGGTCGAGGCGCATCAGGCACGCAATGCCCGCGTGTTCGGATGGGTGGCGCGTGGTGACGATGATCTCGGCAGTGATCTCGATCTTCTGGTCGACACGACCGAAGCCACCAGCCTGTTCGACGTCGCCGCGATCGAGTTGGAGCTGGAGCGGCTGATGGGCGTCCCAGTGCACGTGACGACGACGGGTGCCTTGCGTGGCCGGATGCGAGAGCGGGTGCTCGCGGAAGCCGCCGCCGTATGAAGGGGATATCGACCTTACGACAGTCTGGAACACCGCTCAGACGAACCTGCCGCCGTTGAAAACCCAACTGGCCATGTTGCTTGGGCTGTCCTGAGCCGCCGCGCCGACTGGTCGCGCAGCCGTCGTCCTACAGCACCGCCTCGGCCACCACGCGCATCGCCTCCACGCTCGCGCCCTTCAGTATCATGGTGCCGACATGGCCGCGGGCGCCGGCGTCTTTCCAGGCCGCCAGCCGATCCTTGATCCGCGCGGCGGGCCCGCACAGTGAGATTTCGTCGACAAGGGCGTCCGGGACTGCCGCCGCGGCCTCCGCCTTCTTGCCGTCCAGGTACAAGTCCTGGATCGTCTTCGCCGCGCCCTCGAACCCGAGCTTGCTGGCGACGTCATTGTAGAAGTTCTTGGCGCGCGCGCCCATTCCTCCGATATACAGCGCCAGCTCGGGGCGAATTGCGTCCCGGCAGGCCTGCACGTCGTCACCCAGCCTGATGCGCACATAGGGGGCGACGTCGAAACCTTCCATCGTCGCGGGGCGTCCGGCTTTCCTGCGACCCTCCAGGATCGGCGCCGTTACGATGTCCGGCTGTTCGGGGGAATAGAAGATCGGCAGTGTGCCCTCCGCGACCTCCCCGGCGGTGCGCAGGCCGGCGGGCGTGATGGAGGCGGTGTAGAACGGCACGTCCGGATTGCCGTGTGCGATGCTGCGCAATGCTCGCCCGAGCCCGGTGGCGCCGGGACCGGTGTAGGGAATGTCGTAGTGCTCGCCGTGGAACTCCAGCGGCTTCTCGCGCGTCAACACTTGCTTAATGATCGTGATGTATTCCCTGGTCCGCAGCATCGGCTTGCCGAACGGCACGCCGTGCCAGCCCTCCACCACCTGCGGGCCGGACACGCCGACGCCGCACAGGAAGCGGTTGCCGGACAGTGCCTGCAACGACAGCACGGTCATTGCGGCGCAGGCCGGCGTGCGGGCGGGGATCTGCATGATCCCTGTGCCGGCCTTGATCTTCGTGGTGCGCGCCAGGATCCAGGCGATCGGGGAGACGGCGTCGGTGCTGTACGCCTCCCCGATCCAGACCTGCGAGAACCCCAGCCGTTCGGCCTCCAGGATGCGGTCCATGTCGAGTTTCGGGTGTGGCCCCGCCATGTCCGCGATGATGCCAAGCCGCATGGTCAGCGGACCTTGGCGACCACGTCGTCGCGGAATCGGCGCATGTTGTCGATCGTGGCGGCCAGCGACGCCCCGAACAGGCCGAAGTCGCACGAGGTCACGCCGACGTCCTGCAAGGCTTTGATATCGCCGGTCCAATCGGCGGCGGTGCCGGTGAACAGCTTGCGCTCGCCGTCGACGGTGCCTTTCGGCTGGGCCTCGGGGTTCGACGACACGCGATACGCCAGGCCGACCGCTTTCGGGTCCCGCCCGGCCTTCTCGGTCAGGCCGCGCAGTTTCACGACGCCGGCCTTGTAGCGGGTCAGCGTGTCCATCGGGAATTGCGGGTTGGTGCCGATCGGATACCACGCGTCGCCGTATTTCGCGGTGCGGCGCAAAGCGGGGCCGCTTTCGCCGCCGACCCAGATCGGGATCGGCTGCTGCACCGGCTTGGGCGGGAACAGCACGTCCTTGAACTGGACGTATTTGCCCTCGAATTTCGGTGCGTCGGCGGTCCAGAGCTCGCGGCAGACCGCCATCCACTCGTCCGTCACCGCACCGCGTTCGGCGAAGGGCGGGGTGCCGATCGCCGCGAACTCTTCCTCGCACCAGCCCGCGCCGATCCCCAGCGTCAGCCGGCCCTTCGACAGATAGTCCAGCGTTGCCAGGATCTTGGCAGTCAGCACGGCGGGGCGGTGGGGGACGACCATCACCGAGGTGACGATCCGCAGCTTCGAGGTCGAGGCGGCGATGAAGGTCGCGGCGGTGAGCTGTTCCAGCCGCGGGGCGGCGGCACCCGAGGGGAATTCCCCGGAATCCGAATACGGATAGCGCGAGGCGATGCTGGTCGGGATGATCACGTGGTCGCTGACCGTGACGTAGTCGTAGCCCAGCATTTCGGCCTCGGTGGCGATGCGAACGAGGCTGTCGGGGTCGATCAGGGGCCCGCTGGTGGGGGCGCTGCAACCGATCTGCATTTGTTCCTCCCGTCTGATTGCGTCGTACGCGGCGATAGCACACGATGTGTGGGCCAAGAGCAACGGGGGGAGCCGGACATGGAATTCGGCCTGCATATCGGCACGCGCGGCTGCCTGACGTCGCGCGAGGCCATCATGGCCATGGCGCAGCAGGCGGAGGCGCAGGGCTACGGCCTGATCGGCGTGGCCGACCACCTGATCGTGCCGGTCCATACCGATGTGCGCTACCCCTACACCGCCGACGGGATCTGGCCGGGTGCGCCGACCGGGGAATGCTTCGATGCGCTCGCCACATTGGCCTTCCTGGCGGGCTGCACGCAGCGGATCCGGCTGCTGACCTCGGTCCTGGTGGTGCCGTACCGCCCGCCGGTGCTGACCGCGAAGCTGATCGCCACGGCCGACGTGCTGTCCGGCGGGCGCGTGATCGCCGGTGTTGGCGCGGGCTGGATGAAGGAGGAATATCCGCCGCTGGGTGCGCCCCCGTTC
>JARLIJ010000119.1 GCA_031291795.1 Acetobacteraceae bacterium | reverse complement strand
AGTCCTCGAACACCAGTTCGTAGGTCCGCTGGCCGCCGATCATCGGGATTTCGCGCTCGATGATGAAACCCTTGGTGCCGCGCTCGACAATGAAGGCGGTGACGCCGTCGGCCCGCTTGCCCTCGCCGGAGCGTGCCATGAGGATGATGAAATCCGCCTGCGGCACCCGGCTGACCCAGATTTTGCGGCCGTTGATCACCCAGTCGTCGCCGTCCTTCACCGCCCGCGTGGTCATTCCGGCAGGATCGCCGCCGGCACCCGGTTCGGAGATCGCGATGCAGGAATGCGCCTCCCCACGGGCATAGGGATCGAGGTATTTCCGCCGCTGCTCCTCATTCGCCACCGCGATCAGCATGTGCAGGTTCGGGCTGTCAGGCGGGAAGGTGAAGGGGACGCAGGTGCGGCCTTGTTCCTCATAGACGCCTACCAGGGCGGAGTAAGGCAGGTTGGCGCCCCCGTATTCTTCCGGCACGTCCAGGCCCCACAGGCCGAGTTCCCTGCAGATGCCAAGGATCTTGTCCTCCTCCTCGGCCGTCATGGCGGATTTCTGGCCGGCCGCCTCCCGCGCGAGCACTGCTTTTTCCAGCGGGATCAGGTCGCGGTCGACGAATTTCGCGACCAGGTCCTGCAGCATGCGGTGCTCTTCGGAGAGTTCGAACATCTTGGTGCTCCCTACGTTTCCATATGCTGGTCCTTTATCCCGGCCAGGGCGGCAATGGTATCCAGCCGATGCGCATAAGTATGTTGGGCCAGCACGCGCCGGCGACCGGCCACACCAATCCTGCATGCGAGGTCGGGGTTGCGTTGCAAGCGGGCATAAATCTCGTTCAGCTCCTCCACATGGCGGTACACCAGCATTTCGTGGCCCGGTTCGAAGCAGCGGGTGACGTCGGGCTGCGCATCGGTAACCACCGGCCGGCCCAGGACGTACGGGGCAAAATGCCGCTGGTTCAGGCCGTTCAGGACGTTGACCTCGTGGCGGATATTCAGCACCCCCAGGTGCGAATCGTAGATATCGAGGAGTTCTGCCGGGCCGACGCGCCGGCCGCTGCGCTCATGCTGCGCCAGGCCGCTGGCGTGCTGCCAGCCGGGACCGAACACGTCGACCGGATCGGCCATGCCCGCCAGCATGGCGCGCCGCTGTTCGGTTGGCGTGGCGACGAAGGCGAGGTGAGACGCCCAGGCGGCATGCGGACCGGCCAGCGCTGCCAGGCTCCGGCTGGCGGCCAGCGGGACATAGGCGGCCGGCGGGCGGAATCCGAACCGATTATGCAGCGCCACCAGGCCGGAATCGGTATAGGCGACGGCGTCGAACAGCGCGGCGATCGAGGCGGCCTGTTCGGTGAACATATCACCGATCCAGGCGATCATGGGCGGCCGGCTGCGGACCTGCGAAAGGTGCTGGAACAGGGCTGGCGGGAACCACTGGAACGGACCAATGGCGAGCACGAGGTCAGGGGCAAGCCGGTGCATGCGCCGGGCGATGGCGACGGCCAGCGGCGCCCCGATGGCCGGCCATAGCATGAGCCGCTCGATCGATTTGTGGATGCGGATATCGCGGTAGGGCATGAGATGGACGATGTGGCCGGCGAGCGTCAGGTCCTCGGCGATATCCTCGACCCAACGACAGACACTGCGCAGCTTGCCGAGCAGAAGAACCTTCATTGCACGGGGTGCGGGCGGAGGGCGGGGATTGTTGCTGCGCTGGCGGTTCGGCCGGGAGCGCCGCGCGGCGGTGTCGGCCCTTGGTACAGCGAGCGGTGATATCTGGTATTGTATTGCAACGGCATGTAATAGGCGCCCTCAGAAGATGCACGCCTTGAATATTACAAGCAAATGATAAGACTAATGTTTAATTGTAACCATTAATATCCCGTATTTACATCGAGTCTTCTTGGCTGCGTACCGGGAACACCATGCCCTTATCGACGCGTGGCTCCTGCGGCAGGCCACAGGCGCGCTCGGCCATGCGGGCTCGTGATGTTGCCGGTCCCCGGCCAGCCGCAGGCGGGGGTGTGGAGCGGCCTTGCTCGAAGGGGCCGGCAACCGGCATGGCCTCGCCTATGGCCGACCCGGCGGCGTTGTCGCAGCAGGCTTCTGCCCATAAGCTTTTCTGCAGCGGGCACCCGCGAACGGGAGCCGCGGGCAGGGGAACACCAGGAATGTCGCATTCGAGCTACGAACACATAGCGGTCGACGTGGCCGGCTTCGTCGCCACGATCGAGGTGCGGCGCGGCCCGAACAACTTCGTCGACACCGACATGGTGGGCGAGATCGCCGACGCGCTGGACGCGTTCGACAGGACACCCGATGTCCGCACCATCGTGCTGTGCGCCGAGGGCAAGCATTTCTGTGCCGGGGCGGATTTCGGCAGCCGCGGACCGGATGGTGTGGCGCGTGGCAGCAAGCGCGGGCGGCACCTCTACAAGGAGGCGCAGCGGCTGTGGCGCAGCGGCAAGCCGATCGTGGCCGCGGTGCATGGCGCGGCGATTGGCGCGGGCGTCGGGCTGGCGGTGATGGCGGATTTCCGCGTGACCTGCCCGGAGGCGCGGTTCTCCACGAATTTCACCCGGCTGGGGTATCACCCGGGGTTCGGGCTGACCGAGACCCTGCCGCGGCTGATCGGCGCGCAGCAGGCGGCGCTGCTGATGTACACCGGCCGCCGGCTCACCGGCGAGGAAGCGGTGCAGATCGGGCTGGCGGATTACTGCGTGCCGCAGGACCAGGTGCGGGCGAAGGCAAGCGAGCTGGCGACCGAGATCGGGCAGTCGGGGCCTCTGGCGATCGTTTCGACACGTGAAACGCTGCGGCGCGGGCTGGCCGAGGCGGTCGCGCGGGCGACGGAGCGGGAATATGAAGAGCAGGACTGGCTGCGGAACACTGCCGACTTCAAGGAAGGGACGAAGGCGATGACCGAGCGGCGGCTGCCGGCGTTCCAGGGGAGGTAGCTCTGGACCCAGTCACTATCTGCGTGTTCCGCGTGCATCATCTGATATCTGCGTTCAAAGCCTTCCTTTGCGATGCTACCGGCAGACAAGTGATGGACGTGCTGACGGGTCTATGATGCAAAGCGTATCGCCGCGGAACCAAGCCACGCGCAATCGGTCAAACCCTCTGCGCAGTGGGTACTAGCCGCCTTGCTCCAGGATATCCGAGATCGCGCGTTCCAGGTGGCGGAGCGTGTTGCAGACCGTCACCAGGTTGCAGAACGGCGCATAGCGGAACATGTCGGAATCCCCCGTGCCCCAGGCCGATCGGTATTCCGGGTTCAGCCAGATGATCCGCCTGGAGCGCTGCGACAGCCGCCCGATGATCTCGGTCCGCGGGTCCGTGCGGTTGCCGCGCGCGTCGCCCAGGATGATCACCGTCGTCTTGCTGGTGACGAACTTCATCCAGCCATCCTCGAAATCCGCGAACGAATTCCCGTAGTTGGACGACCCGTAGCCGATCAGGTCCATGATCCTGCCGATGGCCTGCTCGACCGGTTGTTTCTCCAGGATCTCGCTCACCTCGATCAGCGAGTCGGCGAAGGCGAACGAGCGGATGTCCTTCAGTGCCTCATTCAGCGCATAGAGGAACATCAGCAGGAACTGCGACATGGCGGCGACCGACCCGGAGACGTCGCACAGCACCATCACGCGCGGCTTCTCGATGCGCTTCTGCTTCCAGACGGTGATGAACGGAATGCCGCCCCAACCCATGTTCCGCCGCAGCGTCCGCCTTGTGTCGAGCTGCCCGCGCAACCGCCGCCGTCGCGTCCTGGCGTAGCGGGCGGCCAGCCGTTTCGCCATCGCGCGCACCAGCACGCGCATCCGGTCGAGGTCCCGCCGCTCTACATTCGACAGCCGCGCCGACTTCAGCAATTCCTCCCGGAACCGCTCGGTTTCCCCCTTGGCGAACAGGATCAGGTTGCGCTCGACCAGGTCGCGGACCGCGTCGCGCAGCATGTCCAGGCGGCTTTCCAGCGCCTGCGCTCGGACCAGGGCCTGCGGCGGCGCGCCGTCCTGCCGCAGCGCCTCCAGGTTGCGCTCCACCTCGCGCAGGCCCGTGCGGTCCAGGATGCGGCGGGCATAGAGATTGCGCTGGGTGAAAAAGCGGATGTTCTCGATGCCGGCTTCGCGCGCCGCCTGTTCCATGAAGGTGGCCAGGGCCGCGCGGTCGTCATCCTCCAGGAGTTGCCCGAGCGACTGGCCACTGCCGGAGCCGGGGCCGTCGCCACTGGCGGGGGAGGGCGCGCGCGGCGGGGACGGGGTGGTGCCGTCGGCCGCGTCCGCCGACGTGGCGTCGTCCGCCTGGTCCAGGGTGTCGCGCCTGAAGTAGAGGTCGAAGGCCTCGTCGAACAGGTCCTTCTCGTCCGGCGTCTTGGCGAGGATCAGGCCCAGCGTGTCCTTCAGCACGGATCGGTCGGCAAAGCCCACGATGTCGATTGCGCGCGCAGCGTCGATGCCCTCGGCGGCCGAGACGCGCAGGCCGGCGCCGCGGGCCACCTGCAGAAACCGGCGAAGCGGCTCGCTGGCAGGCGCGGCCGTGGCGCCGGACATCAGCCGGCGATCCCGCCGTCCTGCCGCGCCTTGTGCGTCAGGCCGGCGAGCTGGCGGTTCGTGGCCTCAATGTCGGCCTCGAACTTCAGCAGCACGTTCAGCGTGTTGCGGACCATGTCGACGTCCAGCACGGCGGTGTGCAGCAGCACCATCACCTTCGCCCAGTCGATCGTCTCGCTGACCGAGGGCACCTTCTTCAGGTCGAGCCCGCGCAATTGCTGGACGAAGCTGACGAGCTGCTTCAGCAGCCTGGCGTCGATGCCGGGGACGCGGGAGGCGATGATCTGCGCCTCCAGCTTCTCATCCGGGAAGCCGATATGCAGGTGCAGGCAGCGCCGTTTCAGCGCGTCGCCCAGGTCGCGGGTGCTGTTGGACGTCAGCAGCACGATCGGCGGCACCAGCGCGTGGACGGTGCCGATTTCCGGGATGGTCACCTGGTAGTCGGAGAGGATTTCCAGCAGGAACGCTTCGAATTCCTGGTCGGACTTGTCGATCTCGTCGATCAGCAGCACCGCCCCGCCCGGCGTTTCCAGCGCGCGCAGCAGCGGGCGCGGTTCGAGGAACTGGTGCGAGAAGAAGATGTCGCCGAAGTCGTTGAGCCGGTTGAGCGCGGCACCGAGGCCATCGGTCTCGCCGATGACGGAGCTGATCTTGTCTTTCAGGATCTGGGTGTAGAGCAGCTGCTTGCCGTATTTCCACTCATACAGCGCCTTGGATTCGTCGAGGCCCTCGTAGCATTGCATCCGGATCAGCGGCAGTTGCAGCCAGGACGCGACCGACTTGGCGAGTTCGGTCTTGCCGACGCCGGCGGGGCCTTCCACCAGGATGGGCTTCTGCAGGTGGCTGGCGATGTAGACGGCGGTGGCGATCTGGCGGCTGGCGATGTAGCCGGCGGCTTCCAGTCCCTGGTGGACGGCCTCGATGGAGTCCAGGCCGGCCGGGACATGCGGGGGCGGAAGCGCGTCGTTCACGTTGGGCTCCGATACTGTTCAGTAGGTCGATCGCATCGGGCTGCCGGCTTGTCAAACTTGTGCCCTGGGTTGGGGGCGGCTGGATACGGGTGTTTCTCTGGGTGGTGGGGTGATCTTCGTGTGAGAGCGGGGGGTGTTGTGGGACCGCAAGGAAGCTTTTGAACACAGATTAAGAAAAGCCGATAAGCATAAATTCACACAGATTTCTAAATATAGATCGGCGATTCGCACGAATTGGGGAGCTATAATAGAAGACCAAAAGGCAACAAATATACTTCACATACATGTGTAGTTTGTACAAGTATTATAATTATAGTTATGCATATTATTAATATCGAACGATATGTTCAAAGTATTCAATTTATAAAATGAATGAGGTGCGTTCCTTCTATCTGTGTGAATCCGTCTTCATCGCCTTTTCTTAATCTGTGTTAAAAAGCCGGCCGGCACGCAGCACGACCCCGCCGGTCTGTGGCACTTATCTCTCTCGCGATCCGCCCCCGAACAGCATCCAGCTCCCCGACGGTTTCCAACATTGGACAACCGAGGCTACCGGTGGGTAACCTCGTCGGAAATCGTCCAAGGGGAGCAAGAATGAGCGTGGCATGGACCGACACGGTCAAAGAGATCGCCGGTGGCAAGCTGCATCTGTCCCGCGCCGGCAGTGGCCCCACAATCCTGGTGCTGCACCACGATATAGGCACGCCCGATCGCCTGCCGTTCTACGACGCCCTGGCAGCGCGGTTCGACGTGCTGGTCCCGCAATACCCTGGCTGGGGCAAGTCGGACCGCCCGGAATGGCTGCGCAGCCCGCGCGACATCGCCGCAATTGCCGCCTGGCTGCTGGGCGACCTCGGCGTACAGGACGTCTCCCTGGTCGGCCTGGGCTTCGGCGGCTGGATTGCAGCCGAGATGGCCAGCCAGGCGCCCACCGCCTTTCGCCGGCTGGTACTCGTCGGCGCCCACGGCATCAAGCCGCCCGAAGGCGAGATCGCCGACCAGGCCGTCGTCTCCTACATCGACTACCCCAAGGCTGGCTTCCACGATGAGGTGGCCTTCGCGCGGGTGTTCGGCGACGTGTCGGTCGACCAGCTCGAAGCCTGGGACGTCGCCCGCGAGATGAGCTTCCGTACCGCCTGGAAGCCCTACATGTACAGCCAGACCCTGCCGCATCTGCTGGGCGGGGTGAGGGCGCCGGCCCTGGTGATCTGGGGCGATGACGACCGCATCGTGCCGATCAGCGCCGGCCGCGCCTACGTGCAGGCCCTGCGCAACGCGACGATGACCACCGTCGCCGGCTGCGGCCATTTCGCCGAGATGGAGAAGCCGGAGGAACTGGCAAAGCTCGTCACCGACTTCATCACCGCCAACTGACCGCGCCCAACTGACCGCACCGGTCGCGTGAGGGGAGAAAATCCATGCATATGATGTATTTCACCGAACAGCCGATGTCCGCGTACGATGCGAAGGCCGGGCTGGACTTTGGTGCGACGGCGCTGACCTTCTCGAACAGCCATTTCGATCCGGTCGAGGGTAGCCGGCTCTACAACGAATATCTGGAAGACTACCTGCTGGCCGAGGAATACGGCGCCGACGGCATCATGCTGAACGAGCACCACAACGCGCCGTTCTGCATGCAGGCGAAGACCAACATCTTCGCTTCCATCCTCGCCGCAGCGACCAAGCGGGTGAAGATCGTCATCCTCGGCAATCCGCTGCCGCTCTGCGACAACCCGATCCGCATGGCCGAGGAACTGGCCATGATCGACATGATCTCGAAGGGCCGGCTGGTGCCCGGCTTCGTGCGCGGCGGCGGCCAGGAGCAGCTGGCCTCGGGCGTGAACCCGGCGTTCAACCGGGAGCGTTTCATCGAGGCGCATGCCCTGATCCAGAAGATCTGGACCGAGCCGGGCCCGTTCCGCTGGGAAGGCACGCATTACCAGCACCGCGTGGTGAACCCTTGGGCGATGCCGTTGCAGAAGCCCTATCCGCGGGTCTGGGTGCCGGGCGTGCTGT
>JARLIJ010000118.1 GCA_031291795.1 Acetobacteraceae bacterium | reverse complement strand
TGTATGGCTCGTACATCGAGCGGGCGGCTGTCAGAGGAAACATGTTCGGCACGCCCTTGGCGAATTGCGCCGGCATGTTGGCGTCGTTCATCGGCGTGCCGCCGTCGTCGAGCGCCAGGAAGATGTCGTCGCTGTTCAGCAGCTTGTTCATCGCCTGCACCGCACGCGGCACCTGATACTGGTTGTCTTCGACAATATACTTGATCTTGCGGCCGTTGATGCCGCCCTTCTCGTTGACCTCGTCGAACACCATGCGGATGGCGTCGCTGTTGTTGACGCCCTGCACGGCGGTGACGCCCGACAGGTCGGTAATGGTACCGATGACGATTTCGCTGTCGGTGACGCCACGCTGCTTGTCGGCGGCGCGGGCAGTCGTGACGCTGGCGATACACAGGAGCGCATAGAACAGGCCCCGGACGAATCGGCTGGGCATGACGGAATCCTTCCCTTCGGCCATGCTTGGGCGTGGCCGTGTTTCGTTGATGGCGGGTTCAAGCCCGCCGGCTGCCAGCCTAACCCGAGATCGGGACGGCAATAAAGCCCGCAATGCCGCGCATGGGCCGGTCGGCTCAGGTCGTGATCGTATACTTCTGGAAGATCGTCTTGATCTGCTCCAGTGCGTCGTCCGCGGCCTTCTCCGGCGGCCAACCCTTCTGTGTGATGTTCGCCTCGGCCGCCGCCCAGATCTGCTTGGCGTTGACGTCGGCGTATGCCGGATTGCGGATCTGGAACCAGGACTGTGTCGGCGTGATCAGCGCCTGCTTCACGGCAACCGGCCGATGCGGATCCGACGGATCGAGCCACCACGGATCGGTCTTCAACGCGCCCGGCATCACCGTGACCCAGCGTCCACGGGCTTGCTTCAAATACTCGTTCAGACGGTCCGGCTGGATGAAGAACGTGAGGAAGTCCTTGGCGGCATCGACGTTTTTCGCACCTTTCGGGATAAAGCACAGGGGCACGCCCAGCAGGCTGGGAACGGGGTTGCCGGCGTTGTCTTCGGGAATGCCCTGCGTGATAATTTCCTTGAAGTACTGGTCCTGCTTTTCCATCTGCGCCACGGCAATCGAGATGGTGGCGTTCGGCGTCATCACGATCTGCTTCGCGTAGAACGCGTTGTTGTTGTCGACATCCCCCCAGTTGATCGCGCCCTGCGGCACGTAGCCTTTCTTGTAGGGCCGGGTCAGGTCGTCCAGCGCCTTGACCGCAGCCGCGCGCACGATCGGGTCGTCGGCATGCAGCTTGCCGTCCAGCGACACGATCCCGCCACCACCGAGGCCGACCAGGAACGCGTGGAACAGGTTGCCGCTATCGGCCTCCTTGGTCGCCATTGAGTAGCCCAGGCCATACACGCGCTTGCCCTTGGCCCGCAGCTTGTCCTGCACCGTCTCGAAGAAGCCGAAATATTTGTCCCAGGTCTTCGGGATGTCGGCGTCGTGGAAGCCCGCTTCTTCCAGCATCGGCCGCCAGACCTCGATCATGACGGTGGCACTCTTCACCGGCACGCCGTAGTGGCTGCGCTTCTTCAGCGTGTTGTTGTAGAAGCTCGAACTGTCGAGCGCGGTCTGCAGGAAGTTGGATTTCTGCGTGTCGATCACGTCGGACAGATCGACCAGCTTGTCGTTCCACGACGCTTGCGGAACGATCAGGTTTTGCCCGGTATCGGAATAGATCAGGTCGGGCACGTCGCCGGTGGTCATGCCGGAGACGATCTTGGCGGTGACGTCGCCGACCGGCAGGAACAGCAGCTCGACCTTGTTGCCGGTCTGCTTCTCCCACGCCGCGATGCTGTCTTTTACCGCCTGGTCTTCTGCCTGGTAGAAGCCCTGGTTCCACCAGATCGAGAGGGTTTGCGCGGCGCGGGCTGGGCGCGGGCGGGCGGCTGCCACGGCCGAGATTGCGCCAAGGGACCCCACGAGCGTACGCCGTGACAGGCTTGCCATGGACATCGTCCTTCCCTGGATTGGTCCCGGCGATACGGTGCCGCCGGGTACCTTGCTCTAAGCACGCAATCCAAGCGCCGTGCGACAGGCGGGGTCAAGCTTTACCGCTCGCGCACGTTCGCGTCCCATTGGGCGCCGCCGGCGTTTATCGCCCATTCATTGTTCTGGTGGAGAGTGCCTGCTGGTGGCCGCGCCACGCTGCCTTGTCCTGGAGTCTTTCCCGATGCGCCTGCTTCGCCGGTTCAAACTGCGTACGAAGCTTGCCTTACTGCTGGGACTGGCGGTGCTGGCGCTGGTTGCCTCGATCGGCGCCGGTGCCTCGCTGCTGTATCGCCGGATGGTCGACGACCGGATCGTCGTGCTGACCGCCGTCACCGACTCGACGATCGCCGTGGCGAAGGGGCTGGAAGCCCAGGTGGCGGATCGCCAGCTGACGCGGGAGCAGGCGTTCGACCGGCTGCGGGACATCGTGCACCAGATCCGGTTCGACGGGACGGACTATGTCGCGTTGCAACGCTGGGACGGCATCGTCCTGGCCCATGGCGCGCAACCGGCGATCGAGGGCAAGCCGGGCGCCGGGAAAAGTGCGGAGGGTCGGCCTGTGATCGATCTTGCGCGGGAGGCATTGGAGCATTCGGACACGGGCATCATCCGGTACACGTTCCCCCGGCCAGGTCAGACCAAGCCGGAACCCAAGATAACGGTGGTGGCACGCTTCGCGCCGCTGAATGCAATCTTCCTCGTCGGTGCCTATGCCGACGATCTGGAGGCTGACTACCGCGCGTCGATGCTCCGGCTGAGCGCGGCTGGTGGCGGGATCGTTCTGGTCATGCTGTTGGTCGCCTGGCTGATCAACCACGATATCGTCCGGTCGCTCGGCGCAGTGACAACGGCGATGACGAAGCTCGCGAGCGGCGATCATCACACGGAGATCCAGGGCGCCGACCGTCACGACGAAGTCGGTAAGATGGCTGCCGCCCTGGTAGTCTTCCGGCAGGGCTTGCGGGAGAGAGACCAGTTGGCCGGCGAGCAGGAGACGAGCCGCCGGCAGGCGGACGCCGAGAAGCAGGGTGCCTTGGTGCGGATGGCCGAGACGATCGAGCGTGAGACGCGCAGTGCCACGGCGCAGGTCGGAAGCCGTATCGAGGTGGTGACCGGGTCGGCCAGCGCGATGAGTGAATCCGCTATGCGCACCGGCAACTCGGCCCGCGGCGCGGCGGCTGCCTCGGCGGAGGCGCTGGCCACGGCCCAGACGGTGGCGAGTGCCGCCGAACAGCTTTCATCCTCCATCCGTGAAATCAGCGGCCAGGTCGATCAGTCCAATGCCGTGGTGGGACGGGCGGTCGAGGCCGGCGGCAGGACGCGTCGCACAATCGAGGCGCTGAACCAGCACGTGGCAGAAATTGGATCCGTTGCCGACATGATCGGGGAGATCGCCGCCCGGACCAACCTGCTGGCGCTGAATGCGACCATCGAGGCGGCACGCGCCGGTGAGGCCGGGAAGGGTTTTGCCGTGGTGGCAGGCGAGGTCAAGGCGCTGGCAGCCCAGACCGCAAGGTCCACGGCCGAGATCACGCGGCATATCAACGAGGTACGGACTGCCACCGGTGAATCCGTGCTTGCGGTTGCTGGCATCGAGAGCACGATCAGCGAAATGAACGCGATCGCGACCTCGATTGCCGCCGCCATCGAACAGCAGGGTGCGGCGACCGCGGAAATTGCGCGCAACGTCGCCCAGACTGCCGCGGCGGCGAGCGAAATGAGTAGCCGGACCAACGAGGTGTCCGAGGAGGCGGAGCAAACCGGGCAGCGGGTGGCGGTGACGCTGGCCGAGATCAAGGCGCTCGACGGAGCCATTGTGGAGCTGAGGCGGCTGGTCGTGCATGCGCTGCGGACATCCGCGCCGGAAGTGGACCGGCGGGTCAGCGAACGCTACCTGCTCGATATGCCATGCCGGCTGGAGGCCGGCAGTCACACGCAGGCGGCGCGTCTCATGGACTTGTCGGAGGGCGGGGCCCGGGTGGCCGGCGGTCCGGCGTGGCCGGTCGGCACGCGCGGGACGCTGACGGCCGACGGGCTTGGCCGGCCGTTGCCATTCACGGTCCAGGCCGCGGAGGAAGGTGCCACGGGCGACGCACGCATGCTGCATCTGGCATTCAGCCTCGACGAGACGGCAAAGGCCGCCTTCAAGGGCGTACCCGCGGGCCTGGCACGGCGCCGCGCGGCCTGAGCACGCCGCCGCACGCCATGAGCCCGTGGCCAGGACGGCAGGTCTTTCGCCAGGGCTGTGACGGGCGGTCCTTGACGCACCCCTGGCGTCGGGGCGCACACTCTGTGAGCGCTACCACGGAGGAGACCAGATCATGGCAAACCGGATCAACCGGGCCATCGCGCTATTGGAACAGGACCAGGCGATCTACTACGACGGCCCGCACAGCGGCCATGTACTAACCTACGAGCAGGGACGGATCGATGCCGGCACCTGGGCCGACTACATGAATGTCGGCATGGAGCACGGCGCGTTCGACATGGCCGGCCTCGCCGAATACATGCGCGGCCTGGCCGATGGCGGCCCCACAAGCTCCGGCCATCGCACGCCGACGGTGATCGTCGAGGCGCCGGTGAATGGCACCGATGAGGCAAACGTTCGCTTCAACGCCTGGCAGTTCCGCCAGATCCTGGGTCGCGGCGTGCATGGCATCCTGCTGTGCCAGGCAGAGACGGCGGATGCGACCCGCGCCTTCGTGGAGGCGTGCCGTTATCCGCACCACCTGCAGGGCGTCGACCCCGGTATCCCCTCCCCCGAACAACGGCTGCAGGGTGCCGTGCGTGCGCCACGCGGCGGCACCGATCCTGATGGCCGGCCGCGCCTGGGTATCGGCACGCGTGGACGTGGATCGGAGACCACCGCCGCGCCGGTATGGGGTGTGACGCTGGAGGACTACATGGACCGCTGCGACCCCTGGCCGCTCAATCCCCGCGGCGAGCTGTTGCTGGGGGTGAAGCTGGAAAGCCCCGAGGGCATCGCCAACGCCGACGCGATCTGCGCCGTGCCCGGCCTCGGGTTTGCCGAGATGGGTCCCGGCGACCTCAGCCTCTCGCTCGGACATACCCAGCTGCTGCGCGACCCGTATCCGCCGATCATGCAGGCGGCGCGCGACCGGGTGTTTGCAGCGTGCCGGCGCAATGGGATCGCGTTCCTGGAGGGCTGCAATCCCGGCAATATCGTCGAGCGCCTGGATGAGGGCGTGCGGGTGATTTCCGGCCACAGCCAGGAGGCGGCACGGATCGGCCGGGCGCACCAGCGGCGGGCAATGGCGGTGTAGACCCAACCGCGCCGTCCGCAGACTTCAACCGACCTGTGGGCCTCAGCCGACCTGCAGGTCCCGGGCGCCGCGGAAGTCCGCTCCGCTGATGTCCGCGCCGCGCAGGTCGGCCATCGTCATGATGGCATCCTTCACGTCCGCGCCGACCAGGACCGCGTCGTTCATCCGCGCCTGGGACAGGTCGCTGTCGGCGAAGTTGCAGCCGCGCAGGTCGGCCGAGTCGAAGATCGCGGCCCCGAGGCGCGCGGCCTTGAAGCTGGTCGGCCAGCTTTGTCCGCTGCGAAGCTCCATTGGCCCCGCGATCGCATTTGCCAGGTTCGCGAGGCTCATGGTGGCCCGTTCGAAGCACGCGCCGCGGATATCGGCGCCAACCAGTTGCGCGCTGCGCAGGTCGGTCAGGCCGAGATCCGCCATCACCAGCACGGCCCCGGTCAGGTTCGCACCATGCAGCCGAGCACCGCGGAAATCGGCGGCGGAGAGGTTCATCTTGCTGAAATCGGCGTTGCTGAGGTCCTGCTTGGCGAAATTTGCGCGCCTGCCCTTCGCGCCATTCGACAGCATCCACGCGCGATGCGCCAACAGGGCCGACCCCAGCTCGCCTTCCTGGTTGGCCAGGCGGGAGACCATGTCGGCGCCGGTCAGGTTGGCCATCGACAGGTCGACGTCGTCGAGCAGGGCGCCGACCAGGCTCGCGCCGGACAGGTTGGTATCGCGCATGATGGCCCGCGACAGGATCGCGCCGTCCAGCTTGGCACCCGTGAGGTTGGCCTGCGACAGATCGGAGCCCTCGAGATTGCAGCCGGTCAGGTCGGACCCGCTCAGATCCGCACGAATGAAGACGGTCGACCGCAGGTCGGCGTCGCGCAGGTCGGTCTGGAGGATAAACGCGTTCGAGAGCTTGGCGCGGTTCAGCGTGGCGCCCTTGAGCTTGGCCTGGGACAGTTCGGCGTGCAGCTTGTCGGCGGCCACCGCATCGAATTCGCCGTTCTTGTAGCGCACCAGATAGCCGTCGCGCAGGTCGGCGTCGGTCAGGACGGCCCGCGTCATCGTCGCCCCACGCAGCGCGCAGCCCCGCAGGTCGATCTTGTTCATGCTGGCTTCTGCCAGGTTGGCGCCTCCGAGATCCGCGCCGAAAAAGCACGCGCCGTCGAGATTGGCGCCACGGAAATCGGCTCCCTTAAGCCGGGCGCCGGTGAAATCCGCGCCGGCCAGGTTCAGGCCTGCGAAGCGCGCGTTCGGCAGATCATGGAATTTCAGGCTCGCCCGCGCGCCGTCGCGTTGCGCGAGGACGAAGCGCCCGTGCCGGTTGATGGCTGCATCGACCTCGGCCTGGGTGAGCACCTTGTAGTCGTGCGCCATATTGCTGGCCCGCTTCACGGGAACGCCCCGGCGGACCCGGGTTGCCGCACACCGGCGTGTGCCGGTTCCGGACGCTCGATCCAGTGGAGGATGGCCTGCGTGCGGAACGGCTCATGGGGAAGCGAGGGGACGCAGGTCAGCATGGGCGGACCATCGTCCAAGAACCTTTCGCCAAGATGAACAAGGCCGCCGCGACCCGGCGGACAACCGCGTCACCCCAGGGTGGCGGCGGCATCCCGCAGCAGCCCGCGCATCCAGCGTTGCGAGGCGGCGCCGTCATGCCGGCGGTGCCAATAGAGCGTCCAGGCAAACGGCACGGCGTCGAGCGGCAGCTCCCGGATCGCCAGCGCCGGGTCGCCGAAGCCGCGCGCCAGGCGTTCCGACATGACCGCCATCAGCCGGGAGCCGTGCAGCAGATGCGGCACCACCAGCCAGTGCGGCAGGTTGAGCGTCACCTGCCGCGCCTGACCGATCGCGTCGAGCGCCGCGTCGACATAGCGCCCGTCGGTTGGCGCGATGGAGACCTTGAGGTGCGACAGCGCCAGGAACCGCTCCAGCGTCAGCGTCCCCTGCGCCGCCGGGTGGTCCGCCGCCATCACGCAGACCATGCGGTCCTGGATCAGCCGCTCCGCGCGGATCGCACCGGTGTGGTCCAGCACCATGCTGACGGCGAAGTCGATCTCGTCCGCCTCCAGTGCCGCCACAGTGCCGACCGGCGCCAGGTGCAGCAGCTCCAGCGACAGGCCCGGTGCTGCCTCCAGCCGCGGCAGCAGGGCGGGCAGCAGCAGGAACTCCAGCACGTCCGACATGCGTCCGCGGAAGGTCTGCCGCGCCGTCGCCGGATCGAACGCCGTCTCGTTCTGCAGCAGCCGCTCGGTTTGCTGCAGCACCTGGCGCACCGGCCCGGCAAGGGCGAGCGCCCGTGGTGTCGGCTGCATCCCGGTCGCCGTGCGCACCAGCAGCGTGTCGCCGAACAAGGTGCGCAGCCGCGCCAGCGTGCCGCTCATCGCCGGCTGGCTGAGGCCGAGGCGGCGGGCCGCACGGGTCACCTGGCCCTCCGCCATCAGGGCGTCGAAGGCGACCAGCAGGTTCAGGTCGATGCGGCGCAGGTTCATGCCCGCTCCAGTATCGCGGCAACCGATGTTTCCATCCGCCTTATCAATTTGGCAAATTCCCCGAGTGGCGCCAGTCTGAGCGTCGAAGTCGCGTCGCCCATGCGAGGCTGATCCGACCTGCCGAGGAGCCCGTTCCGTATGTCCTCCATCATTGCGTCGCCGCCTGCCTCGGGCGGCGCAGCCGATGGCCTGCAGGGCCGTCGCCGCGCGGCCGCGATGGCGACGATTCTGGTCGCGGTCGCCATGGCGACCCTGGATACCGCCATCGCCAACACCGCCCTGCCCGCCATGGCGACCGACCTGCACACCAGCGCCGCGGGTGCGGTCTGGATCGTCGCCGCCTACCAGATGGCGATGACCGCGGCGCTGCTGCCCTGTGCGTCGTTGGGCGAGGTCGTGGGTCACCGCACCGTCTACATCACCGGCCTGGCCATGTTCACCATGTCTTCGCTGGCCTGCGCGATGGCGCCCGACCTGGCGGCGTTGGCGGTGGCCCGCGCCGTCCAGGGCCTGGGCGCGGCGGCGATCATGAGCGTCAACACCGCCCTGATCCGCTTCGTCTACCCGTCCCGCCTGCTGGGCCGCGGCGTCGGGCTCAATGCGCTGATCGTCGGGGTGTTCTTCACCATCGGCCCGACCGTGGCATCCGGCATTCTCTCGGTCGCGTCCTGGCCCTGGCTGTTCGCCGCCAACCTGCCGTTCGGTGCGGTGGCGCTCGCCCTGGCCTGGCGCACTCTGCCGGCCACGCCGCGCAGCGGATACGGCTTCGACCCGGCGGCGGGGGTGCTGGCCGCCGGCTGTTTCGGCCTGTTGATCTTCGCAATGGGCGAGGCCTCCCACGACGCGCCGATCTGGCGCAGCGTGCCGGAAGCCGTGGTCGCAATCAGTTGCGGCCTGCTGCTGTGGCGCCGCCAGGCGCACCACCCGGCGCCAATGCTGCCGCTGGACCTGTTCCGCCGGCCGGTGTTCGCCCTGTCGGCGGCGACCGCGGTGTGTTCCTTCACCGTCCAGGGCATCAGCTTCGTTGCCCTGCCCTTCCTGTTTGAGGCCGTCCTCGGCCGCAGCCAGGTGGCGACCGGATTCTTGATGACGCCCTGGCCCGCGGTGACCGCGGTGATGGCGCCGATCGCCGCGCGGCTGACCGAACGCTGGCCGACCGGGTTGCTGGGCGGGATCGGCCTCGCGGCGCTGAGTCTCGGGTCGGTGCTGCTGGCCGGGCTGTCGGCGGATACTCACTCGGTGGGCGACATCGTCTGGCGCATGGCGCTGTGCGGCGCCGGCTTCGGGCTGTTCCAGTCGCCCAACCTGAAGGCG